>JBBPZA010000039.1:0-20417 GCA_038199375.1 Solirubrobacterales bacterium | reverse complement strand
GCACGGCAACTCGAGCGCGAGCAGGCCACAGCCGACGAGCACGAGTGGCGAGCCGAGCGCGAGCATGGGGAGGCCGCCGAGGGTCATCGGCAGGCCGAGCGGATGCGCGCCGAGGCCGACGAGCTAGAGCACCACGCCGATCGCCAGCGGGCCGAGGCCGTCGAGCGGCGCGAGCAGGCCCAGGCGACGGGCAGCGAGGTCGATCGCCACGAGGCGCGTGCGCGCGAGCTCGACCCTGACGTAGACGAGCGCGAAGGATCGGATGACGGCGTCAAGCGTGGGCGCGCGCAGGCCCGAGAGCATGAGGAGCGCGCCCGAGCGCCCGAGCGCGAGCGCGGCGACGCGCCCCGCGGCGACGGGCGGTAGGCAGCGATAGGGCACAAGCCTGCTCCCAGTGCCGAATTCGCCGGGCTGCCGACAACTTGCCGATTCGGAAGTGGGTTTGCAGCGCGTCGCGACGGGGACTGCACGTTGGGATCGAGCGGCGGCGGGACTTACGGGATTTGCGGGGACTGATCGCCGACGGTCCCGGCCTTTGGGGAGATCGGACGCCGCTTATCCCGCGCGAGACGGAGCGCTCGCGCAAGCTCCACCGGCAGTCGCGGGAACGTCGAGCGGGGGGTGGCGCTGGTGCACCTTCCACATCTTGATCGAGTTCGGCTCCCCTCCGACCTGACCAACCTTGCCAAGCCCTCCTGCGCCCTCGCAGGCCGCGAGGCAGTGGAGGACGCGGCATGTCCCCCCACCCCCCCGCGGGTGAGCCTACGCTCATTGCATCTCTAACATCAGCGCGATGGCAACGGGGGAACAGATGAGGGAGCACAAGCGGGGCGGGCTGGAGAACACAAATGTCGCACTTTCCGTTCCTTTGTGTTCCCTCATGAACTCTCGTGACGCTGGCGGTATCCATAGCCCAATGTACGGTTTTGCGGCCAGATTGGCCGCCATGGCGCGCTTTGCCCCGATAGCTCAGCCGGATCGAGCGACTCCCTCCTAAGGAGTAGGCCGCTGGTTCGAATCCAGCTCGGGGCGCTCTGCGCCGTTCTCGTCCTCGCCGTGGCTTTCGCGGCGCTCCCCGTCGGATGCGGGAGCGAGGGGGCGAAACCCACCGACGTCCGCGAGCGCGACGAACGGCGGCCAAAGCTTCCCGCCGGATGGAAGCGGGTCGTCGAGCGGCGCGCCGGCTTCAACGTCGGCCTGCCCCCGGGTTGGCGCGCGCGAGCCGGCAAGCGGCCCACCCTCGTGCGCTCGAAGGACCGCGCCGTCGCCGTGTCGATCTCTGCGGACCGGACGGAGGTCGGGCGCAGCCTTGGCCCGAAGACCTACGCGAGGCGGGCTGCGCGCGCCCTGGAGGGCTACCGAGGGCTGCGCGCTCGCAAGGCGCGGCGGGTGCGGGGGGCCCGGTACCCGACGGCAAAGGTGCAGGCGAACGGCGTCTTCAAGCGCACCGGGCTTCGGCAGGCGATCGAGGTCTTCGCCATCCACAAGCGAGAGACGGCGACCTTCACGTTGATCTTCTTCCGAAGTGCACGGGTCCCGGCGCGGCGCTATGCCGCCAAGGTGGCGGCGATCGTCCGGTCGCTGCGCGCGCAGCGGCCGGCCCGAGAGCCTTGATCAGCAGACTTTCATAATCAAGCTTTCGCAATAAGCTTGAGTATGTGAGCGAGGTAATCAAGGAGATCTGGCGCCCGGCGGGAATCCCGGGGCTGCCGCGTCGGGATCGGCGGGGGTGTGAATACGAGGCTTACGTGCCCGATCCCCTGATGAATCGCACGATCTCCCTCCGCGACACTACAGCCGCCGACGTGGCGGACGCTGAGAACGCCGTCACACGCCTCAACCTCCATGCCCGCGGCTTGATCGACGCGGAGGCGGTCGCCCGCCTCCTGCTCCGGGCGGAGGCCGTCGCCTCGTCTCGCATCGAGGGTCTCGAAATCGCAGGGCGCCGCCTGCTCCGCGCCCAAGCGGCGCAAGTCATCGGCGACGAGCCGTCCGACGTCACGGCCCTCGAGGTACTCAACAACGTGGAGGCGATGAACTGGGCAGTCGATGACGTTGCCGCCGCGGCGGCGATCACGGTCGACGGCATGCTCGCCATCCACCACCGTCTGCTCGCCGGTACCCGCCTCCGCGAGCACGCGGGCAAGCTGCGCACCGAGCAGAACTGGATCGGCGGCAGCAGCTACAACCCGTGCCGCGCCGCCTTCGTGCCGCCACCGCCCGGAAAGGTCGAGCCGCTCCTCGAGGACCTATGCACATTCTGCAACGGGGACGACCTCCCCGCCGTGGCGCAGGCTGCCGCCGCTCACGCGCAGTTCGAAACCATCCATCCGTTCGTCGACGGCAACGGCAGGACAGGACGCGCACTCATCCACGTCGTTCTGCGCAGGCGCGGCCTGGCGCCAAAGGTCCTTCCCCCCGTATCCCTCGTTCTCGCAACCTGGGCAGCAGACTACATCGACGCACTCATGGCCACCCGGTATCGCGGATCCCCGAATTCGGCCGCGGCGCACGAGGGCTTCAACCGCTGGGTCGCCCTCTTCGCGACAGCGATGCGCCGAGCGGTCGCAGACGCCGAGACCTATGAGGAGCGCGTGCGCGAGCTGCAGAGGAACTGGCGGGCGCGGCTCGGCAGGGTGCGCTCCGGATCAGCCGCCGGGCTCCTGATCGACGCGCTGCCCGGCGCTCCCATCGTGACCGTCCAAAGCGCAGCCGCGCTTACCGGCCGGAGCGAGCAGGCAGTCAACGAGGCCGTAGGTCGGCTTGCCGATGCCGGCATCCTCGAGCAGACGACGGTCGGCCGACGCAACCGAGCCTTCGAGGCCACCGACCTCATCGACGCCTTCACCGATCTCGAGCGCCGCCTCGCCAGCCCGGAAGCGGACACGAAGTCATCAGCGCCGGCCAGACGGGTCCCGCATCGCCGGCCCTCCTACGGCGAGCGGTCGGGGCGCTCCGGGTAGACCTCGTCGATCGTCGTCAGCGCCCGGTAGGGGGCGCCCGCGGCCGCCTCCCGGATCGCCTCGGCGCCGCCCGCGAGGCGGTCGCAGACGACCAGGACCCCGCAGATCGCGTGGCCCTCCTCCCGCACCGCCTCGATGGCTCGGATCGTCGAGCCGCCGGTCGTCACGACGTCCTCGACGAGGAGGCAGCGCTCGCCCGGATCGAGCGAGGGCCCCTCGATTCGCCGGCTGAGGCCGTGCACCTTGGCCTCCTTTCGCACGAAGAAGGCCTTTACGTCGGCGCCGCCCGCCAGCGCCGCGCACGCGATGGGGTCGGCCCCCATCGTCATGCCGCCCACCGCGCTCGCCCCCCACGCCTGCGCCTGCTCGGCGACGAGCGAGGCGAGCGCCGCGAAGCCCGCCGGGCGCAGGATCGCCCGCTTGGCGTCGACGAGGTACTGGGCGAGACGGCCGCTGGTGAGGACGACCTCGCCGACGATCAGTCCGTGCTCGCGGAGCTCGGCGACGAGGCGGTCGCGCGCCGGCTCGAGGTCTATGCCGGTGGGAGTGACGCGCGGGCCTGGCGGAGTGGGCTCTTATCGGTAGACGTCGATGCGATCGCCGAGGCGGATCCAGCCCATGATCGCGCCCGAGTAGGTCGTCGGCGTCCGCAGGCAGCCGCCGCTGGCCGGATAGGTCGGGACGTCCTTGTAGCCGTGGAGGGCCTCACCGCCGTTGTAGTAGACGGAGTTCACCATGCCCTTGCCGTTGACGCCCGGCTGCTTGCGGTAGAAGCGAAAGCGCCCGATGTCGCTCGGGGTCGAGGGCTTGCCCGAGCTGGTCGGCAAGACGCGGACGACCTTGCCCTTCCCGTCGATCAGCACGTAGACCTGGCGGGAAAGATCGGCCTCGACGCGGTTGGCGCCCGTGCCCTTGTACTTGGGCCCGAAGCGCCCGGCGCCGCGCGCCGCGCGCAGGTAGATCCCACGGTTCAGCCCGAAGCTCCGCGCCATTGCGTTGACCTTGCGGTAGGCCATGATGGCCCACCTCGTCCGGTAGTCGTAGCGGCCCGACAGCGAGGGCCAGTAGCCCATGCGGGTCAGGCGCTGCTGGAGGAAGAGCATCGACGGACCCGAGCGGGCGGAGGGGTTGAGCACCCAGACGCGAATGCGACGGGCGCGCGTGGCCGCGGCGGTCGGGGTCGGCGGGCGCACGACCTCCACCGTGACCGGGCCCGCCTTGCCGATCCGAAAGCGCGCGGCGAAGCGTCCGTCGGCCGCGACGGCCCGCCGCACGACCTTGACCGCCCGTCCACCGCGGTAGAGCCGGAGGATGACCTCGGCGCCCGGGCCGGTGCGCGCGACGCCCTTGACCCCCCACATGGCGCCCTGCACCACCGCACGGTCGCCCTTGAAGGTGTAGGTGCCGGTCGTGCCGGCCTCGAGGGCAGGCGCGGGCGACACGGCGAGTGCCCCGGCGGGCAGGACCGCCAAGCACGCGAGGGCCGCGATCAGTGCGGGCAGAAGGCGGAGCGGGCGCATTCGGCCGTGATCTTATCCTGAGGAGCGCAAACGGGGGGTGCGGTTCGCAAGCGGGGGGGTGCGGTTCGCGTCAGCGGCCGTGCCCCGCGCGGTCAGCTCGCCCCCGGCGCGGCGGCCGGGGGCGTACGGCCGCGCATGGCGAAAGGTGCCAGGACGAGCGCGAGGATCGTCAGGGCCCCGAGCACGACGAGCGGGATCTGCCAGGTCCAGTCCTGGGAGGCGCCGAAGGCGACGGAGTTGTTGACCGCGTGCAGTCCGATGCACGGAAACAGCGAGCCGGTCTTCCAGTACACGAGGCAGAGCAGCACGCCGAAGAGCGCCAGAGGCGCGAGGAACTCCACGGGCGCGGAGCCAACGTGGATGAGGCCGAAGACGGCGCCGGTGATCGCCGCCGAGACTCCGACCCCCTTCCACCGCCGCAGAGCGGTGAAAAAGAACCCGCGGAAGAAGAGCTCCTCGGCGATGGGAGCCGCCACGGTGACCAGAACGCCGACGACCACGAGCGCGAGCGTGCTCTCGTCGGCCCCCAGCTCCTTGGGCAGCTCGTCCTGGCTGTCGACGTTCGCCCCGAGTGCCTGCATGACGGCCAGGTATGCGGCGGTGAGGGCGAGGAAGGACACGTAGGCGGCCACCAGCCACCCGATCGCCACTCCGAGGTGGGTGGGCCGCAGCCCGAAGTGCCACGCTCCGCGGGCGCTGCTGGTGACCCTCGCGAGGACGAGCGCCGCGCCGATCAGGCAGGCGTCCTGGAAGAAGGTGGCAGCTATGAGCAGCCCCGGCGGCGGGTCCTCGATGTCGCCGCCGGCCAGCAGCGTCCCCAGCAGACTGATCATGGCCCCTCCGACCAGCGCGACCCCGAACGCCGAGAGCAAGCCGACCGGGGCGGTCCATGCCGGCCACGGGGTCTGCGCCGGGCTTCCCGGCCGCCGGGGCGGCCGGCTCGGCGGCGGGGCGCCCTCGGGGAGCTCGGGGAGCTCGGGCGGCGGACCGGGGTGCGGGTGGGCGTAGGACAAGGCAGAGAAGGGTACGGGGGCGAGGCGATCCACCCGGGACGCATGCTTCTCAGCTGGGCAGCGGTCTACGCGGACGCCGCGAACCGCTCGGCCAGCGCCGCCAGAGAGCGAACGTGCTCCACGCCGCCCGGCGGCTCTCGGCCGCGAACCAGCAGGATCGGGTGGATCCCGGCGGCGCGGGCGCCGGCCACGTCCTCGTCGACGCGATCGCCGACGTGAACGGCGTCGCGCGGCGCCACGCTGCCGGCGAGCGCAAGCGCCCGCACGAAGATGCCCGGCGCCGGCTTGTCCGCTCCCACCTCGGCCGAGCTGATCGCGGCGTCGAGCAGCGGAGCGAGGCCGGTCGACCGCAGGACGTCGTGCAGCGAGACGTCCCAGTTGCTGACGGCGACGAGGCGGATGCCGGCTCGTCGAAGCGCGGTGAGTGCGGGCGCCGCGTCGGCGTACGCGCGAAACCGCAGGGCGGCGAGCAGGACCTCGAGGACCGCCTCGGAGGGCGTTTCCGCCAGAGCGCGAAGCCGGCGACGCATCTCTTCGGCGCAGCCGCGGCGCAGCGCGGAAAGGCCCGCGCGGTCGGCGCCCTCGAGGTGGTGGGCGCGATAGAAGGCGATCTCCGCACGCATCGCCGCCGCCGCCTCGCGTTCGTCGACGCGCACGCCGAGTCGCTCGCGCAGCGCCTCGCGCAGCAAGGGCGCGGGGGGCTCGAGCTCGAGCAGGGTTCCCATCGCGTCGAGCAGCACGGCCCGGGGCTGCGCGGCGCTCATGCGACCCACACCCAGCAGGTGAACTGCGCGCTGAAGGCGGCGAGTGCGACGGCGGAGAGGGCAAGGGTCCACCGCCGCGGGCGGCGGCGATCGGCAGGCGCGCGGGCAGCGCCGGGCTCCTCGTGCAAACCGCCACTCAGGCGAAGGCCGCTCCACATGAAGAGTGGGAAGAGCACCGCGACGAAGCGCGGGAGGGACATGAGCGGCTGGGTTGAGACCGGGAAGGAGAGCGGCAGCGCCAGCATCGCGACGACGTAGGCGCCGTAGATCCTCGGCAGGCTGCGGATCGCTCCGACCGCCGCGGCAAGAGCGCCCGCGAGGAAGGCGAAGAGCGTGAGGTTGTGCCCGGCGACGCTGAACGGATCTCCCGCGGCGACCTCGAAGTAGGCCGGCGAGCGCGAGCCCGAGAGGAGCTGGCGCGCTCCGTCCCACGCGGCAACGGCCCCGTCCCAGGCGCCGGCGAGCGGGGCGCCGAAGTGGCGCATCCACACCTCCTGGGCATTGAAGGGGCCCGCCGGGTCGGCGCCCGCCAAAGCGAGGAAGAGGAGAAAGGCGAGCAGGCCGGCAGGGACGAGGAGAAGCCAGAGCTCCGCTCCGGGGAGACGGCGAAGCCGCGGGCCGGATCGGGCCTCGGCTCGCGTCGCCCGCCGCGCTTGGATCGCCTCGAGCACGAGGGGAACCAAGAGAAGGACGCCCGCGCTGCGGGTCCCGGCGGCAAGCATGCCCAGTGCGGCCGCCACGGGCCAGCGGCGCAGCCGCGCCGCGTATACGGCGCCGACGGAGAGGAGCAGGAAGAGCGACTCCGAGTAGACCGCCGAGAAGAAGAAGCTCATCGGAAACAGCGCGCACAGCCACACGGTCGCCCGCGCCGCGTCCGAGCCGAGCTCGAGCTCGGTGAGCCGATGGAGGAAGTAGAGGGCCGCGAGGAATGCGAGCAGGGAGACCACCGCGCCGCCGATGACCGGCGAGCCGACCACGGCGCCCGCGAGGCGCAGGAGCAGCGGGTAGAGCGGGAAGAAGGCCGCGCGCTCGTCGTCGAGGTACCCGTCGCTCGCGATCACGAGGTACCAGACCGAGTCCCACCGGGCGGCGGGCGCCACGAGCGCGTCTGCGCCCGCGCCGAAGGGAGCGGTGAGCCCGCCGGGGTCAAAGGCCGAGCGATTGCCGCGGTGGGGCCCCACCGCGACGAGCGCGCCGAGTCCCCCGACCCAGACCACCAGGCGCGACCACCACAGCGCGCGCCAGGCTTCGCGCAGCGCCTCGGTCCGCTCGGCGCCGAGCGCATGAGCCGGAAGGCGGGAGAGTCGGAGGGCGGTGCTCGCCACGGTGAGGATGTTCTCAAGCCCTCGGTGATCCGCCCGCCCTGCGGCTCCGCACCCCATCCTGCGAGAGGAGGGCCCCTCCCCGGCTAGAATCCATCCTCGTCGCGCCCCGCGCGCACCATCACCCTCATGACTCGCCGCCAGCGACACAAGCGGCGCCACCGCCAAGCCGGCGGGCGTGCGTCCAAGGCCATCCTGCTCATCCTCGGGCTCTTCAGCACCGTGGCGGCCATCGGCCTGGTCTCCCTGATCGGCTACATCATCTCGATCGCCTCCTCGGCGCCCGCCATCGAGACCCTCAAGCCGGCCGACAAGGGCTCGGTCTCGGCGGTCTACGCCGCCAACGGCGACCGCCTCGGGTTCATCGAGTCCGACGAGCTGCGAACGCCCGTCCCGGGCAGCCGGATCCCCAAGGTCATGAAGCAGGCGACGGTGGCCATCGAGGACCGCCGCTACTACAAGCACACGGGCGTCGACTATCCGGGCCTGGTGCGTGCCGCGATCGACAACTTCGAGTCGGGCGAGACCGTCCAGGGCGGATCGACGATCACCATGCAGCTCGTCCGCAACCTCGCCTACGTCTCCACCGAGCGCACCTACCAGCGCAAGATCAAGGAGGCAAAGCTCGCCGAGGAGCTCGAGAACGAGCGCTCCAAGGAATGGATCCTCGACGAGTACCTCAACAACATTCCCTACGGAACGGTGGGGGGACGGTCGGCGATCGGCATCGAGGCGGCGTCGCGGCTGTTCTTCGACAAGCCCGCCCGCAGGCTGAGGCTCAAGGAGGCCGCGCTCCTGGCCGGGCTTCCTCAGGCGCCGTCGCGCTTCAACCCGTTCACCAATCCCGACGAGGCCAAGGCGCGGCGCAACGACGTCCTGCGCTTCATGGCCAAGGAGAAGATGATCACGCGGCCCGAGTCCCTGCGCGCGATCTCGGCGAGCCTCGGGGTCAACGAGAACGACTACTACACACGCAAGAAGGAGAGCTACTTCTTCGACTACGTCAGGCAGGAGCTCATCGACCGCTACGGCGCCAACACCGTACGCCGAGGCGGCCTGAAGGTCTACACGACGATCGACCTCGGGCTCCAGGAGGCCGCGCGCGCGGCTATGGCCGGCAGGCTGGGCGACCCGACCGACCCCCGCTCGGCGGTCGTCACCGTCGACCCGGACACGGGCTACATCCGCGCGATGGCGGCCTCCAACGTGTATCGCCGCTCCAAGTACAACCTCGCGGCACAGGGCGCTCGCCAGCCCGGCTCCACCTTCAAGGTCATGGTCCTCATGACCGCTCTGCGCCTGGGAATCGACCCGCGGAGCAGGACCTATGTCTCCAGGCCGCTCAACATCGTCGACCCGAAGTACGGCCCGTGGAAGGTCAAGACCTACGCCGGCACCTACGGCGGCTCGATGAACCTCGTCGAGGCCACCCTCCAGTCCGACAACACGGTCTACGCCCAGCTGATCCTCGACGTCGGGCCCGACAAGGTGAAGGAGACCGCGCGGATGATGGGCATCACCTCCAAGCTCAGCGGCTATCCCGCGGAGGGGCTGGGCGGCCTCGAGCGAGGAGTCTCGCCGCTCGAGATGGCCACCGCGTATGCGTCGATCGCCAACGGCGGCTCCAAGGTCAAGCCGATCGCCATCCGCAAGGTGGTCTTCCCCGACGGCAAGGTGAAGAACTTCGGCAGGGCCAAGCGCAAGCGGATCTTCACGGAGGAGGCCGCGGCGCAGGCGCGCGGCATCCTCAAGCAGAACATCCAGAAGGGCACCGGTACCGCGGCGAACATCGGCTGCCCGGCCGGTGGCAAGACGGGGACGACCGACAACTACACCGACGCCTGGTTCGTCGGCTTCACCCCTCGGACGGCCACCGCGACGTGGGTGGGCTATCCCCAGTCCAACAAGGTCTCCATGGACAACGTGCGGGGCATCCGCGTCGCCGGAGGCACCTTCCCCGCCGAGATCTGGGGCGACTACATGAAGGTGGCCAAGCGCAGGTTCTGCAAGGACTGGCCGGAGGTGGACGGAACCGGCGGCGGCGCCCCGTTGAGCGGAGGCGGCGGGCAGAACGGCGGCAACGGGGTCGACAATCCCGGCGGCACCGACTACGGCAACGAGCAGCTCGACGAGTCGCCGTCCCAGGACGGGCCCGGGCAGTAGCCACTAGTCTCTCCCGCCGTGGCCAAGGAAGAGAAGGTCGAATTCGAGGGCGAGGTCGTCGAGGCGCTGCCCAACGCGATGTTTCGCGTCAAGCTCGACAACGGGCACAACGTGCTCGGTCACGTGGCGGGCAAGATGCGTCGCTTCCGGATTCGGATCCTCCCCGGCGACCGCGTCCGCGTGGAGGTCTCCCCCTACGACCTCGACCGCGCCCGGATCGTCTACCGGCATCGCTGAGCGCGCCCTCCTCGACGCCATCGAGGCCGCGCTGGGCCGGCGCGAGGGCAGCCGCGTGGTTCGGTGGCTGGGGGACGACGCGGCCGTGGTGCGGGGGGGTGCCTTCGCGGTCACCTCGGTCGACACGATGGTCGACGGCGTCCACTTCCGCCGCTCGCAGGTCGCCCCCGAGGACATCGGGCACCGCGCGCTCGCGGGCGCGCTCTCCGACCTCGCGGCGATGGGCTGCCCGGCCGGGGAGGCCTACCTGGCCGCCATCCTTCCCGACGATCTTTCCGACGAGGAGGTCCTCGCCGTGCACCGCGGAGCCGAGGCGCTCGCGAAGCGCACGGGGACGACCCTCGCCGGCGGCGACGTCACGAGCGGCCCGGCCCTGGCGCTGTGCGTCACCGTCACGGGGTGGGTGCAGGACGCGGGGTCGCTCGTCGGCCGCGACGGCGCGCGGCCCGGCGACCGGGTGGGGGTCACCGGGCCCCTCGGGGCGGCTGCCGCCGGCCTTGCGATCCTCGACGGCCGCGCCCGGGGACCCGATTCGCTGGTGGAGCGCTACCGTCGCCCGGAGCCGCGGCTGGCGCAGGGGCTGGCGCTGGCGCAGGCCGGAGCCTGCGCGATGATCGACCTCTCCGACGGGATCGCCTCAGACGCGGCGCGGCTCGGAGAGCGCAGCGGAGCGCGACTTCGCATCGACGTCGAGGCCCTACCGCTCGCGGCGGGGCTGGCCGAGGTGGCGGCGCAGATCGGCGCCGAGCCCGCCCTGCTGGCGGCGAGCGGCGGCGAGGACTACGAGCTGTGCGTCTGTGCGCCGGCGGAGGAAGCGGGCGCGATGGCGCAAGTCACTTGGGTCGGCGCGGTCGAGGCGGGGCCGCCCGGGGCGGTGCTGGTGGGCCCCGGCGGCGAGGTGGCCGCCCGGGGCTTCGAGCACCGCGCGGGCTGACCGGTACGTACGGGAGGGGGACTACGCAGCCGCGGTGCCGGCGCCGCCCTCGAGGGCGAGCGTCGCCGCTGGATGGGGGGCGTTCGCGCCGGGATGCGGCCGATCGGGTTTCGACAGGGCGTGTCGGACGATCGCTTCGGCCACTGCCTCCGTATCCACGGTGTACTCGGCGCGTGCCACGCGCGCCCTGAGCTCTTGTATGTCCACGGTGCGGATCGTCTCCATCTCGGGTGCCTCCGGGGTTGGACGGCATGGGCAATATCGTTCCGCCAAACGCGGAGGCTGAGCCGCCGCCGCCCAGGCTGGACGCCCGTTATGGGGTTCCGGCCCCACCCCACCCGGGCGTTCGGCTCACGCCGACGCTCGCCCGCGCGGCTCCGTGAGCACCAGACGCGCCAGCACGACGATACGCTGACGCGCGCTGTAGAGCGGATGGCACGCGGTCAGCACGAGTCGGCGCTCGCGCGGGACAGCGGCCAGAACGCCGACGTCGCTCGGGTCGACGATGCGCTTGCCAAAGACCTCGTAGGTGAAGCGCCCGTAGGGCATCTCGACGACCACGTCGCTTCCCCGCCCCAGCTTGTCGATGTCGCGAAACGGAGACAGGTAGGTCGTCCGATGCCCCGCCAGGGCGAAGGTGCCCGGGAGGCCGGGAAGCGAGGTGTCGGCGTACCGGCCGGGGCCCTTGCGCAAGTCGCCGGGCTCGGTTCCCTCGACGACGACGAAGCTCGCGCCGATGCGCGGGATGCGGATGCGGCCGATCGGCTCGCCCTCGTCGACCCGGCCGCGCAGGGCGCGGGCGAGAAACGCGATCCGGCGGCGATCGCTCTTCAGCCGCTCGAGCGCGGCGAGCTCGCCGGGGGTCGGCGCAGCTCGCTCGAAAGTCGAGAGGTCGTCCGCCAGCCCCTTCTGCTGGAGCCGGGCGTAGAGCGCCGAGACCGGTTCCTGCCAGGCGACGGTGAGCCCGGCGTCGACGATGAAGAGCAGCCCGGCGGCGATGAGCAGCGTCGAAAGGACCCGGAGGGGACCATGCGCGCGCCTGCGCCCTGGCCTCGGTCGTCGTCGCAGCCCCGCCCGCACCGGCCTGAATGCGGGCCCGAGGCCGGCGCCTCTCATCGGCGCAGCGCCGACTCGGTTCCCCCGAGCGAACCCGGACCGGCGTAGGAGAGGGGGCCGCGGCTCGCCGCGGGCTCCGGGCGCTCACGCCGGGGCTTGCGGCGAAGGATGGACAGCACGCTGAGCAGGCAGCCGCCCAGCAGCGACCAGACGAGCAGCGCTCCCAGGCCCACGCCGCCCCCTGCGACGAGCATCAGGAGCATCCAGGCAAGCTCGGCGGCGCTCATCGTGAACGCGTGCATGTAGTAAAGGCCCACGAGGGCGAGGGGCAGGAGCGCCAGCACGACCAGTACGGCGAGGACGAGGCGGGGTCCCCGCGTCCGGGGCTCCACCGCGAGCAGCCATCCGTGGAGCGCCGGGAGAAGCAGCGCGGCGGTGTAGGGATTGCGAACCCAGATCAGGATGACGGCCGCGACCAGAAGCAGCATCACCGCGGCGGCCGCGCCCGGGGACTCCGGCTTTCCGCTCACCCCGAGCGCGCGGAGGAGCATCGGGCGCAGGCCGATCCAGCCGAGGACGACGGCGAGCGCCGCGCTCCCCATGGCGGCCAGCGCCGCCGCGTCGAGTGGCACCGCTCCCGCCGGGACCGGCGCGCCGGGCGCCGCGATCAGCCCCACGAGGCGCAGCGCCCACAGGAGCGCGGCCGTCAGCAGGAAGGGAGCCGCGCCCGCGAGCCCCCACCGCAGCCACATGCCGACGGGATGCCGACGCCGGCGCGCACGGGCGAAGCCGTCGATGGCGCCGAGGAGGGCCGGGAGGATGAGGAGGGCGGTCACGACCCGCACCGCCCACCCGGGAATGACCTTGCGCTGAATCCCGAGGTCGGCGTCGGGTCCCGCGAGGTCTCCGCGCACGCCGTCGACGGCCGTGACGGTTCGCAGCGCGGCTCGACCGAAGGCCTGCAGGCGCTTGCGCGAGACCGCACGCTCGCCGGCCGGGCCTCGTTCCCCCGTCGCCGAGATGAGGACGGCCGGGGCTCCGCGCTCGTTGAGCTCTCCCTGCTCGGTGAGAGCGAGCGGAAAGGCCAGTCGCGCCACCCGGCCGGGGAAGCGGTACCCGCCGGGCCGCAGCCCGACCTCGGCCCGCAGCGCGCCCTTCAGCGTGTCGGCCAGCACCGGCGGCGCGGTCCCGAGACCGTTTGACCAAGGCACCACGAGCGGTCGCCGGGTCTGCTCGCCCGCGACGTCGCCCAGGACTATCGCGGCCTCGATCTCGCCCCCCGGATCCTCGGCGAACTCTCTCGCGCCGGCAAGGCCGGCGGTGCCGCCGCTGGTGGAGACGAGCACGAGCGTGCGCCTCAGTGAGCGCCCGACCCGGAAGACCCGCCCGAGCTCGAGGAGCGCGGCCGTGCCCGAGAGCGCGGCGGTCGAGCCGGGCTCCAGGGCGTCGCGGTGAGCCATGACGACGATGCGGCGCGGGTCGATCCCCTGTCGCACCGCGACGACCGTGGTCAGAGCTCGCTCGCCCTCGGCGGTCTGAGCCTTGAACCGGCGGGTGGAGACGTCGAACTCCCTGCCCTGGCCGAGCGTGCCGGCGACGCGAGCCGCGAGCCGCTCGTCATCGGGCGCGCCCGGGCGGCGATCCGGGAAGGCCGTTCCCAGCGCCTCGAGGTCGGCGATGGCCCTGCGGCCGTCGAAGGCGTCGGGGGCCAACGGGGTTCCGGCGATCGGCGCCTGTCGACCCTCGAGGGCGAAGGCGGCGACGACGATGGCGAGCAGAGCGGGGACGAAGGCGGCTCGGTAGACACGCAGGTCGAGCACGGCTGGGCAGCGTAGATGGTTGCCTCCAGGACGACGTGGCCGTCATGGGAGGTGCACGCACGGGCGCCAGCGATCGTGCAGAGCGCACCGTGGCGCTCTCTAAGCTGTTGACAGGTCACGATGGTCGACACGTCCCATCGCATTCTGCTCGTCGACGACGAGCACACGGTCCAGACGCTCCTCTCATACCCCCTGCGCAAGGACGGCTACGAGGTGGTCTGCGCGACCGACGGCCGAGAGGCGCTCCAGCGCTTCTCCGTGCAGCCCTTCGACCTGGTCGTCCTCGACCTCATGCTGCCCGAGCTCGACGGCCTCGAGGTCTGCCGCCGCCTGCGCGCGCATTCGTCGGTGCCGATCATCATGCTCACCGCCAAGTCGGAGGAGATAGACAAGGTCCTCGGCCTCGAGCTCGGGGCAGACGACTACATCACCAAGCCCTTCTCGGTTCGAGAGTTCCGAAGCCGCGTGAAGGCCGCGCTTCGGCGCGCCGCCCTGACCGGCCCGCGCGCCGAGGGCCACGTCGACGAACCTCCGCTCGAGTCCGGCGAGCTGACCATCGACCCCGCCAAGCGCTCGGTGTCCGTCCGCGGACTCGAGATCCGGACCACGTTCGTGGAGTTCGAGCTGCTGCTCGCCATGGCCGGGGCGCCGGGACGCGTGTTCACCCGCGACGGGCTGCTCGAGCGCGTCTGGGGCGACTCGGCCTACCGGGACCCGCGAACCATCGACGTCCACATCCGCCACCTGCGCGAGAAGATCGAGCGCGACGCCAAGGAGCCCGAGTACCTCTTCACCGTGCGCGGCGTCGGCTACCGCTTCCGCGACAACGGCGCCTAGCGCCCCAGCGGTCGCCGTGCGGTCGATCCGCAACCGGCAGGCGCTCCTCTTCGCCGCGATCACCGCGGCGGCGATCACGGTCGTCTACTTCTACGTCGTCCCGCCCCTCGAGAGCCGCCTTCGCCAGGAGAAGCTCGCCTCGCTGGCCCAGGACGCCCGCGCCTACTCCGGGCCGCTGGTCGAGGCGATCGGCACCAACGATCCGAGCGTATCGGTCGACGGGAAGGTTCGCCAGGCCGCGGACCGCTCCAACGCGCGGGTCACGCTGCTCGGCCTGAGCCCCGGCACCGAGGGCCTCCAGCTCTACGCGATCTCGGACTCCACCGATCAGACCAACCTCGACGACCTCCAGTTCCAGGTCGCCCTGGACGCCGCCCAGGCGGGGCGCACCGTCACCGGCTCGGAGGCCACCAACTCGGGGCGGCTCGGGCAGGCGGCCAAGCCCCTGTTCTTCAACGGAAGAGCCGCGCGCGTCGTGGTCTTCTCCGAGCCGCTGGGCGACGTGGTCGACGACGTGGCGATCATCCGCCGGCAGATCCTCGTCGCCGGCGCCATCGCGCTGTTCCTCGCGACCCTGGCCGGCTATCTCGTCGCGCGGGCGGTGAGCATCCGGATCAAGCGGCTCGAGCAGGCAGCCGAGAAGGTCGCCGCCGGTGACTTCTCCGAGCGCATTCCCGTCGACCGCGAAGATGAGCTCGGCCAGCTCGCGCGCGCCTTCAACAGCATGCAGGCTCAGCTCAAGCAGTTGGACGACGCCCGCAAGCAGTTCATCGCCACCGCGTCGCACGAGCTGCGCACGCCGATCTTCTCGCTCAGCGGCTTCGTCGAGCTCCTCGAGGAGGAGGAGGATCTCGACGAGGACTCGCGGCGCGCCTTCCTTGCCCAGATCCGCGAGCAGACGGGCAGGTTGCGGACGCTGGCCACCGACCTCCTGGACCTCTCGCGGATGGAGGCCGGCTCGTTCGAGCTGCGCCCGGAGCCGGTCGACGTCGCCGACCTGGCCCGCGAGGTCACGGCGGAGTTCGTCCCCGCCCTCGTCCAGCATGAGTCGGGCCTCGAGCTCAGAGTGCCCCAGGAGCGCCTCGACGCGACCTGCGACCCCGAGCGCGTGGCGCAGATCGTCCGCATCCTCCTCGACAACGCGATCTCCCACACGCCGCAGGGAACCGGAATCGTCGTGACCGCGGCGCGCGACGACGGCCTCGTCCGGCTCGCGGTGCGAGACCACGGGGGCATCCGCCGCCAGACCCTCGGCCGCGTCTTCGAGCCGTTCTTCACCTCCGACGCCCAGGGCTCGGGGCTGGGGCTCACGATCGCCCGCGAGCTTGCCGAGTGCATGGACGGAAAGCTCGTCGCCGACTCGAGGCCCGGGCTCACGACCTTCACGCTCGAGATCCCGGGTTAGCCCCGGCGCGTCTCGAGGCCGGTAACACGGGTATCTTGCCCACGTGCTTCAGCCCGTCACCGTCGGTCAGAAGAGCCTGGCCGACTACACCCACATCGTCGGCCGCCCGCTGGTCGAGGAGATCCGGGCGCTCGCCGAGCCGCTGAAGGGAACGCGCGTCGCGCACATCTCGGCGACGGCGTTCGGGGGCGGTGTGTCGGAGATCCTCTATACGCTCATCCCGCTCATGCGCGATGTCGGCCTGGAGTGCGAGTGGCAGGTCATCTACGGGCGCGAGGAGTTCTTCAACGCGACCAAGGTCCTCCACAACGCGCTGCAGGGCAGTCCGCAGGATCTCACCACGGAGCAGTGGGAGACCTGGCTTCAGTACAACACGATGAACGCGCGGGAGCTCTCCGAGGGGTGGGACGTGTGCATCATCCACGACCCCCAGCCCGCCGCCCTGCGGATGATCGTGCCCGAGAAGGCGCGCACGTGGGTGTGGCGCTGTCACATCGACCTCTCGGCTCCGAACCCGGCCACGATCGAGCACCTGCTCCCCTACCTGCTCGAGTATCCGCACTCGGTCTTTCACATGCATCAGTACGTCCCTCACGGGATGGAGGCGACCGCGCGCATCATGCCTCCGGCGATCGACCCGCTCGCGCCCAAGAACATGGCGCTCTCCCCCGAGGACGCGAGCTACGTGTGCGACCAGTTCGGCATCGACGTCGACCGTCCGCTCATCTGCCAGGTGTCGCGCTTCGACCCCTGGAAGGACCCGCTCGGCGTGATCGACGCCTACCGGATCGCCAAGGAGCGCGTGGAGGACGTGCAGCTGGCGCTCGTGGGCTCCATGGCGACCGACGACCCCGAGGGCTGGGATTTCTTCAACGCGACGATCGCCCACGCCGAGGGCGACCCCGACATCCACATCCTCAACAACTTCAACAATGTCGGCTCGATCGAGGTCAACGCATTCCAGTCCCACGCCGACGTCCTCATCCAGAAGTCGACCCGCGAGGGCTTCGGGCTGACCGTCTCGGAGGCGATCTGGAAGGCGCGGCCGTTCATCGGCGGCGCGGTGGGGGGCATCCCGCTCCAGGTCCAGGACGGCGTCTCCGGCTATCTCGTCGACACCGTGGAGGAGTGCGCGCAGCGAACCCTGGAGATCCTCGAGGACCCCATCCTCGGCAAGAAGCTCGGGCTCGCCGGAAAGGAGCAGGTGCGGCGAAAGTTCCTCACACCGCGGCTCCTGCGCGACTGGCTCTCGATCTTCTCGGAGTCCGCAGCGGGCGCCGACGGCCTCGCCGCCGCAGCTTCGGCCATCGCAGCCTCCCCTCCGCCCACCTCCGCCGGCGCACCATCCCTACCCTCTACCGCCACCACGTGACCGACGCCCCGCCCCTCGTCCTGGTCTCCAATCGAGGCCCTGTCACCTTCGAGGAAGGCGGAGAGGTAAAGCGCGGCGGCGGCGGCTTGGTCACCGCGCTCACCGGCCTTGCCTCCCACCGCGACGCGGTGTGGATCGCCTCGGCGATGACCGAGCAGGACGTCAGCAAGTCCCAGGAGGCCAGCGGCAAGCCCTTCACGGTGGAGGCGCCGGACGGCGGGGAGTACCAGGTCCGACTGGTGAGCTCGGACGACGATGCCTACGACCGCTTCTACAGCGTGATCTCCAATCCGATGCTGTGGTTCATCCAGCACTACCTGTGGGACCTCTCCAACTCCCCCGACATCCGGCGCAACGAGGTCGCGGCCTACGAGGAGGGCTACAAGGTCGTCAACGAGGACCTCGCGAAAGCGGTGATCGAGGAGATCACCGAGGTCGAGGAGCCGGTGGTGATGGTCCACGACTACCACCTCTACACGCTCCCGGGGATCATTCGCCGTGAGCGCCCAGACGCGTTCCTGCACCACTTCATCCACATTCCGTGGACCCAGCCCGACGCCTGGCGCGTCCTGCCCCGCCAGATGCGCCGCGAGATCTACGACGGCGTCCTGTCCAACGACATAGTCGGCTTCCACACCCGCGCCTACCGGCACAACTTCCTCCTCTGCTGCCGGGACCTCATGGGCTACGAGGTCGACTTCGACAAGGGGATCGTCTACCGCGAGGACCGGGAGGTCTGGGTGCGCTCCTACCCGCTGCCGATCGACTGGCGCAAGGCGCAGCAGACAGCCGAGTCCGACAGCGTCAAGGAGTTCGAGAGCACGCTGCTCGAACGCCGGCGCGAGCACCTGATACTGCGGGTCGACCGAGCCGACCTCTCGAAGAACGTCCTGCGCGGCTTCACCGCATTCGACATCTTCCTCGAGCAGCACCCCGAGTTCCTCGAGAAGGTCACCTTCATGGCCCAGCTCATGCCGTCGCGGCAGGACGTGCCCGAGTACGCGGAGTACCTCGAGCGCATCGAGGCGCTGGTCGCCGTGGTCAACCATCGACACGGCACCCCCGACTGGATGCCCATCCAACTCAAGCTCCGCGACGAGCTCAACGAGGCCTTCGCCGCCTACAAGCACTACGACGTCCTCCTCGTCAACGCGATGTTCGACGGGATGAACCTCGTCGCCAAGGAGGGGCCGCTCGTCAACGAGCGGGCCGGCGTGTCCGTGCTCTCGGAGAACACCGGCGCACACGAGGAGCTCAGCGAGTACTCCCTGACGGTCAACCCCTTCGACGTCCAGGAGACCGCCGACGCCCTCCACGAAGCGCTGACCATGAGCGCCAGTGAGCGCGAGCGCCGGATGGAGGGGCTGAAGGCCATCGTCACCAAGCGAGATCCGGGCGAGTGGGTCGACGATCAGCTCGCCGACATCCGCGAGAAGGCGGGCAAGACCTCGGGGGCGGATTCGGAGGCGGGGTAGTTGGTAGGCCGCTTCGCTTGGGAGCACTGGCTCGCGCGCCTCAAAGGAGACTTACGCGCGATGTCGAAGAGCCGCCACGGGGTCTTGGCGCTTGAGCGCGCGCGTTGGGTGACCATGCTGCGAACCCGATTGGTGTGGCTGCTCATGCGCCTTGTCTCGTGGCAGCGGCTCGCCGACTGGCACGCCCGTGGGTGGCTTCGGCCACTGAGCTTCGTGCTGGCGCGCGGGGAGTTGTCCATGCTCGGCGGAGTCGGGTTGCGCATGCGCTTGAGTGCCGGGACGTTCGAGCCGTGGGGCGCGCAGGCCTACGCGGTGCTCGAGGGCACCCACGAGGTCCAGGTCCAGGAGGCCCTCAGGCGCATGGTGGGCCATGGCGCGGTCGTCTGGGACGTGGGCGCCAACATCGGCGTGTTCAGCCTGCTGGCCGCGCGCATCGTCGGCCCCAGCGGACGGGTCGTCGCGATCGAGCCCGAGGCGGCCTGCGCGGCGGCCATCGGCGACCACGCCAGACGAAACGCGATCGACTGGATCGAGGTTCACGCCGTCGCCGCGACCGCGCGGACGGGCGAGACTGAACTGATCGTCGTCCGCGACAGCCTGTGGACGCGACTGGTGTCGGTGGGCGAGCACGAGCTCGAGGTCGACCGCCGCCTGGTGCCCGGATACGCACTGGACGACCTGCCGGCCCCGCCTCCCGCTCTGGTCAAGATCGACGTCGAAGGCGCAGAGCTCGAGGTCCTATCGGGGATGCGCCGACTCTTGGCAGACGTGCAACCGGCCGTCGTCTGCGAGATGCATGGCAAGAACCGAGATTTCTTCGACGCCATGACAGCCGCCGGCTACGACGTGCTCAACCTCGACGGACCAGAACCAATCCACGAGGCCGGCGGCAACGTTCATGCGCTCTGCGTGCCAGTTGGTCGCGCCGCGGCATGACTACGCGGGCCGCGTACGCTCGCTGTTGCGTCGTCGCTCATCGCCGTGGAGTCGCCACATCGCTCGAGAGCGACGCTTCCTGACAGAGTGCTCAAACCGGGAGAAACTCGCCGCCGCCGGGGTGCGGCGGTGGGACCGGCCGGCTCGGGGGAAATTCGGGGGCGGGTGAGGAAGTCGCAGGGGGCGGCTTGGCGGAGCCGCCCGAACCGGGGCCGCCGGAGCTTGAGGCGCCGCCTCCGCCGCCGCCTCCGCTTCCGCCGGAACCTCCCCCACCACCGCCGCCGCTTGAGCCGCCGCCCTTTCTCCTCGCCCCGCCTTTTCGCCCGCCACGCTTTCGCTTCGCGCCGCGGTCCCCTCGCCCCGGCCCCTTTCCGCCACGGCCCCTCCTCCCGCCCCTGCTTCTCCTCCGCCCACGCTCGCGCTTCCCGCCACCCTTCCGCTTGCCGCCGCCCTTTTCTCTCGCGCCGCGGCCGCGGCGCGCGCGGTCTCGATCCCCTGCGCTGCGCTCCCCTGCCGCCCCCGGCGCCGACTGGCCATCGCCACGCAAGGGCGCGCCTCCGGCTTCCTCCTGCGTCCGGTTCGCGGGCGGGACGGGGACGG
>JBBPZA010000038.1:0-5590 GCA_038199375.1 Solirubrobacterales bacterium | reverse complement strand
CCGCCTGGCCCAGCGCGGCGATTTCTCGTAGTCTGCTCGTGAGGGCTCCAGATGAGTCGTGTTTCGCTTCGATGATGGCCTACGGGGGTAGCAGACGAGCATGACCAACAACGATCCAGATTTCCTGCGCGAGCTCGGCCAGCAGCTGCGCGTTGATTCGATCCGCTCGAGCGACGCGGGCGGCTCGGGCCACGCGACGTCCTCCATGTCGGCCGCCGATCTCTTGGCGGTACTCATAGCCAAGCACCTGCGCTACGACTTCGACAGTCCCGACGACCCGCACAACGACCACCTGATCTTCTCCAAGGGCCACGCCTCGCCCTTGATCTACTCCGTCTTCAAGGCGGTCGGGGCGATCGACGACGACGAGCTACTGACCTACCGCCAGCAGGGCAGCCGCCTCGAGGGCCACCCCACTCCCGCCGACCTGCCGTGGGTCGACGTCGCAACCGGTTCGCTCGGGCAGGGCCTGCCGATCGGCGTCGGCGTGGCGCTCGCGGGAAAGAGGCTCGACCAGCTGCCCTTCCGCGTGTGGGTGGTCTGCGGCGACAGCGAGATGGCCGAGGGCTCGATGTCGGAGGCCTTCGAGCACGCCGCCTTCGCCGGCCTGGACAACCTCACCGCGATCATCGACGTCAACCGCCTCGGCCAGCGCGGCGAGACGATGCACGGCTGGGACCTCGCGAGCTTCTCGGATCGCGCGCGCGCGTTCGGGTGGCACGCGATAGAGGTCGACGGCCACGACGTCGAGGCGATCGACGCCGCCTTTGCCGAGGCGACCGAGACCAGCGGCAAGCCGACGGTCATCGTCGCCCAGACCAAGAAGGGCAAGGGCGTCAAGGCGGTCGAGGATCAGGACGACAAGCACGGAAAGCCGCTCGAGGACGTCGAGGAGGCGCTCGAGGAGCTCGGCGGCGTGCGCGACCTGACGGTCGAGGTCTCAAAGCCCGACACCGACGGCGAGCCCCACCGCTTCGAGACCTCGGGGGAGCCCGAGTGGCCCCGCTGGGAGCTCACCGAGGAGGAGGAGATCCCCACCCGCAAGGCCTACGGCATGGCGCTCGCCGCGCTCGCGGGCGAGCGAAGCGACATCGTCGCGCTCGACGGCGAGGTGTCCAACTCGACCCATGCAGAGGAGTTCACCAAGGCCCATCCCGACCGCTTCTTCGAGATGTACATCGCCGAGTGCCAGCTGGTCGGCGCCGCGGTCGGGATGCAGGTGCGGGGCTGGACGCCGTTCGCCTCGTCCTTCGCGGCCTTCCTGAGCCGCGCGTACGACTTCGTGCGCATGGCGGCCGTCAGCCAGGCCAAGATCGCCCTGTGCGGCTCGCACGCCGGTGTCTCGATCGGCGAGGACGGCCCGTCCCAGATGGCCCTCGAGGACCTGGCGGCCTTCCGGGCGATCACCTCGAGCATCGTCCTCTACCCCTGCGATCCCAACCAGACCGCGGCGCTCGTCCGCGAGATGGCCGACTACGACGGGATCTCCTTCCTGCGCACTACACGCGGGAAGTCAGCCGTGATCTACGACGCCGACGAGGCGTTCCCAATCGGCGGCAGCAAGGTCGTGCGCAGCTCCGACGACGATCAGGTGACCCTCGTCGGGGCCGGGGTGACCCTGTCCGAGGCGCTCAAGGCGGCCGACGCGCTCGCCGAGGACGGCGTCAATGCGCGGGTGATCGACCTCTACTCGGTCAAGCCGGTCGACGAGGAGACCCTGCGCGAGGCGGCCTCGGACACCGGGGCGATCGTCACGGTGGAGGACCACCGGCCCGAAGGCGGGATCGGCGACGCCGTCCTGGGGGCGCTCGCCGAAGTCGAGAACGTCCGCGTGCGCAAGCTCGCCGTGGAGAGCCTCCCGGGCGCGGGCAACCCCGCGCAGCTGCTCCACGAGTCGGGAATAGACGCTGAGGCGATCGCGGGCGCCGCGCGCGAGCTGGCCGGGCAGCCCGCGCCTGCGTAATCGTCGCGTTGAAGTCGATAGCGCACGGGGAGCACCTCTCCCAGCTGGTTCTCGTGGGCGCCATGAACGCCTATTTCGTGCGTGAGCAGGACGGTCTCACTCTGATCGACACCACGGTGTCGGGCGCAGCGAAGCCGATCCTGGCGAAGATCGACGAACTCGGCCAGCCGCTGCGAAGGATCGTGATCACCCACGCCCACGCCGATCACTGCGGCTCGCTCGACGCGCTGCACGCGCAGCGCCCGGACACCGAGGTGCTCGTGAGCGCCCGGGACGCGCTGTTCCTGGCCGGCGACCGCTCGGCGCAGCCCGGGGAGCCCAAGGGACGGATCTTCGCTCCTTTCTACCCGAGGATCAAGACCCGGCCTACGCGCACGCTGCAGGACGGCGACATGGTGGGCTCCCTGCGAGCCGTCGCGGCGCCGGGCCATACGCCGGGCCAGCTCGCGTTCCTCGACACCCGCGACGACACCCTCATCTGCGGCGACGCCTACATCGCGCTCGGCGGGCTTTTCGTCACCACGCAGCCCGTCAAGCGCTTTCCGGTCCCGGCGCTGGTGGGCACGTGGCACAAGCCGACGGCCTACGAGACGGCCGAGCGGCTGCGCGCGCTCAATCCGCGCCGGCTGGGCACCGGTCACGGGAAGGTGATCGCCAACCCCGGCCCCGACATGGACCGAGCGCTCCGCGAGGCGCCGCGGGGATAGGCGTCGGGACCAGGCGGGCCGGTAGCCTCTCCTCGCACTCACCGCGATCCTTGGAGGACAGATGCCGGAGATGGGGGCACCGCTCGACCGCTATCAGGAGGTTGAGACCGGAGAGGCGTTCACCATGCAGGGGCCGCGTCTGCTCAAGGTGGAGCTCTCGGAGACGGCGGTGATGGCGAAGAACGGCGCGATGGTGGCCTACCAGGGCGATGTCCACTTCGAGCACAAAGGCAGCGGACTCGGCCGGCTTCTGAAGAAGGCCGCCACCGGCGAGAGCCTGAGGCTCATGCAGGCGACGGGCACCGGCGAGCTCTTCCTCGCCCACCAGGCCATGCTCGTCCACGTGCTGCCTCTCCACGACGACTCCCTCACGGTGAACGGCAGCAATATCCTCGCCTTCGACGCCGGCATCGACTGGGACATCACGCGCGTCAAGGGCGGGGCCGCCGGCATGCTCGCCGGGGGCCTGTTCAACGTGCACCTCCGAGGCACCGGGAACGTCGCCCTCCTCTCCGACGGCGAGCCGGTCAGGCTCGACGTCTCCGAGGCTCCGACCTTCGGCGACCCCCAGGCCGCGATCGCCTGGTCTGGAAGCGTCACCACCAACCTCAAGACCGACGTGCAGGCCAAGTCGCTCATAGGCATGGGCTCGGGCGAGAGCTTCCAGCTCGGCTTCTCAGGCCAGGGTTGGGTGCTCGTCCAGCCCTCCGAGGGCAGGCCGGTGGTGCAGGCCTGAGGACGGCCGCCGCGCCGTCGCACGACGGCCGCTTCGCTCCCAGCCCGACCGGAGCGCTTCATCTCGGCAACCTGCGAACGGCGCTCCTGGCCTGGCTGTTCGCCCGCTCCGCGGGCGCTCGCTTTCTTCTCCGCATCGAGGATCTCGACCCCGTCCGCTCGCGTCCCGAGCACGAGGCGCGCCAGCTCGCCGATCTCCGGGCCATCGGCCTGGACTGGGACGGGGCGGTCATGCGACAGTCGGCGCGCCGGCGACGTCACCGAGAGGCGCTCGCGGTGCTCGAGGCGGCGGGACGCGTCTATCCCTGCTGGTGCACGCGAGCCGACGTCCGGACGGCGACGCAGGCGCCGCACGGCCCCCTGCCCGAGGGTGCCTATCCCGGCACGTGCCGCCTGCTGACGGCGGCCCAGCGTGCCGCACGCGAGCGCTCGGGGCGGCCGCCCTCGCTTCGCCTCTACGCGGGGACGGAGAGGATCGTCTTCGTCGACCGAATGCTCGGCGCCCTCGACGGGGTAGTTGACGACTTCGTGCTGTGGCGCAACGACGACACTCCGGCCTACAACCTCGCCGTCATGGTCGACGACGCAGACCAGGAGATCGGCGAGGTCGTTCGCGGGGACGACCTCCTCGACTCGACGCCGCGCCAGCTGCTCCTCGGGCGCCTGCTCGGCTTGAGCTCCCCTCGGTACGCGCACGTGCCGCTCGTGCTCGGGCCCGACGGCCGCCGGTTGGCAAAGCGCCACGGGGCGGTCACCCTGCGCGACCGCGCCCGGCTGGGAATGGACTCGCGCGACGCCGTCGGATCGATGGCTGCGGACCTCGCCATGGTCGAGCCGGGCGAGCGCCTCCTCGCCGGCGACCTGCTCGAGCGCTTTGACCCGGACCGTCTGCCGCGTGGGCCGACGATGCTCGATTCGCCAACCTCGCCACCTTCGTCGTCCTGATCGCCTACCTCTACCTGTCCTGCATCGCGTTCCTGGGAGGAGCGCAGGCAGATGCCATGATCCGCGAAGAGGCGGAAGGAACGGGCTCCCTTGGCTGAGCGGGCCGGTGGGGCGAAACCGGGGGGCGCTCAGGCTGCGATGAGCCCCGCGCCGGCGGCGTCCGCCGCTCCGCGATCCTCGTGGGGCGCTTCGCGCCCCCGACCGGCGGTGCCCAGCCTTCGCAGCAGCGCGTCGGCGACCTGGACGGGATCTACCCGGTACTCACCGGCTCTGACCCGGCGCCGCAGCTCGGCGACGTGGGCGGCGCGATCCCCGCTCGCCTCGTCTGACTCGGATGTCTCCGGCGCGTCGATCATCAGGCGGGCACCGTAGCGCCCGGGGCGGACGGCACGCTATGGGGCCGCGCCCCCATTCGCATTCGCGATGGCCGACGCGACGAGGTCGGCGGCCCCGGGCTCGAGCCCGCCGAAGGTCACGCCGACGCGGCCGACGCGAATGCGAAGGGCCGCGCCGCGCCGCCAGCGGCGCGGGCGAGGGCGCGCGACCGTCTCGATGCTCGCGAGCTTCAGCGCGCGCACGCGGCCGAGCACCAGGTCGTCGAGCAGCCAGACGAGCCGTGACTCGGTGAGCACGAGCAGCGCGCTGGACCCGCCGCTGTGGCAGCGCACGACCTCGCGCACGCGCTCTCGCTCGCGCAGCGCCCGAATGAGCTCGGGGCCCAGCGCCCGGCGCACGTCGGCCGAGAGCCACCATCCGGCCTCGCGGCCACGGCGCCGGGCGGCCGGGCGCCCGGAAGCGCTGCCCTCGCCGCGGGCGGAAGGGTCCGCCGCGGGGCCTCCCCCTCCCCCGCCTCCTCCGGAGCGCTCGGATCGCTCGGAGCGGATCCTCTCGTAGGCCGCGTTGAGCGTGACCATCCGGGCCAGCGCGTGGGCATCGCCGCGCAGGTCCGGGTGCCACTCCTTGGCGAGGCGCCGCCACGCTGCGGCCACCTCGTTGAGCGGCGCGTCACGGGAGACGCCGAGGATCGCGTAGGGATCGTCCACGGCAGGGAATTGTGGCGCCGCCGCGCAAAGCCCGAGGTAGGCGAGGAGCGGCCGAGCGACCGGGCGCCTCGTCGCGGGGCGACATAAGCGCGCCGCGGGCTGGAGCCGGGCGCCCGGCCCTGCTAGAAGCCGTGGGGCCGATGGCCCGGCAGACGCTTCGCCATGCTCGAATCTCCCTGCTCATGGCCGCCTTCGTG
>JBBPZA010000037.1:0-35634 GCA_038199375.1 Solirubrobacterales bacterium | reverse complement strand
CACAGCCTCAAGCGTGTCAGCCAGCGCCGCCTCGGCCAGCGCGGCGGCCTGCCGCGAGCTGCACGGCGGGCACAGACGCGTCTTCACACGACCCACCACAGGAGCCTTGGCGATAACGATGAGCACGCTCACCGCAGGGCGATCGCCAATCCCAAGCCACACCGCTCCTCAAGCACCCCGGCACCCTCCCCAGACGCCTCGGCGCACGCAATAACGATTTCCTGAAGGCTCCATACCAGCTGGAGCCTGGGCCCCGAACAGGCACAATACCGCGATGTGCGCTTCCCGAAGCCCGGCAACATGCCCGCACCACCCGGACCGTTCCGTCGCGAGGCGTGGCGCAGCCCACTGCGCGGCCCGTGGCTGACCTCGGTGCTCGACCTCGTCCGCGTCCCGACGCTCCTCGCGGGGCTGCTCGTCCTGGTGGCCCCTCCTGTAAAGGAGTGATCTCTAGATCGCGGCTGGCAGGCTGAAGCGCACCCGCGTGCCCGCCGGGCTGTCGGCGAGCCAGATGCGGCCGCCGTGGGCCTCGACGATCGCGCGGGAGATCGCCAGGCCGAGCCCCGCCCCCGAGCGGGTCCGCGCGCCCTCGGAGCCGCCGCGGTAGAAGGGGTCGAAGATGCGCTCGCGATCGGAGGGCGGAATCCCCTCGCCCGTGTCGGCGACCTCGACCTCGAGCCCCTCGCTGTTGCGGTGGGCACGCACGGTCACGCTGCCGTCGGCCGGCGTATGGCGGATGGCGTTCTGGATGAGGTTGAAGAGCACGCGCTGGAGCTTCTCGGGGTTGCCGTGGACGGGCTCGAGCGAAGCGCCCACCTCGGCGAGGACGGCCACCCGCCTGGCCGTCGCCTCGGCGCGCATCGCGTCGACCGTCTCGCCCACGAGCGCGTCGAGGCGCACGCGCTCCATGGACCACGCGATGTCGCCGGCCTCGAGCCTGGAGAGCTCGAAGAGGTCGTCGATCAGTTCGCTGAGCGCGTGGATGTGGGTCTGCATCTGCGCCAGGTAGCGGTGGCGCGTTACCTCGTCGACGATGTCGTCCTCGACGGCCTCGGCGAGCAGGCGCAGCGAGGTGATCGGGGTGCGAAGGTCGTGTGAGACCGCGGCCACCAGGTCGCGGCGAGCTCCATCCGCCGCGTCGCGAGCGGCCTCCTCGGCCCGCAGGCGGGCGGCCATCGCGTTGGCGGCGTCCGCGAGCTCTGAGAGCTCGTCGCTACCCGAGGTCTCGAGTCGGACGTCCCGCTCGCCCTCGCCGACGGCGCGCAGGCCGTCGCGCAGCGTCTTGACGTCTTCCATGACGCCGGCCGCGAGGAGCTGGGCGGCGCGCGCGGCGACGAGCCCGGCGAATACCGCCATCACGGCGACGATGAGCGCGTCGTGGGCGGAGACCAGCATCAGGGCGGCGACGGCCCCGGCCAGGACCACGGTCTGGCCCGCCGCGATCGCGACCGCGAGGCTGAACTGGCGGCGAAGCGGCCCGAGGCGCCGTCGCCGCGCGCTGACGAGGTGTGCGCAGGCCAGTGCGGCGGCCCCGAGCGCGAGCAGCAGCGCAAGCGTCTGCAGGCCGGGCGAGAGGCCGTAGACGACGAGCACGACCACCGCGCCCGCCGCGGCGGCGAGCGAGACGATCAGGGCGGACCCGGCCGCGCCTCTCACGGCGCGAACCGGTAGCCGACGCCCCACACCGTCTGGATGTGCCGCGGCTCGGCCGCGTCGGGCTCGATCTTCGCCCGCAGGCGGCGGATGTGGACGGTCACGGTCGAGGTGTCGGTGTAGAAGGAGTACTGCCACACGGCGTCGATGAGCTGATCGCGGGAGAACGCCCGCCCGGGGTTTCGCGCGAGGTAGAGCAGCAGGTCGAACTCGCGCTGGGTGAGCGCCGCCTCCTCACCGGCGATGACGACCCGGCGCCCTGTCGGGTCGATCTCCATCCCGTCGAAGCGCAGCGGCTCCTCGTGCTCGGGCGACGGGTCGATCCGGCGAAGCACCGCGTCGACGCGGGCCACCAGCTCGGCCGGGGAGAACGGCTTGACCACGTAGTCGTCGGCGCCCAGGCGAAGCCCGATGACGCGATCTGACTCCTCCCCCTTGGCGGTGAGCAGGATGATCGCGACCCGGCGGTGGTCGAGGTTGTGGATCCGCCGCATGACCTCGAGGCCGTCGAGGCCTGGGAGCATCAGGTCGAGGACGATGAGGTCGGGCTGCTCCTCGCGGACCATCTCCAGCGCCCGGCGCCCGTCTCCGGTGACAGCAGTCCGGTAGCCGGCCCGGTCGAGGTAGCGGGCCACGACCTCGGCGATCGTGGGCTCGTCGTCGACGACGAGCACGTACCCGCGCGTGTGGCCTTCGGGGCCGGTCATCCCTCGATTGTCGCGATAGGAGCGCCGCCCGGCAACCAGCCGGGGCGCCCGTTCAGCGGTCGTTCATCAGATCAGGTCGCTGAGTCCCACTGCTTCAGGAAGGGCAGCGGGTCGACCGGGCGACCGCCGTCGTACCAGCCCGGCGCGGTCCAGAGCTCGAAGTGCACGTGACAGCCTCGAGCGTTGCCGGTCTCGCCGACGTTGCCGATCGGCGCGCCCGTCGTGACGGTCGCGCCGGTCTTGAAGGCGGCGGGCGCCTGGAAGTGCATGTAGACGTAGTCGCGCTTGGTCCCGTCACCCTTGATCACGATGTAGTTGCCGGCGGCCGACTGATAGCCGGCGTAGACGACCTTGCCGCCCTCGACCGCGCTCACCGGCGTGCCGCACTTGGCGAAGACGTCCTGGCCCTTGTGCGAGCGCCCCCCGCGGTCGGCGCCGAACTGGGCGCCGGTGCCGCCGAAGTCGTGCGGCCCGCGAACGGGAAACATCAGTCCGGCCTCGCCGGGCTGGACGGGCACGGGCTGCTGGGCGGTCTGGTCGCCCTGCTCCCCCGTGTCGGCGCGCGTGTCCTGATCATCGGTGCCGCCGTAGCCGGCCGCCTCTTCGTCGTCGGGACCGCCCGGGCCGCCGCCCTTGGCGTCGACGACCTGCTTTGTCATCGTCGCGGCCTCGCGGCGGCTGAGGACGCCGTTGGGGCGCATCCCGCTCTTTCGCTCCCAGCCCTTGAGGTTGACCTTCGTCTGGCGGCCGAACCTGCCGACCACCGGCGTCGGAAAGCCGAGCGCGGTCAGGTTGGTCTGGAGAGTGCGGACGGACGGTCCGCGGTCGCCCATGCGCAGCGTCCGCGCGCCGAAGCGGGCCATCGCCGCGGGGGCGAGGACCAGCAGGCCGCATACGACCGTCATGAAGATGAGCGTGGCGCGCGTACGCCAAGGGGTTACCCGCAAGAACGACCTCTCTTTCCGGTGCCTCCGGGGTTAGCTGACGGGCTCGCGCTGAAAGAGCTGCGCTACGTCGCGTCATTGCGACGATTCGCCCCTCGGATGCTCCCTGCATCCGTGTGGGTCCCCCGGCCGCTGCGTCGCCTGGGCGATCGCTTGCGGTTCGGCAAAGGCTTATGTGAAGCGGCACAGTAGCGACTCGCGCGGCGGATCGCATCCTCGATCGCGAAAAGCTCTCGTCGGGGTCTCATTGGCTCGGCCGTGCTTCTACCCTCCGCACCGGTGCCCCGGGTCGAGCTGCTGTGGTGGAAGGGCTGCCCCTCCTACGAGCGGGCGCTCGAGGAGCTGCGGTCGACCATGGCCCAGGAGGGACTCGATCCCGACACCGTCGAGCTCCGCGAGATCGACACCGACGGCGCTGCCACCACGGAGTCCTTCGTCGGCTCGCCCACGATCCGCATCGACGGCCACGACGTCCAGCCGCCGCTCGAGGACGCGAGCGTGGCGCTGACCTGCCGGGTCTACCGGCTGCGCGACGGCCGCTACTCCCCCACGCCCGACCCCCACGACGTCCGCGACGCCCTGCGCGCCGAGAGGAGCTGACCCACGCGATGACCCTGAGCCTCGGAGACCACGCCCCCCACCTCTCCCTGCCCGACACCGACGGCGCCGAGCACGACCTCGGCGAGCACGGCACCCCGACCGTCGTGATCTTCACCTGCAACCACTGCCCCTACGCGCTGGCCTGGCACGACCGCCTTACGGCGGTGGGCCGCGACTACGCCGACCGCGTCCGCTTCTTCGCCGTCAACCCCAACGACGCCGAGCGCTACCCCGGCGACAGCCTCGCCAAGATGCGCGAACGTGTCGCGGCCGAGGAGTGGACGATGCCCTACCTCCGCGACGAGGAGCAGGAGGTCGCCGCCGCCTACGGCGCCAAGACGACCCCCGACGTGTTCGTGATCGACGCCCACGGCACCCTGCGCTACCGAGGCGCGCCCGACGCCGACCACTCCGACCCCTCGCTCGACGCCGCCTGGCTGCGAGCGGCGCTCGACGCCGTCCTCGACGACCGCGAGCCCGACCGCCCCGAGACCGAGCCCGTCGGCTGCTCGGTGAAGTGGCGGCCCTGAAGGCCTCGGAACTGGCTCAGCCGCCGACCGGCCAGTGCTCGACGACAAGCTCGGGCATGGGAAAGTCCTTCGGATTGCCGGTCGCCAGGCTGGCTCCGACCGCCATCGCAGAGGCAGCGACCAGGCAGTCGGCCTGGGCGAGGGTCACGCCGCGCGCTGAGAAGTCGCGGCGCCAGGCTCCCGCCCGCTGGCCTTCCGGCCGGCCCAGCGAGGCGACGCGCAGGCCGCCGAAGAGCCGGGCCGCCGGCACCTCCTCGTCGGCTCGCAACCCCCGCCACACCTCCTCCACGTTGATGGCGCTGGTCCACGGAATCTGACCCGTCGCGCGGAGGCCGACGAGCCGGTGGGCGACCGGCCGCCCCCGCAGCACGTCGATCAGGACGGTGGTGTCGAGAAGGACGGGCATCGCCCGGCAAGTCAACCCACGCGTCGCTCGTCGCCGCGGCGCTGGGAGCGGACCCACGCCGCGGGATCGTCGTCCCAGTCGTGCCCCGAGTCGGAGAGCGACGCGATCACCGCCTCGATCTCCTGCCAGCGCCGATCGTCCTCCAGGGCGCGGCGAAGCGTCTCGGAGATGAAGGCGCTCCGGCGGCGGCGCCCCACCCGGCGGTCGAGCTGCTCGACGAGCTCGTCCTCGAGGCTTATGTGCAAACGCATGGCCACATGCTGACACACAGCTCGGACGGCGGCTTACCCGCCCCGTCGCGTGAACGGCGGCCCACTCGCCGCGTCCGCTCACTCCCCGTCGCCGAGCTCGCGCTTGAGGACCTTGCCGGTCGAGGTCCTGGGCAGCTGGTCGACGAAGTCGACGTCGCGGGGGACCTTGTAGTCCGCGAGGTTTCGCTTGACGTGCTCCTTGACGTCCTTCTCGCCGAGCTTCGCCCCCTTGCGCTTGACGATCACCGCCCGCAGCCGCTGGCCGAACTCCTCGTCGTCCACTCCCACCACGGCCACGTCGGCGACGTCGTCGTGGCCGGCGAGCAGCTCCTCGACCTCCTGCGGGAAGACGTTCTCGCCGCCCGAGACGATCATCTCGTCGTCTCGCCCGTCGACGAACAGACGGCCGCCCTCGTCGAGGTGGCCGACGTCACCGGTGGCCATGAGGCCGTCGATGAGGTCCTTCGAGCCGCCGCCGGTGTAGCCCTCGAAGAGCATGTCGTTGCCCACGAAGATGCGGCCGGTCTCGCCCTGCTCGACCTCCGCTCCCTCCTCGTCGTAGAGCCTGAGCGTCGTGCCGCGCGGCGGCTTTCCCACCGATCCCGGCGCCGCGCGCATGTCCTCGGGGGTCGCGATGGCCGCCCAGGCGACCTCGGTGGAGCCGTAGAGGTTGTAGAGCACCTCGCCGAAGCGCTCCATCGCGCGCTCGGCGAGCGACGGCGAGAGCGCCGAGCCGCTGATCGCGATGACCCGCAGCGCCGCGAGGTCGTAGCGGTCGATCGCCTCGGACGCCAGCTCGAGGATTCGCTGAACCATCACCGGGACGACCACGAGCGCCGTGCACTGGTGCTGAGCGGTCGCCGAGAGCGCCTCCTCGGGCTCGAACTTGCTCCGGAGCACCAGCGTGGAGCCCAGCCCGAGCGCGAGGCTGAAGTGGGCAAAGCCCCAGGAGTGAAAGAGCGGGGCGGCGATCATCGTCGGCTCGCGGCTGCGCAGCGGGATCTTTGAGAGGAGGGCGGCGGCGGGATCGAGCGACTCGGGCTGCTTGCGCGATGCGCCCTTCGGCGCGCCGGTGGTCCCCGAGGTCAGGATCACGGCCTTGCCGCGCTCGCCGGGCGCCACCACGTCCTCGCCGTCGCCCTCCTCCACGAGCTCTGAGAGCGTCGGGTCGGAGAGCTTGCCCTCGCCGTGCCAGCCGATGAAGCGCTTGCGCCGGCGTCCCGCGTCCTTGACCAGTTCTGAGAACTCCTCGTCGAACACGATGGCGCGCGGGTTCTCGCGCTTGACCACCTCGGTGATCTGCGGGGCGGCGAACGACGTGTTGAGGTAGAGCGCGTCGGCGCCGAGCTTCGAGCAGGCGACGGTCGCCTCGATGAAGCCGCGGTGGTTGCGGCACATGATCGCGATCCCGTCGCCCTCGACGATGCCCCGGTCGGCGAGCGCATGGGCGAGCGCATTCGTGCGCCGGTGGACGTCTCCGAAGCTCAGCGATCCGAGCTCGTCGACGATCGCGATACGGTCGGGATGGCGGATGTCAGACGCCGCATAGCCCGCGGCGGGGGTGGGACCGAAGCGCCGCAGGGCCTGGCCGATGCGGAGGACCTTGTCGGGACGCACGGGCCCGATCACCCCTGCCTCGGCGAGCGTTCGGATGGTGTGGACGCGATCGCCGACGGACATCCCCGCTATCCAATCACTTTCCGTCCGGGGAGCGGCTTATCTTGTCTGAGTTCGAATGGAAGCTGCCACCCCTCTCCGCCAGTCCAGCGTCCGCGTCGTGGGCGACCGCGTGATCGTCGACGGCGTCCTGATCGACGACGCGTGCGCGGTGCGGCTGGTTCGCGAGCGCGAGGAGGCGGGCGTCGACCCGGTCGCCACCCTGGTCGACGCGGTCGAGATCGGGGCTCGGGTGCTCGACCGCGAGCAGGCGGCGGCCAATGCCGACTTCGTACGCACCGAGTTCGAGAAGGCCTCGCGCGAGGTCGAGACGTCCTTCGCCCAGCGGGCCGAGCAGGTCTCCGAGCGCCTGTCGGGCCAGCTCGAGGAGGTCTTCGGCCCCGACAGCGGCCACCTGTCAAAGGCGCTCGACCGACACTTCTCCGACGACAGCTCCGGGGCGGTCCAGCACCGCGTGCGGGCGGTGGTCGGCGAGGTCATGCAGCGCTCCCGCGAGGAGCTCCTGCGCCAGTTCTCCGCGGCCGACGGCCAGAACCCGCTGGCCGACTTCAAGGCCGCCTCGGTGCGGGCGATCCGTCAGATGGGCGACCAGCAGGGCGAGGCGCTGCGCGCCATGGGCGACAAGGTCTCCGCTCTCCAGCTCGAGGTCCAGCGCCTCCAGGGCGAGCGCGAGAAGCAGCTCGAGCTCGCGATCGAGCGCGATCGAGGGACCGCGAAGGGCCGCTCCTACGAGGAGGCGGTCTTCGAGGCGGTTGACGTCATCGCCGTGGCCCAGGGCGATGACGCCGAGGCCGTCGGCGACCGCAAGGGCGCGACGCGCAAGACCGGCGACGTCGTCGTCGGGATCGACGGCTGTCGCGGCCCCGCGCGCGGGCGGGTGGTCTTCGAGGCCAAGGACTCCAAGCTCTCAAGGCCCGAGGCCGTGCGCCAGCTCGACCGGGCGATGGCCGAGCGTGGCGCCGACTACGCCGTGCTCGTGGTCCCCAGCGAGGAGCACCTGCCCGCGAAGACCACCGCGCTGCGCGAGATCAACGGGGACAAGCTGGTCGTCGCCTACGACCCGGAGGATGGGTCGCGCCTCGCGCTCGAGGTTGCCTACGCGCTCGCCCGCGCCCGCGTCGTGACGGCCCGCGGCGGCGGCGACGGCCTCGACGCCGGCGCGCTGGCCGAGGCGGTCGAGCGCACCCTGACCGCGATGGGCGACGTGCGGGCGGTCAAGCAGCAGCTCACGGGCGCCACGACGAGCATCGACAAGGCCCGCGACGTGCTCGAGGCGATGGCCGCCCGGGTCCGTGCGCATCTCGAGGATCTCGCCGAGCAGCTTGCGGAGGCGCAGGCGCGCGCAGAGGAGTAGCGTCGAGAGCGTGCCCGATCCGATCCGCCGCCGCGCCGTCGCTCACGGCCGCGTCCAGGGAGTGTTCTTCCGCGACTCCGTCCGGGAGCAGGCCGGCTCCGAAGGCGTCGCCGGTTGGGTGACCAACCGCGACGACGGCGCCGTGGAAGCCGTCTTCGAGGGGAATCCCGCGGCGGTCGAGGCCCTCCTGTCGTTCATGCGCGGCGGCCCGAGCAGCGCCGACGTCGAGGATGTCGAGGTCGACGAGGAGGAGCCGGAGGGGCTGACCGGCTTCAGCGTTCGCTGAGCGCCCGCTCGAACGCCTCGCGCGCCTTCGCGCCGTGGACCGCGAAGACGATCCGCTCCAGGCCGCCGGCGCCGCCGGCGAGGTGGCCGCGAACCTCCTCGACCTCGATGCGGGCGGCCTCCTCGAGCGCAAAGCCGCCGACGCCCGTGCCGAAGGCGACGAGGGCGAGCGAGCGGGCTCCGAGCTCGTCCGCGCGCCGCAGCGTGCTGGCGGTCGCCTCGCGGATGATCTCCGCAGAGGTCGGCCCGCCGAGCTCCATGGTCGCGGCGTGGATGACCCATCGTGCCGGCATGTCGCCCGCCCCGGTCTCAACGGCCTCGCCGAGGCCGATGGGCGCGCGCTCGTCGCTCTCGCGCTGAACCTCGGGGCCCCCGGCTCGCGAGATCGCCGCCGCGACACCGCCGCCGTGAACGAGTCGGGTGTTGGCGGCGTTGGCAATCGCGTCGACCTCGAGCGTCGTGATGTCGACCTCTACGACCTCTATGCGCGGCTCGCTCATTCAAAGACGACGATATACCGCGGCGAGATCGTCACTTGCCTCGACTATCGGGGTCGACGACAGTCTCGCGCCCCGACGGGCCAAACCTCGACTACATGTCCAGCGCATCGAACGAAGGCCGTCACGATCTCAAGGGACGAGCGCCTAGGCGCCGATACAAGCTCGGTCACGGACCGAAGCACAGACCTGGAGGTGGGAAGGCCATGAAGCGAATAAGGATCCTGTACGGGCTGATCGTCGCGGCGATGGGGCTGGGTGTGGTCATCGCCTCGGCCGCCATGGCCGACGGCTCGGACTCAGGCAGGAAGGGGCCGTCGAAGAAGAGCCACGAGGTCTGGACCATCGACCAGACCGACAGCCGGACCGGCTACGGCGGCTACCTGCACATCTACGACGGCGACGACCTGCAGGCCGACGCGGCCGGCGCACAGCCCGAGACCGTCGACCTGGGCGGCGCGGCGAACGACCTCTGCCTCCAGAAGACGGGCGCCAACGCGGTCCGACCCCACATGCTCGTCTTCAACGGCGGCGACTTCGACGGCCCCGGAGGCAACCGGTACGCCGCGATCTCCTTCGTGGTCAGCGGCCACGTCCTCATCATCGACGCCCGAACCCGCGAGCCGCTCGACTGCCTGCGCGTGAGCCCGGGCGCCGGCGGTGCCCAGCAGGCCCACGCGATGTGGCCCACGCGCGACCAGCGCTACCTGGTGGTCGCCAACCAGAACGGCAAGCTCCTGCAACGCATCCGCACCGACTACGCCAACCGCCGCTTCACGCTCGAGCCGGAGGCGACGCTGAGCCTCTACGAGGGCACGACGCCGAGCGGCGCGCCCAAGCAGGACCCCGCGCTGCGGCCCGACAACGCTCCGATCTGCCCGCGGACCACCAACGACGGGCGCTTCACGTTCGTCTCGCTGCGCGGCGGCGGGGCCTTCGTGGTCGACCAGAACGCAAGCCCCATGCGGATCGTGGCCGAGTACGACCGCGACGCCATCGACGACAACGGCTGCGGCCAGATGCAGGCGGACGACCGCATGTACGTCAACGCCGGCGCCGGTGCGCCCGGTGACCTCTTCGGACACAAGGTCTACTCGTTCGAGCTCAGCCAGTTCCGCCGGACGCCGTCGACCACGCCGAACACGCCGGCGCCGACCCTCGTCTACAGCCGTGAGGGCGAGGTCGACGCACACGCCGTCGCCGTGACCAAGGGCGAGAAGTACCTCCTGGCGGGCGACCGCATCCAGAACGACGTCACCGTGGTCGACACGCGCAGGAACGAGGTCGTCAACCGGTACAGCCTCGTGGGCCCGCTCTCGAGCGACCCGGCTCCGGACCTGTTCGATCTCTCCCCGGACGGCAAGACGGTCTACGCGTCCCTGCGCGGCCCGGCGCCGTTGAGCGGAGGGCATGACGCCATCGGCGCCACACCGGGCATCGGCGTGATCGACGTTCGGCGCGGCGGCAAGGACGGCGCGATGGTCGGGCTTGCCCCCGCCCGCCGGTCCGACGGAAAGCCGCCCGACCCCCACGCCATCCGCGTCCGCACGCTCGGGTAGGCGCGGGCGCCGGCCGCATGGGGCGATGATCGAATCCGAATCCCAGCGCTTCGCGCGGCTCCGAGGAGCCGCGCGAAGCCTGCGGATCCAGGTGAGCGTCGCCTTGTGCGTCGGCGCCGCGGTCTGCGCCTACGTCGCGAGCCACAGCTCGGGCAGCGAACTGGCGGGCGCCTACCGCGAGGGGGGTCGGGAGCTGCTCGCCACCGCGGGCGAGAGCTTCCGGCAGGACCTGATGGTCCAGCAGGCCGGGCGGCCGGTCAACCTCCGGGAGCGCACCCAGCGCCTGAGGCGCCTGCATCCCGGCATCGTGGGCGCCGTGGTCTGGGGCCGGCGCGACGCGCGCGTCGCGCCGCTCGCCACCAGCGGCCCCGCCGCGCTCGCGGGGAGCCGGCAGGTCGCCGACCGGGCCCGGCGCGCTCCGGTCAAGCGCCCGACCCAGACCGAGGTCCGCGCGGACGGCCGGCACGTCGCCGTGCTCCTGCTTCCCCTTCCGGCCAACCGCTTCGACGCCACGGCGCTCGAGCTCGCCTACGACCTCGAGCCCCACGACACGGCGATGGCCCACCGCACACGCCGCTTCGCGCTCATCCTCACCACGCTCCTGTTGAGCTTCACGGCGTTCACCGCCCTGGTGCTCGGCCGCGCGGTGTTCACCCCCCTCCAGAGGCTGCGCCTGGCAACCCACCGGATCCGGGCGGGCGAGCTGTCCAGTCGGCTGAACTGGACCCGGCGCGACGAGATCGGCGTGCTCGCGCACGACTTCGACCAGATGGCCGACGGCTTGGAGCAGAGCCATCAGCGGCTGCGGGCCCTCGCGCTCGAGGATCCCCTGACCGGCCTCGCCAATCACCGCCACTTCCAGGAGGTCCTGGCCGACAGCATCGCCCGAGCCACCCGCGAGGGCAGCGCCCTGGGCCTCGTGGTCCTCGACGTGGACAACTTCAAGCGCCTCAACGACGCGCGCGGCCACACCTTCGGCGACGACGTGCTGCGCGCGGTCGGGGAGCGCCTGGACAGCGCGATGAAGGGCATCGGCTTCCCCGCGCGCCTGGGCGGCGACGAGTTCGCCGTCGTGCTGCCCGACACCGACGCCAATCGTGCGCTCGCCCTCGCCGAGGCCGCCCGGGCGGCCGTCGCCGGGCTGGAGCCGCGTGGGTTCCAGCTCTCCTGCTCGGCAGGGATCGCCTGCTTTCCCGACGACGCCAAGCAGGCCACCGCGCTTCTCCAGCTCGCCGACGGCGCGCTCTACTGGGCCAAGCGAAGCGGCCGTGACCACGCGCGCCGCTATGACCGCGAGCACGTGCTGGTGCTGACCGACGAGCAGCGCGCGGTGCTCGACGAGATGCTCGAGCGCCCCGACGCGATCTGTCCGGTCTTCCAGCCGATCATGCGCCTGGACAGCGGCCGGATAGCCGGCTACGAGGCGCTCGCGCGCTTCGTGGGCGACGGCAAGCTGCCCCCGTCGTGGTGGTTCGCCCAGGCCCACCGATTCGGGCTCGGTCCGCAGATGGAGGCCGAGGCGGTGCGCGTCGCGCTGGCCGCCGAGACGCGGCCGGCGGGGACGTTCCTCTCGGTGAACGTGAGCCCTTCAGCGCTGCTCGCCGCAAGCGTCCGCGACGAGCTGCCCGACGACCTCAGCCAGATCGTGCTCGAGATCACCGAGCACGAGCACATCGCCGACGAGAAGTCCCTCCATGCCGTCCTGGCGCCGCTGCGCCTGCGCGGCGGCCGCGTGGCCATCGACGACGCGGGCGCGGGCTACTCCGGCCTCCAGCAGGTGATGCGCATAGGCGCCGACATCATCAAGCTCGACCGGGCGCTCGTCGAGGGCGTCCACCGCGACAGCGCCAAGCGCGCGCTGGTGGAGTCGTTCGCGAGCTTCGCGGCGAGCACGGGCGCCGAGGTCTGCGCGGAGGGCATCGAGTGCCTCGAGGAGCTGCGGACGCTCGCCGAGCTGGGCATCACCTACGGTCAGGGCTTCGCGCTTGCGCGCCCGGCCCGGCCCTGGGCGGCGGTCAGCGAGGAGGCGGTCGAGGTGTGCCGCGAGGTTGCTCGCCAGGCCGCGCCCCGGGTGGCCAGCCTCGCCGAGCGCCGCCTGGCCCAGCAGTTGGACTCGGCCTGAGCGCCACCGACCGAGAGCGCCGGCGAGCGTGCTCGGCGCCCGCTCAGCCGACTTCGGCCGGCTCTTCGCGGCCGGCGAGGCGCTCGCGGCCGCGCTGGACGGCCGCGATGAACTTCGAGAGGTTGACCTCGAGCGTGTTGAGGATCTCGTCGGCATAGTCCTCGGCGCCGAGACGGATCTCGCGCTCGCGGGCCCGAGCATCCTCGATGATGTCCTCCGCGGCGCGCTCGGCCTGCTTGGTGATCTCCTCCTGGCTGACCAGGCGGGCCTGGCGCTCGCGCGCCTCCTTGACGACGCGCTCGGCCTCGCGCTTGGCCTCGGCGAGCATCTCCTGACGCTCCTTGACGATCCAGCGGGCCTGCTTGATCTCCTCGGGGATCGTCGCCCGCATCTGGTCGAGGATGTCGTAGATCTCCTCCTTGTCCACGCGAACCTGGTCGGTCAGCGGGACCGGCTTGGAGTTGTGGACCAGGTCGTCCAGCTTGTCTATGAGGACCAGGACGTCCATGCGCGAACCTCTTTCGTCAGCGCCTGAGCGCTTCCTTCAACCGCCCGGCGACGCCAGGCGGCACTAAGTCGTCGATCTCTCCGCCGAACGTCGCCAGCTCCTTGACACCGCTCGACGAGAGGAAACTGTACTGCGGCGAGGCCATCAGGTAGATCGACTCGATCTCCGGGGCCTGCAGGCTGTTGAGCTGATTCATCTCGAGCTCGTACTCGAAGTCCGAGATCGCGCGCAGTCCTTTGACGATCGCCATGGCGCCTTTCTCGCGCGCGAAGGCGACGACGAGGACCGAGAAGGGCTCGGCGCGGACGTTGAGGAGGTGGCCGGTCGCCTCCTCCACCATCGCGCAGCGCTCGGCGGCGGCGAACAGGGCGTTTGACTTGCGCAGCTGGATGTCGACCACGCCGACGATGACCTCGTCGAACATGGCCGCGGCGCGCGAGATGACGTCCACGTGCCCCTTGGTGATGGGGTCGTAGCTGCCGGGGCAGACGGCGATGCGGTTGGAGGGGTTCACGGTGAGTGGATGCGGATGAGGGTGTCGCCGTAGCGGCGCTCGTCGAGCAGGGCGAGCGCCAGGTCGAGCGGCGCGCGGCGGTCGCTCTCGCTCACCACTCGCGCGCCGGGCGCGAGGACACAGGTCAGCAGGGGCGACAGCTCGGGAGCCAGCCGGCCGGCGAGCCGGTATGGGGGGTCGAGGAGCACCAGATCGTAGGCGGCGCCGGATTCGCGTGCATCGCGAAGGAAGATCCGGGCGTCCTGCCGGCGCACCCGCCCCTCGGACCCCAGCGCGGTGAGGTTCCCTCTAACGGCCGCGATCGCGGCCGGCGCGCTGTCGACGAAGGTGGCCTGGGCGGCGCCCCGCGAGAGAGCCTCGAGGCCCAGTGCCCCGGATCCCGCGAAGAGGTCGAGGACGCGTGCGCCCTCCACGTCGCCGAGCACCGCGAAGAGCGCCTCGCGGACGCGGTCGGAGGTTGGTCGGGTGGCCCTGCCGCGCGGCGCCCCGATCCGACGGCCGCCGAAGCGGCCGGCGACGATCCTCATCAAGCGCCCCTTCGGGATGTGGCGCCGTCCCGGCCGCTCCGCCTCACGCGGGGATCGGCTCGAGCGCCTCGGCTCCGAAGCGCTCACGCAGCGCGCCGGCAAGGAGGATGTGCTCGGGCGCTTGGCACTCGGGGTCGGCGTCCACGATTCCCTGCGCCGCCGCGTGTGCGCGCTCGAGGAGCTCCGGGTCGAGCTCGGCGAGGCCCGACTGCCGCGTTCCGATCAACTCTCCCTCTCCCCGAAGGGCGAGGTCGATCTCGGCGAGGCGGAATCCGTCGTGGTGCTCGGCGAGGGCCCGCAGGCGCGCCGAGTCCTTGGAGCCGAAGAGCAGGCACACCGAGGCGTGGCCGCCCCGCCCGACCCGTCCACGGAGCTGGTGGAGCTGGGAGATCCCGTAGCGCTCGGCGTCCTCGACGAGCATGACCGTCGCGTTGGGCACGTCGATGCCGACTTCGATCACCGAGGTGGCGACGAGCACGTCGGCTCCACCTCCGGCGAAGGCGGCCATCGCGGCCTGCTTCTCGCGCGGGCGCATCTGGCCGTGCAGGAGCTCGAGTCGGAACCCCTCGAGCTCGGTGCGGGCGAGCCGCTCGAGCTCGGCCGTCGCCGCGCGCGCCTGGAGGAGCTCTGACTCCTCGACCAGCGGGCAGACGACGAACGCCTGCCGGCCCGCGCGCAGCTCCTCGCGGATGCGCTCGTAGGCGCGCGCTCGCTCGCGCTCGCCGGCGGCCACGTGGGTCTCGATCGGCTGCCGCCCGCCCGGCAGCTCGCGCAGTGCGGTGACGTCGAGGTCGCCGTAGCCGGTGAGTGCGAGGGTCCTGGGGATCGGCGTGGCGGTCATGTGAAGCAGGTGCGGGGGCAGGCCCTGAGCGCCCTTGTGGTCGAGCGCGGCACGCTGGCGGACCCCGAAGCGATGCTGCTCGTCGACGACGGCCACCGCGAGGCGGTCGAATTCGACGTCTCCTTCGATGAGGGCGTGGGTGCCGACCACCAGCGAGAGCTCCCCGGAGGCGAGCTTTGCCAGCATGTCGGCTCTCCGGCCGCCCGGGGTCGAGCCCGTGAGCAGCGCCAGCGGGACCACTTCTCCGGGCATGAGCCGCTGGATGGTCGCGAAGTGCTGCTCGGCCAGGGTCTCCGTCGGAGCCATCAGCGCGGCCTGCATCCCGTGCTCGACGGCGCGGAGCATCGCCCACAGCGCGATGACGGTCTTGCCGGAGCCGACCTCCCCCATCAGCAGCCGCTGCATGGGGCGCTCGCCCCCCAGTTCCCCGGAGATCGCCGCGATCGCCCGCTTCTGGTCGCCGGTGAGCGCGAAGGGCAGCCCGCTCTCCAGCCAGCGCTTGGTGAGGGAGAACGGACCGTCGAGCACGGGCGCGTCGCCGGCTGCCCGGCGCCGCGCCCGTCGGACGAGGAGGGCGAGCTGGCGGAGCAGGAGCTCGTCGAGCTCGAGCCGCCGGCGGCCGAGCGGATGGTCTTCGTCGCCGTCCGGGAAGTGGACGGCGTCGAGCGCGGCGCCCCGGTCGGGGACGCCGTGGGCCACCCGGAGCCGCGCGGGAAGGGGCTCGACGACGTGGTGCAGGGCGGCGCGGTGCCCGCGCACCAGCGCGAGGATCTCGGTAGAGCTGATGCCCTCGCTCGCCGGGTAGTGGGCAACCGACTCGGCGGCGGCGACGTCCTCGCTCGTCGGCGCGTGGGTCTGCACGCTGAAGCCGCTGCGACCGTCGTGCTTGCCGTGGAGCATCACCCGCGTGCCGGGCTTGTACCTGCCCTCCAGCCAGGGCTGGTTGAAGAAGGCGACGCGCATCGTCCCCGTCGCGTCGCCGACGGTCGCCTCGACGAGCGGGCGCATACCGCGGCGGCGCACGGGGCGGCTGCGGATCGATCGCACCTCGGCGACGACCGTCGCCGGCTCGCCCGGCTCGAGCGCGGCGATCGTGCGGCCCTCGCGGCGATCGCGCGGGATATGCTCGAGCAGGTCGCCGACCGTGCTCAGCCCGAGGGCAGCGACCGCCTTGGCAGCGCGAGCCGGGGCCACCTCGAGCGGTTCGGCCAGACGGGACGGGCGGGGCATCGAGCGAAGCGGCGCCGCCGCGAGCTCCCCGGCGCTCAGGGGGGCGCGGGATGCGAAGCCGGTCGCCATGCGGTCCATGATGACCTTCGGCGCGGTCGGCCCGCTCCTACTCCGCGCTAAAAAGCCACCACCAGCTCGGCTGGCCCCCCTCGCGCAGCTCGAGCTCGACGCCGCCGGGAGCGAGCCCGCCCACCAGCTCCTCGGGCAGCGGCGCGCCCTCGCCGGCGATGCAGGTGAGAAGCTCGGCGTCGCCGCCCAGATCGGCCAGGACTACGCGCAGGGTCTCCTCGGGCTCGCCCCAGGCGACGAGCTCCTCCTCGACGAAGCCGACCGCATCGCCCCGCCGGAAGCGCCCGCCGGCGTCGTCGCGCGCCGCCGGCGCCACGCCGCCGCTGCGCACGCGGCCCAGCGCCTCCTCCATCGCCGCGGCGTTGGCCGCGGCGCCGCGGCCCGGGTCGAGGGCCACGGCGGCGACCAGCCCCGCCTGCATCGACCGGGCGTGGACCACGTGGACCTCCTTGTCGGAGAGCTCAGCCGCGCGCTCGGCGGCGAGGAACACGTTCGGGCTGTCGGGCAGCACGACGACCTGCTCGGCGGCGACGTCGTGGATGGCGGTGAGCAGATCGAGGGTCGACGGGTTGAGCGTCGGGCCGCCCTCCAACGGCTCTGCGCCCAGGCTCGCGAAGAGGCCACCCCACCCGGGGCAGGAGACCACGGCGACCGCGCCGCAGACCGGTCGCGCCCCGTTGGTCTGAGTCCCGAGTCGCTCGCGGCGGGCCTCTATCTGCGCGCGCATGTCGGCCACGTCGAGGTGGGAGACCGTGCCGGCGGCATCGAAGATATCCGTCGCGCGCTCGGGCTCGTCGGTGTGCACGTGGACCTTGAGGGTCGTGCCGTCGCCCACCACCAGGACGGAGTCCCCGAGCGCCTCCAGGAGGCGGACGTAGTCCGAGGCCTCGAGCTCTGAGCCGGTGACCGCGAAGTTCGTGCAGTAGCGGTAGGTGCTCGAGTCGTGCTGGGGATGGCTGACGCGCGCGGGCGCATGGTGGGCGAGCGGCGGCGGCGGCGCGCCCCGCAGCGCCGCGAGCACCCCGGCGACCAGGACGAGCAGCCCGTGCCCGCCGGCGTCAACGACCCCCGCCTCGCGCAGCACCGGGAGCAGGTCCGGACCGCGCTCGACCGAGCGCTCACCCGCCGCGAGCGCACGTGCCAACGTTTCGGCGATGACCGCGTTCTGCTCTGCGTCCTCCACCGGCTCGGGCAGCCGCGGATGCTCCATGTGGGCCAGGTCGGCGACGACCTGGTGGGCCATCTCGCGGATCACCGTGAGGATCGTCCCCTCCGCGGGCGCGCGGACCGAGGCATAGGCTCGGTCGGCCGCGCGGGCCATCGCGGCGCCTATGAGCACCGGGTCCACGAACTCCCCCGGCCGGCTGATCAGCTCCTCGGCCGCGCCGTGGATCAGCTGAGAGAGGATGACCCCGCTGTTTCCGCGGGCGCCCAGCAGTGCGGCGCGCGCGACGGAGTCGACGATCTCGTCGCGTCCGATCTCGTCCAGCGTGCGCTCGCCCTGGCTGGCCAGCCGGTCGACCTCGGCGAGCACGGCCTGGAGAGTCAGCACCATGTTGTCGCCCGTGTCGCCGTCGGCGACCGGGAAGACGTTGAGGTCGTTGATCTCCTGCCGCCGCGCCTCGAGGTGCGCGAGGCCCGCCTCGAGGACGGCGCGGAAGCGGGTCAGGCTGGGATCGGACACCGGCCCGTTACCCCCGCCTGCGATCAGAGCGCCTTGGTGACCTTGCCGGCCTTCAGGCAGCGGGTGCAGACATAGACCCGTCGCGGCGTCCCGCCGTCGTCGATGCGGACCTTCTGCAGGTTCGGGTTGAAGCGCCGCTTGGTCGCCACCATCGAGTGACTGCGGCTGTGCCCGAAGGCAGGGCCCTTGCTGCACGAATGACATACCCTGGCCATGGCGACACGGGAGTATAGGAGGGCGCTTTCCCACGCCCGCCCTCCGGCGCCCCGAGTGAAGCGGCGCGTCGGCGGGTAAAGCGAACGGAAGTCGGGTCGCCACGAAGGGCGACGCTCGACCCCCCAGGGATGGCCACCTTGCGTCTGAACATCGAGCTCCCCGAGCGCTACCGCCCGTTGCGCCACATCGCCAACGGCGGCATGGCGGCAGTCTGGGCCGCCGAGGACTGCCTGCTCGGCCGGGAGGTCGCCATCAAGGTGCTCGCCGCCCACCTGGCCGAGAACGAGCGCGCGCGCATGCGCTTCCAGCGCGAGGCGCGCACGGCCGCCGGCCTGTCGACCCACCCCCACGCGATCACGATCTACGACGTCGGCGAGCACGAGGGCCGCCCGTTCATCGTCATGGAGTCGCTTCCCGGAGGCTCTTTGGCCGACCGGCTCAGGGACCGGCGGCGCATCGGTCGCGAGCGCGCGCTCGAGTGGCTCCGCGACGCCGCCTCGGGATTGGACGCCGCCCACGAGCGCCGGATCGTCCACCGCGACGTCAAGCCGGGCAACATGCTCTTCGACGGCCACGACCGGCTGGTCCTGGCCGACTTCGGCATCGCCCGCCTCGCCTACGACCCCGCGGTCACCACGACGGGCGACGTCCTCGGGACCGCCGCCTACGTCTCCCCCGAGCAGGCCGAAGGGCGGCCCGCCGCCGAGCCGTCTGACCGCTACTCGCTCGCCGTGGTGGCCTACGAGCTGCTCACCGGGGTCCGGCCGTTCCGGGCCGAGCACTTCGCGGCCACCGCGCGGATGCATATCGAGGCAGCTCCCGAGCCGCCCAGCCGGCGCGATCCCTCACTTCCCCCCGAGATCGACGCCGTGCTCCTGCGTGGGCTCGCCAAGGACCCGGCGGAGCGCTGGCCGACGGCGACCGCATTCGTCGACGCGCTCGAGGACGCACTGTTTCCGCCAGGGGTCATCGATGACGACGACCGGACGATGCCCCTCCCTCCGCCGCTCCCGCTCGAGGCGATTTCGCCGGAGCCCTCGGCGCTCCGGGTTCCGGCGCCCCCGGCGCCGCCCGCGCCCCCGGTGCGGCGCGAGCCCCAAGGGGCCGCCCGACGGCCCGATCCCCCCGCGCCGCCCGCGCCGCCTTCAGCCCCGGTCACCCGCCCGACCGTCCACCGCGCCCGACCCGGCTGGCTCCTGCCCGCCGCGCTCGTCGGCGTCCTGGCCCTCGTGGCCGTGGCGGTGGCGCTCGCGGCCGGCGGAGGAGGCGACGAGGATCCGGCCGACAAGGCGGATTCCTCTGCGCGCAAGGCGCGGTCGTCCGGCGAGGAGGAGCGCTCCTCCACGTCGGCGACACCCTCCGAGCCTTCAGACGAGCCCGCGGCCACGCCGGCTCCCTCCTCCCAACCGGGCGGCGGAAGCGGGGAGGCGCCCTCCGCCGGCGGCGGTTCAGAGTCCTCCGGTGGAGCCAGCCCAGCGGCCCTCAACGACGAGGGGTTCGGCCTTATCGGCGCGCGCCGCTACGACGAAGCGATCCCGGTGCTCCAGCGCGCCTACGAGGCCTGCGACAAGAGCGTCGAGGACCTGACCTGCGCCTACGTCGCGTTCAACCTCGGGAACGCCCTCCGGCTCGCCGGCCGGCCCGACGAGGCGATCCCCGTGCTCGAGAAGCGGCTGGAGAACCCCAACCAGCGCGACACCGTGCAGTCCGAGCTCGACGCCGCCGAGAGGGCTTCCAAGCGCTAGAGCTCGACGCCTGAGGGCTTGGGCGGCCCACCCAGCTCGACGCGAAGCTCGGCCATTCGCAGCACGGCCTGTGCCGCGTCGCGGCCCTGGTGGCGTTTGTCGCCCAGCCGTGCAAGCGCCTGGTCCACCGACTCCACGGTGAGGAGTCCGAAGCCGCAGGGCACTCCGGTTCGCAGCTGGACGTCCTGGATTCCCCGGGCCGCCTCGGCGCAGACGTGGTCGTAGTGCGAGGTCTCCCCTCGGATGACCGCCCCGAGGCACACCACGCCGTCATAGCGGCCGGCGGCTACCGCGTAGGAGGCGCCGAGGGGCAGCTCGAAGGCTCCCGGGACGTCGAAGACGTCGACCTCGTCGACTCCCGCCTCGGCCAGCGCCTCGCGCGCGCCGTCGACGAGCCGCTCGGCGAGCTCCTCGTAGAACCGTCCCACGACCAGCGCGTAGCGGCGGCCCTCCACGGCGGTCACTTGCCGAGCGTCCCGGGGCCGGCGTCGCCGGGCGGCTCGTTCTGGGCCCGGCGGCGGCGGTCGGCCTCGTGCTCCTCCTGGATGAGCTCCTCGTCGAGGGGCAGGCCCTGGTGATGGAGGGTGTGGCCCATGCGGTCGCGCTTGGTCTCGAGGTAGCGCTCGTTGTGGGGATTGGGCTGATGGACGATCGGCACCTGGGCGGTCACCTGGAGCCCGTAGCCCTCCAGCCCGACGATCTTCTTCGGGTTGTTGGTGAGGATCCTGATCGTCGTGAGCCCCAGGTCGCCGAGGATCTGCGCGCCGATGCCGTAGTCGCGCAGGTCGGCCGGCAGGCCGAGCTCGAGGTTGGCGTCGATCGTGTCGAGGCCGCCCTCCTGGAGCTTGTAGGCGCGCAGCTTGTTGAGCAGCCCGATCCCGCGGCCTTCCTGGGAGAGGTAGAGGAGCACGCCCTGCCCGGCGTCCTCGATGATCGCGAGCGCGGACTCGAGCTGCTCGCCGCAGTCGCAGCGTAGGGAGTGGAAGACGTCGCCGGTCAGGCACTCGCTGTGGACGCGGACGAGGACGTCGTCTGCCCCCTTCACCTCCCCCTTGACCATCGCGACGTGGTGCTTGTCGTCGACCAGTGAGCGGTAGCCGACGGCCGTGAACTCGCCGAACTTCGTGGGCAGCGAGGTCTCTACCACTCGCTCGACGAGCCGCTGGGAGCCGCGCCGGTAGGCGATCAGGTCGGCGATCGTGAACATCTTCAGCCCGTGCCGGCGCGAGTACTCCACGAGATCTGAGACGCGCGCCATGGTCCCGTCGTCGTTCATGACCTCGCAGATCACGGCGGCGGGATAGAGGCCTGCGAGCCGCGCGAGGTCGACGGAGGCCTCAGTGTGGCCGGCCCGCTCGAGCACGCCGCCCGCCTTGGCCTTGAGCGGCGGCAGGTGACCGCCGCGGACGAGGTCCTCGGGCCTGGTCTCCGGGGCGATCGCCACCTGGATCGTCCGGGCGCGGTCGGCGGCCGAGATGCCCGTGTCGATCCCTTCGCGCGCGTCGATGGTCAGCGTGTAGGCCGTCTTGTGCGGGTCCTCGTTCTTGCCCGCCATGAGGTCGAGCTCGAGCTCCTCGGAGCGCTCGGGGGTCAGCGCGAGGCAGATCATGCCGCGCGCCTCCTTGGCCATGAAGTTGACCGCCTCCGGGGTGGCGAACTGCGCGGCGAGGACGACGTCGCCCTCGTTCTCGCGGTCCTCGTCGTCGCAGACGACGATCATCCGGCCCTGCCGGATCTCCTCCACCGCCTCCTCGATAGGCGAGAAGACCCGCTCGGACACGCTCATCGTTCCATCAGCCTTTCGACGTATTTGGCCAGCACGTCGACCTCAAGGTTGACAGGCGTCCCCGGCTGCGCGCGGCCCAGCGTGGTGCGCTCGAGCGTCTCGGGGATGAGCGCGACCCCTAGGCGCGCGCCGTCGAGGGAGGCCACGGTGAGGCTGATCCCGTCCACGGCGATCGAGCCCTTCTCGACCACGTAGCGCTCCAGCTCGCCGGGCACGACGATCGTCACCAGGCGCGAGAAGCCCTCGTCGCGCACGTCGCTCACCGTGCCGATCCCGTCGACGTGGCCCTGGACCAGGTGGCCTCCGAGGCGGTCGGTCGCGCGCACGGGCAGCTCGAGGTTGACCGCGTCTCCGGGGGCGATCGCGGCGATCGAGGAGCGGCGGAGGGTCTCGTGCACGACGTCGGCGACGAAGGCGGCTCCGTCAACCTGCGCGGCGGTCAGGCACACACCGTTGACGGCCACCGAGTCGCCCTCTCCCAGCTCGCCGGCCAGCGCGCTCGATACCCGCAGCCGCATGCCGTGCTCGGTCTCCTGGACCGTCTCGACGGTCCCGAGGTCGGCGATCAGCCCGGTGAACATGCGGCGCTCACCACTCCCGCATCCGGGCGCGGACGAGCAGGTCCTCCTCGATCTCCTCGCAGCCCAGCTCCAGCGCACGGGTCGCCTGGGCGATCCGCTCGGCGCCTGCGCCCTCGAGCGGGTCGCGCGCGGTGCGGCCGCCGAGCACGATCGGCGCGAGGAAGAGGCGCAGCTCGTCCACCTCGCCGGCGTCGAAGAACGCCCCCGCCAGGCGCGGGCCACCCTCGAGCAGCACCGAGGTCACACCGGCCGCGCCGAGCTGGTCGAGCGCAGAAGCGACCCTCGCGGGCTCGTTGCCGCCGGTCGCGACGACGATGCGCGCGCCGGCGGACTCCAGGGGAGACGTCGCCGTGCGATGAGCGGCGCGCGAGACCACCACGACGAGCGGAACCCGGTGAGCGTCGGCGACGAGCTTGGAGTCGAGCGGGAGCCGAGCGGTCGAGTCGAAGACGACGCGCTGGGGCTGGCTGACGACCCCCTCTATTCGCGCCGTGAGCTGTGGGTCGTCGGCGAGCGCCGTGCCGACCCCCACCACGACCGCGTCGCTCTCCGCCCGCCAGCGGTGCGCGAGGCGCCGGCTGGCGGTCCCCGAGATCCACTTCGAGTCACCGGTCTCGGTGGCGACCTTGCCGTCCAACGACATGGCGGCCTTGAACAGCACATAGGGCCGGCCGGTGCGGGCGTGCTTGCGGAAGGGCTGGTTGAGCAGGCGCGCGCGCTGGGCGAGCTCGCCGTCGGCCACGCACACCTCGACGCCCTCGTCGCGCAGGATGCCAAGGCCCCGGCCGCAGGCCTTCTCGGAAGGGTCGTCCGAGGCCACGACGACGCGCCGGATGCCGGCCTGCACGATGGCCTCCGTGCACGGCGGGGTCTTGCCGCGATGGCAGCAGGGCTCGAGCGAGACGTAGAGGGTGGCCTCGTCCACCGGCCGCCCCGCGGCTGCCGCGATCGCCTCCACCTCGGCGTGGGCGGCGCCGAAGGCCGTGTGAAAGCCCTCCCCCAGGACGTCGTCTCCCCGGGCGATCACCGCCCCTACGAGGGGGTTCGGGCTGACGCTTCCCCGGTCGCCGTCGGCCAGGTCGACAGCGCGCGTGAGATGGCGTCGATCGGTCTCAGAGAGGGCGCCTGGCATGGCCCCGGGGCAGGATAGGACGCCGGTCGAGCGCGGCGCGGACGGGAGCGGCGCGGGCAGAGCGAGCCGGCGGCGGACCGGCGCTCAGGCGGCCCCGGCTCCGGCTCCGCAGGCCCCGCCCCCGAGCCGGTAGACGGTCATCGCGGGCCCCGGCCGGTGGAAGGCCAGCGGGTAGTAGTCAAAGGACCAGTCGAAGTTGAAGGCCACCGGCCCCTGCCCCTTCCCGTAGGGGCTGGTCCGGTAGACCGGCTCGCCGCGGCGGGCCAGCTCGCGGTAGTAGGCGATGGCCTCCGGCACGCGCTCGGGCTGGGTGAACGCGCGGTCGGACTGGGTCGAGCCGGTGACCACGTAGCAGTAGCCCTGGCGCTCGTAGGCGTCGATCAGCTCAGGGCGCAGGCTGCGGGTGTAGCCCTCGGCGCCCACCACGCCCGCCGACGGCCGGCGCCGTCCCGGCAGGATGCCGGGCGGCTTCTGGCCGGGAAACAGCGCGATGAGCCCGCGCGTGAGCAGTTGATCGCCGGCCCGGCCGCCTTCGACGCGGCCGCGGAGTGCCTCGCCCGCGATGATCCCCGGGCTGTCGCCGGCGTCGTCGGCATCCCACAGGCGCCACACGCTGCCGTCTCCGCTCGTCGCGGGCGCGACCCCGGGATCGATGAGCCACGAGTCGGTGACCACCGGCTCGACGACGATCGCGCTGCCAGGCGGGACGTTGGCCAGCAGCCACTCACGGGCGAGCGAGCGGGTGTCCGCGCGGGAGCTGATGACGTTGTTGTGCATGCTGAAGATCACTCCCTGCCCGACGAGCGCGACGCAGGCGAGCGCCGCCGCCGCGAGCCGTAGGGGCGGCCGCGCCCGGGCCAGCGCGCGCACGGCCTCGACCGCGGCGTAGGCGGCGAGCAGGCAGAGGATCGGATAGACGGGCAGGAACCAGCGCCCGAAGAAGCGCTCCTGGCTGCCCATGAACGCGAAGAAGAGGACGAGGGCGGGCAGCAGCACCCAGGCCAGGCGCCGGTCGCGGCGGATGAGCAGGAAGGCGCCGCCGAGCGACGCCAGCATCGGCACCCACCCGAGGCCCCAGGTCAGCGTCCACAGGTAGTAGCGAAAGCCGCTCGATTCCCTGACCCCGAGCTTGTCGGAGCCCGCGGTGGCCGAGCCCTGCTTTCGGATCCCGTCGATGAACTCCGAGGAGGAGACGATCGCGTAGGGGTTGGTCACCGCGAAGGCCAGGACCGTTGCGCCCCCGGCGACGATCACCAGGCCGCGAAGGGCGGGCGAGCGCAGCAGCGTCCGCAGGCCGCGCGGACGGATGAGCTCTCGAAATCGCTTCGGGGTCGCCGGCTCCTCGCGCCAGCGCGCGAGCGCCGCGCCGATCAGCGGCACGATGACGATGCCGGCCGTGTACTTGGTGGAGATCGCCAGGCCGAGGCCGACCCCGGCGATCGCGTAGTGCCACCAGCGCCCCCGGCGCAGGATGAGCGCCGTGCCCCACAGCGACAGCGCCACCGCCGAGAGGGCCGGCGCGTCGTTGAGCGCGAGGTGCGAGTAGAAGACCGGCAGGAAGGCGAAGGCGAGGATGGCCGCCCCGAGCAGCGCCGTGGGGCGGTCGAAGAGCCGCTTGCCGGCCAGGTAGGTCAGCCAGACCGCGAAGGTGCTGATGACCGCGACCGTCAGGCGGGCTACCAGCCACACCTCGGTGGCGTCGGTCGCGTAGGCGAGCGCGGCCCCGTCGCCGCCGCCGAACCACACCGCGAAGACGACGTAGAACACGTAGGAGACGGCCGGCGGGTTGACGAAGTAGTACGGGTTGAGCGTGTGTCCGAAGAACCCGATCGCCCGCGGCACGAAGTGCGCATTCTCGTCGACGTTGTAGGCGTAGGGCAGCCCGCTCTTGGCGCCCCATATCCGGACGGCCAGGGCGGCGAGCAGCAACCCGGCGAGCGCGAGCGTCCAGCCGTCGACGCGCGGGCGGCGGCGCGCGTGGGCGATGGCCCCGTTGACGCCGGCGCGCATCCGCTCGGCCGGGGCGGCGACCCGCCTGCGGGCCGGGGTGTCGGTCGTGGAGGAGGGCGGCATGCGATACTGCCGAGGCGAGTGTAGAGCGCTTGGCGGTCGCCGGGCGCTCCATGGCACGCGATGGCGGGTCCCGTGCCCTTCGACGTCGGCGACCGATCTCCGGTCTACCCTCCCAGTGCGATGAAGCTGATCATCCAGATCCCCTGCCTCGACGAGGAGGAGACGCTTCCCGCCACCCTCGCCGATCTTCCCCGCGAGCTGGCCGGCGTCGACGAGATCGAGTGGCTCGTCATCGACGACGGCTCCACCGACCGAACCGTCGCGGTCGCGCGCGAGCACGGCGTCGAGCACATCGTGCGCCTCACCAACAACAAGGGGCTCGCGGCCGGCTTCCAGGCCGGGCTCGACGCGGCGCTCAAGCTCGGCGCCGACATCATCGTCAACACCGACGCCGACAACCAGTACAACGGAGGCGACATCGGCAAGCTCATCGGGCCGATCCTGGAGGGGCACGCCGACATGGTGGTCGGCGACCGCGAGATCGCGAAGATCGCGCACTTCTCCCCGCTCAAGAAGTCGCTGCAGCGCCTCGGATCGTGGGTCGTGCGCCAGGCCTCGCAGACGACGGTCCCCGACACGACATCCGGCTTTCGGGCCTACAACCGCGAGGCCGCGATCCAGATGCAGGTCGTCTCGAAGTTCACCTACACCCTCGAGACGATCATCCAGGCGGGCAAGATGCTCGTGGCGATCGACCACGTCCCCATCCGGACGAACGACAAGACGCGCGAGTCGCGCCTGTTTCCCTCGATGTGGGCCTACGTGCGGCGCAACATGGTCTCGATCTTCCGGGTCTACTCGCAGTACGAGCCGCTGCGGGTCTTCTGGACGCTCGCTGCGATCGTCGGGGTCGTCGCGGCGATCGTGTGGGCCCGCTTCGCCTACTTCTACATCGTCGAGGACGAGGGCGCGGGCCACGTCCAGTCGCTGATCCTCGGCGCCGTGCTCTTCAACGCCGCGATGCTGCTCTTCGCGCTGGGGATCATCGGCGACCTCCTCCACGCCCAGCGCGTGCTCTCCCAGCGCACGCTCGAGCGCGTACGCCGCGTCGAGCTCCATCTCGGCGTCGCCCCTTCCCACTACGAGCCGGGCGCGCGCGACACCGGCCAGCCGCGGACGACCGGCGCCGAGTCCGGCGCGGCGACCGGGAAGACCGGCGAGCACGATGTCGTCCGCGTTCCCTCCTCCGCCGCGCGATGAGCCAACTCGCGGCGGATCCGGTCCCGACCGGCAACACCTACGATAAGTACAACACCACCAACCCGGCGGCGCGGCGCCTGCAGGCCGGCTTCGAGCGCTCGCTCGGCGATCTCTTCGAGCAGGCCTCCCCCACCTCGCTGCTCGACATCGGCTGCGGCGAGGGGGTGCTGACCTCGCGCTGGGCGCAGCGACTCGGCGAGCGCCGGGTGGTGGGGATCGACCTCGAGGACGCAAAGCTCCAAGCGGAGTGGGCGACCCGCCGGCAGCCCAACCTGGAGTACCGGGTGATGCGCGCCGAGAACCTCCCGTTCGCAGACGACGAGTTCGACGTCGCCACCGCGATCGAGGTGCTCGAGCACGTCCCCGACCCCGAGCACACTCTCGCCGAGATGGCCCGCGTGGCAGACCGCCACCTGCTCGTCAGCGTGCCGCGCGAGCCTCTGTGGCGCGCGCTCAACCTGGCCCGCGGTTCCTACCTGCGCGAGCTGGGAAACACTCCGGGCCACCTCAACCACTGGTCGAAGCGATCCTTCGTCGACCTGCTCGCCCGGCACGGCGAGATCGTCGAGGCGCGTACGCCGCTGCCGTGGACGATGCTCCTCGTGCGGCTGCGCTGAGCTCCTCGGACGTGGCCGTGGCGTGGGGTCCGGCCCGAGGCGGTCGATGAGCGGCGCGGGCGGACCGCTCGGGCGCTTCCGGGGAAAGGCCTCGCGGAGCGATCGTTCAGCGGAGCGCTCCTACGGGCGGGGGGCGACAATCCTCTCGGTCGGAATCGGCACGACCGGCCTGGTCACCTTCGCCTACTTCTCGGTGGCCAGCCACGTGCTCGACGAGGTGGCCTACAAGCGCATCAGCCTCCTGTGGTCGGCGATGTTCGTGATCGTCTCGATCATCTACCGGCCGATCGAGCAGCTTCTGTCGCGGACGATCGCCGACCGGCGCGCGCGCGGGCTCGCGGGCCAGCCGCTGCGCGTGCCGATGACCATCCAGCTCGGGTTCGCACTCACGTTCCTGGCGGTCGCATTGGCGCTGCGCGGGCGCATCGAGGACGGCGTCTTCGACGGCTCGGCGACCCTCTACTGGGTGCTGGTGGTCGGCGTCCTCGCCTACGGGGCGAGCTACTTCGCCCGCGGCTGGCTGGCCGGCCACGAGCGCTTCGCGCTCTACGGCGGGCTGGTCCTGCTCGAGTCGACCTCGCGCTTCCTCTTCGCCCTCGCGGTCGCGGTCGGAATCGCCTCGGGCCAGTCGGTCGTCGCGCTGGGGATGGCGGCCGCCCCGTTCGTCTCGCTCGTCGTAGTGCCCGCGGCCTTCGCACGACGGGCCGAGCGGCCGCCGGACCCAAGCAGCGTGGCATCAGGAAGCAACGGCGCCGGACCCCTCATGGTCGAGCTCGACGCGGCGCAGCAGGGTCCTGCGGCCGAGGCCGCGGAGGAGCGCGCGGTGGAGCTGAGCCTTCGCCACGGCGCCGGCTTCGCGGTCGCCGTGCTGGCGATCATGGTCGCCGAGCAGACGCTGCTCAACGCCGCGGTGATCACCGTCGAGGCGACCGCGACCGACGCGGCGCTGGCCGGGTTCGTGTTCAACGTCTTGCTCATCGCCCGGGCCCCGCTCCAGCTCTTCCAGTCGATTCAAACCTCCCTCCTCCCCCACCTCGCCGGCCTCGAGGCGACCGAGGGCGCCGCCGAGTTCCACCGCGCCGTGCGGATCACCGTCCTGGCGATCGCCGCCTTCGCGGGCGCGGTCGCCCTCGGGCTGCTGGCGATCGGGCCGTTCGCGATGGACGTGCTCTTCGGCGGCGACTTCGCCTACGCCCGCGGCGGCCTCGCCCTTGTGGCGCTGGGCATGGGCTTCCACCTGATCGCCGGCACGCTCAACCAGGCCGCGCTTGCGCGCGGGCGCGCCGGCCTCGCCGCAGTCGCCTGGGCGCTGGCGGCCATCGGGTTGGTGGTCTGGATGATCCTCCCGGCGGTCTCCGACCAGGTCCTACGCGCGGAGGTCGGCTACTTCGGCGCCGCCGGGATCCTCAGCACGCTCCTCTTTGCGCTCTACCGCAGGCCGGCGGACTGACCCGGTGGGGCTTCCGCGGACATCCCGCGGAAAGGAGCGCGCCGCGCGAGGCGGCCTTCCGGTGCCGCGCGCGGTCTAGCGCGCCATACCGGCGGGCACGGGCGGAGCAGACCGCTCGGCTTCGTCGACATCGGACTGGGTCCGGACGGCGCCCTTCGCAATGAGCTCTTCGAGCTCTTCCTCGAGCGATGGCGATCCGGGCACGGGCTCGGGCTCGGCCACCGGCGGCGCGACGGTGGTTGCCTCGCGGGCCGGCGGGCGCGGGCGGGCGCGGACCAGCGCGAAGGCTGCCCCGCCCAGGGCGGCAAGACCCAGGACGAGCATCCCGACACCCAGCGAAGAGACGCGGCCGGAGGACCCGGCGCTCGACGGCGCCGTGTCGAGGCCTGGAGCGGTTGGCGCCGCGCTGCTCCACGGACTGCGCAGCGACGTGACGAGCGGGGCGATGGCCACCGGCTGCGCCGCCGGGGCGGTGCGCGCACCCCTCGCCTTGGCGGGGCTCTGCGCCCGTGCGGGGCTATTCGCCCGTGCGGGGCTCTTCGCTGGCGACTGCACCGTGATCGGCGCGACGGCGTCGCCCGCCGGGGACGGGTCGGCTACGGCAGGCCCGGATGGTGCCGGAGCGGCTTTCGCCTCGAGCGTGGGCGTCCGCTCGGCGGTGGAGCGGGGACGCTCGCGCGCGGGAGCGGGAGTTGGCTCTGAAGACGGGAGGGGCTCGCTGCGGTCGGGGGCAGCGGCGGCCTTGACCTTCAGCGGCTTCCTATCGCCGAACTTTCCGCTCGACCCATTGGCCGTGGCGCGCAGGAAGTAGGTGCCCGGTGCGGCCTTCGGGATCTTGACGTCGACCACGAAGCTCGGCCCGGTCACGGTGGCCAGCTTGGCGCCGGTGTCGAGGCGGATCTCGACTGGCGCGGGAACGAACTGCGTTCCGGTGACGGTGATGGTCGTGCCCTCGGTCGACACCGACGCCGTGCTCAGCTTGATGCGCGCCTGCGGCGTGCAGGCCCACGCGAGCCCGGCAAACGCGGTCGTCAAGGCAAGGGCGCCGAGCAGGCCGAGGAGCAGGTTGCGAGACATCTTCTTGCGATTCATCGGCCTTTACTTCACCAAGCGTTGCATTGGATGTCAAGCTCCGCGCTTCTCCGCAAAGCGTCGCGAAGTGGCTAAGCTCGCACCTGGGTGTAAACGTCGGTCTCGAGGGGGACAAGAGGTGGTTGGCAAAGCTGCAGGAGCAGGAAGCACTCCGTACCGCGACAGCGTCGTCGCGATCTCCGCGCGGTCACGCGGTCTGTCATCCGCCACCAGCGCGATAGCGGTCGCGCTGGTCGCGAGCGCGCTTCTCGCGGGCTGCGCCGGCGGGGACGATCAGCAGGCGACGAAGGCCTCGCCGCGGCTGACGGGGCCGGGGCCGACGGCCGGGAGCCTTCCTCTCTCCTTCATCGAGAACCGCGGGCAGGCCGACCGCAGGGCCCGCTACTACGCCCATGGCAAGGCGGCCTCGGTCTTCTTCACGCCGGGCGGCCTGGCTCTCTCGCTCGCCGACGAGCGGCGCGCCGGCCGGCGCTGGGGCCTGCGACTCGACTTCCTCGGGAAGGCGCGGCCGCAACCGGTGGGACAAGCCCGTACGCCCACCGTGGTCAACTACCTCAAGGGCCCCCGACGCGACCGCAAATCGGGGATCCCGAGCTACTCGAAGGTCGTCTACCGCGAGGCATGGCCGGGGGTGGACGTCGTCTACTCCGGCAGCGGGCCCAGCCTGAAGTACAGCTTTCTCGTGCGGCCCGGAGCCGATCCAGAGGCCATCCGACTCGCCTGGCGCGGGGCCACCGGCCTGGACGTCGACCGCCGCGGGCGCCTCGTGGTCTCGACTCCCGCGCGCACGCTGCGCGACGAGGCTCCCCGGTCCTATCAACTCGTCGGTGGCCGCCGCGTGGCGGTGGAGAGCGCCTATGCGCTCGGGTCGGGGCGCTCCTACGGCTTTCGGGTGGGCGGCTATGACCGCAGCCGGCCGCTCGTGATCGACCCGGCCGGCCTGGTCTATGCCGGCTATCTCGGCGGCACCGGCGACGAGCAGGCCAACAACGCGGCGCTCGACAAGAAGGGCAACCTCTACGTCGTCGGCACGACGACGTCACCCGACTTCCCCGCGACGGTCGGCGACACCACCTTCAACGACAAGAGCGGTGTCGACGACACGTTCGTCGCCAAGGTCGACCGTTCGGGCAAGCGCCTCCTGTACGCGACCTTCATCGGAGGCGCCAAGGGCGACACCGGGATCGAGATCGCCGTCGACCGCGCGGGCGCGGCCTATGTCGGCGGGTCGACGAGCTCCTCGGAGGCGGACGGCTTTCCGGTCACCGTCGGCCCCGACACGACCTACAACGGCGGCCCCCAGGACGCCTGGATCGCCAAGCTCAAGCCCGGCGGCAGAGCCCTCGCCTACGCCGGATACGTCGGCGGCGCGGCGCCCGCCTTCCCGCCGGACAACCCGAACAACGAGCAGGCCAACGGCCTCGTGGTCGACCGGAAGGGCCGCGCGTACCTCGCCGGCTTCACGCAGTCGGGCGACACGACGTTCCCCGACGGCGACGGCTTCGGAGCCGTTCCGGGCTTCGACCGCAGCTTCGGGGGAATCATCGACGCCTTCGTGGTCAGGGTTGACGCAGACGGCTCGGGCCTGGGCTATGCGACCTACCTCGGCGGCGGCGGCGGCGACGCGGCCACCGGGCTGAGCCTCGACTCCAAGGGCAACGCCTACGTTCCCGTCTACACCGGCTCGAGGCCGGGGCCGCCCGGGCCGTCCAACCCCTTCGGCGGGTTCCCAGTGACCGCGAAGGCCTTCGACAAGACCTTCAACGGGTCGCCTTCCCCGCTGCCCGACGACGGCGCCGCCGTGAAGCTCGACCCCTCTGGCACGCGGGTGCTCTACGGGACCTATCTCGGCGGGGCGGGCGACGACCATCCCTTCGGCAACGCCGTCGACAGCTCGGGCAACGTCTACATCACGGGCTATACGGCGTCCGATCAGCGCACCTTCCCGAACGGCAAGGGCTTCGGCCGGATCCCCGGCTTCGACCGTAAGCTCAACGCCAACGGAAAGGGCGGCGAGAACGCACCCAAGGACGCCTTCGTGGTCAAGCTCAACGCGCGCGGCTCGGCGCTCGACTATGCCACCTACATAGGCGGCGCGCGCAGCGACGACGCCGTCGCGATCGATCTCGACCGCGACCGGAACGCCTACATCTCCGGCACGACCGCCTCGAGCCAGTCCACCTTCCCCGCCAGGGGAGGACCGGACCCGACCTACAACGGGGGCCCAAACGACGCGTTCGTCGCAAAGCTGAGCGCCGGGGGCACGGGTCTGGGCTACGCGGGCTACATCGGTGGCGCCCTCGAGGACACCGGCATCGCCGCGGCGGTGGACTCAGCAGGAAACGCCTACGTCGCCGGCTCCACCAACTCCAATCCGTCCAGCTTTCCGGCGAAGGCCGGTCCCGACAAGACGAAGAACGGTCCGTTCGGCTCGACCGACGCGTTCGTGGCGAAGGTCTCCGCCGAGAAGTGCACGATCGTCGGTACCGCGAAGAGCGACACGCTGCGGGGATCGCGGGGCGCAGACGTGATCTGCGGGCTCGCAGGCAACGACACTATCGTCGGCGCGGGCGGCAACGACCTGCTGATCGGGGGCAGCGGACGCGACCGCTGCGTCGGAGGCAAGGGGCGCGTCAAGGCGAGCGGCTGCGAGTCGACGGCCGGCGTCCCGTAGCGCAGCGCTGCTGTGGTCAGCAGCTTGCCCGGAGCCTCTCCAGGCCGTCGAGGAAAGATCGAGCCCGACGACGAATGCCTCCGCGTAGCACGGTTGGCTGCGCGATGCGACGACCGCTCTTCGTCCGCGGAGGGAGTATGCCCACCGGCGCGGTGCGAGTTCTCGCAATCACGCGAAAGAAAGCCGGCGTGTCGCCCCGCGAAGGCTAAGCTCGGCGCCGTGGACAGCGCGCACCAGGCACTCCTCGCGGAGATACGTCGCCGACTCGAGGAGACGCGGGACGACCCGAGTATCACCAACTCGGACGGCTCGAACTACTGGGGACCGTACGTCACCCGAGCGATCAACGTTCGCGAGGACGACGGACAGGCGCTGGTGGACTACGTCAAGGGAGTGCTGCGCAAGTCGGGCGAGTCGGCGGGCTGGAACGCTGTCCTCGAGGGTGAGCGGCTGGACCTCTCGTTCGAGGAAATGGTCCTGAACTCCGTTGGGCCGATCCGAAGTCTCTTTACCGACGATGACCGGAGGATCGCGGCCCGTTCGCTCGGCGGCCTTGGCGATGAGATCGCGCGGCGCCGCGAGGCGAAGGAATCCGAGGAACTCGAACGAGACCGAACGATCGTGGCCATAGTCGCTACTCGGCGCCGGGCGGCGGGTAAGCCGTGGACCGCTGAGATTGAAGCGAAGATGCTCGCGGACCGCGCCGCGAAGAGGCGCGCTGCCGACCCGCGTCGCCGCGCCATCTGACCCACGCGAGAGCGAGAGCGGGCACCTCCGTATTGCGCGAAAAGCAGAGGCGCGTCGACTACTCACTGAAGCACAGGGCCATCGAGACGAGGCGCGATAGTCCGCGGCCGATCGCGACACCCGGTCGATCATCAGATCGTCGCCGCGCTCGTTTAGCGCCACGAGCCGCGACCCGCCAGCTGGTATCTGCCGAATCAGCGAGTCGCGATTGATCTGTTCGAGCAGTAGCCGCCCGCCGGGTTTGAGCGCCCGGTGATAGGCAGACAGCATGCGAGCGTTGCCCTCGTCATCGAAGTAGCCCGCCGAGGTATACCAGTTGAGCGCGGCGTCGAAGCGACCCGACCAGGGCAGCTCGCGCAGATCGCCACGGACGTATTCGACGTCCACCTTAGATTCGGCTGCGGCGCCGCGAGCCAGCTCCAGGAACTTGGGGTTGTTGTCTATGAGGAAAACACGCCTGAGGCCTATGCGGCGGCCTCCTGCAGGGTGACGGTGTGCCCGAGGCGTTCGAGCTGGGCGACGAGGCGTCGGGTCTGGCGTTGGGGGTTGCGGCGGGCGTAGTAGTCGCCGCCGAGGTCGTTGTAGAGCTCGCCGGTGCTGAGCATGTGCCAGCAGGCGCAGATCATCGAGTGTTTGACGGCTCCGAGGGCGCGGCCGTGGCCGAGCTGGGGTTTCTTGCGTCGGTAGAGCGCTTGGAGGTAGCTGTCGTTGGTGCGCATCGCTGCCATCGCGGCGTCCTTGAGCGCGAAGTTGAGGTTCTTAGAGCCCTTGCGGGTCCGGCCGGAGCGGCGTTTGCCGGCGGATTGGTCGTTGCCTGGGCACTGGCCCGCCCACGAGGCCAGGTGCCCGGCCGTGGGGAACACGGTCATGTCGGTGCCGATCTCTGCGATGATCACCTCGGCCGTGCGCTGGGCGACGCCGGGGATCGTGCACAACAGGTCAACCGCCGGCGCGAAAGGGCGGATCTGCTCCTCGATCGCCTCGGAGAGCTGCGCGATCTGCTCGTCGAGGAAGTCCAGGTGGGCGAGGATCGCACCGATCAGCAGCGCGTGGAGCGCCTCGAAGCGGCCCTCCAGCGCTTCGCGCAGCGCGGGGATCTTCTTGCGCAGCTTGCCCAGCGCCAGGTCGGCGAGCACCGCGGGGTCAGTCGTGCCCGCGACGAGCGCGTCGAGCATCGCGCGCCCCGACTTGCCCAGGATGTCGGTCGCGACGCAGTCGAGCTTGATGCCGGTGTCCTCCAGCGCCTTGTGCAGCCGTTGGGCCTCGCGCTTGCGCTCGGCGATCTGGGTGCGCCGGTAGCGCGTCAAAAGCCGCAGGTCGCGGATCGGCTTGGGCGGCACGAAGCTCGCCCGCAAAAGGCCGGCCTCGGCCAACCGGCACAGCCACGCCGAGTCTGAGACATCGGTCTTGCGGCCGGGGACCTGCTTGACCTCGCGGGCGTTGACCAGCATCAACTCAAAATCGCTCTCCAACAGATGCCAGTAGGGTCGGACCGGGGCGCGCCACCGCCCTTTCGGGTCGGCGCGTTTCCCCGATCCGCCCTCCGAACCCGGCGTGCGGCTTCCACCGCACCGGGCTCTCCACAGGCATGCCGGTGTTCATCAGGCAACCAGGTTCTCCAGGCGCTCTGGCCCGCAGACGGGATCGCGCTCGGCGATCCAGCCGGCTTCCCACGGCGTGGCGATCTTCGCTCCCCGGTAGCGGTAGCGAGTGGTGGCCACCTTCGCCGGGTTATAGAGCGTCATCGTGCCGTCGGTCGGCCGCCACCCCGGAAGGTAATGGCCGATCAGCCAGCGCCAGTTCCGCTTGGGGTATTTCCGCCGCAGCCAGCACACCACCCGCCGCCATGTGAAGGCGTCGAGGTAGGCGAAGGTCTGCGAGGACACCCCGCAGCGAAAGTAGGCGCACCAGCCGCGGAGCACCGGGTTGAGCCGGTGCAGCAGCTCGGCGAGCGTCTGGTTATAGCCGGACCGCGTGATCTTCCTGACTTTCGCCTTGACGGCCGCAAGCGACCGTTTCGACGGGTAGGTGTAGACGTAGCGGCGGCCATCGCTTCCTCGCTTCTGGCGGTTGATCCGCCAGCCGAGGAAGTCGATCCCCTCGTCGATGTGGACCACACGGGTCTTCTCTTTTGACAGCGTCAGGCCGAGCGGCGCGATCACCTGCTCGGTCTCGGCGATCAGCTGCTCGGCGTGGCGCCGCTCCCCGGCCACGCAGATGACAAGGTGAGTCGCCGGGGGGAGTCTCACCCCCCGGCGCTCGCAGAACCCGGCGTGAACCTCTCAGCTCACCGGGCTCCCATCGTCCAGCCGTCGGGGCGCACGCCAAAACGCCAGTGGGCGAACAGGCCCGGCTGGCGTCTT
>JBBPZA010000036.1:0-24647 GCA_038199375.1 Solirubrobacterales bacterium | reverse complement strand
TCGCGGAGGGCTCCACCACCCCTGTATCGACCGAACGTCCGCTTTTCCCAAGCAGCTACGCGAGTACTACGCCACCACGTCAGCCAGCATTGCCGTCCGTTCCTCCTCGGTGGCCCACAGGTAGCGATGGACGGCGCGCAGGCCGTCGATGTCGTGGACGTCGGAGCTCAGGTACGGGACGAGGATCATGCGCTCCTCGCCTCCCAGCCGGCGCGCGAGCTCTGAGATGTTCTCGCGGTCGCGCTGGGCCAGCATGTGGTAATCGCCGAGATTCTCGGCGACCCGCCCGGCCAGCTTGGGCCCCAGCTCGGGCTCGAGCTCTGAGGCGACCTGGGCGACGTCGAGCTCGCCGAGCTCGTAGGAGTGGTGCACGCGGTTGACGATGACCCCCCCGAAGGGCATGCGGGCGGCCTTGAGCTTGCGCCAGAAGAACGTCGCCTCCTCGATCGGCTCACGCTCGGGGGAGGTGACGAGGAGGAAGGTCGTGCCGCGGTCCGAGAGCAGCGCGTTGACAGCCGTGGCGCGCTCCTTGAACCCCTCGATCATGCCCCCCAGCGAACGGAAGAAGACCGAGAGATCCTCGAGCAGGTCGATGCCGGTCACCCGCTTGAGGATGGAGAACACGACGCCGGTCCCGCGGCCGAACAGCCGCATTCCCAGGCCGGTCGGCCTGAGGAAGACCTGGAGCGCGCGGCCCTCGAAGAAGCTCGTCAGGCGGTCGGGAGCGTCGAGGAAGTCCAGGGCGTTGCGCGAGGGAGGCGTGTCGAGGACGAGCAGGTCGTAGTCGCCCTCGCGGTCGAGCTCGTAGAGCTTGGCGATCGCGGTGAACTCCTGGGAGCCGGCCACGGCGGTGGAGAGCTCCTGGTAGATGCGGTTCGAGAGCACCTCGTCGCGCTTGCGCTCATCGGGGGCGAGACGGGCGATGAGGTCGTCGAAGGTCCGCTTGGGGTCGAGCATCATCGCCCACAGCTCGCCCTTCATCTCCATCCCGCTTTGCTTGAAGACGGCCGGGTCGACGAGCCTGGGGTCGTTTCCGAGCTCCTCGAGGCCCAGCGAGGTAGCCAGGCGCTTGGCGGGGTCGATGGTGACCACGGCCACCTTGGCTCCGTCGGCGGCCATTCCCATGGCGATCGCCGCGGCGGTCGTCGTCTTGCCCACGCCTCCCGAGCCGCCGCAGATGCACACGCGCTTGCCCTTCAGCATCTCGACGACGTTCATGCCGCCGCCGCCAGCCTGGTCGCCTCGAGCGCGTCGGCCAGCCGCTCGAACACGGCGCGCTCGCCCTCATCGCGCCGGCCGGATGGGCCGGCCGGCGGCCTGTCGGGCCCTACGAATGCAAGCTCGACCGGCTCGTCGCCCAGGCCCGCTGCAAGGCGCTCGACCTGCTCGCGGTGGCCGCTCGCCCGAGCGTGGCCGCAGAGCGCGGCGCGCAGCGCTGCCCGGGCGGCGGGGGTACGGTCGGTCCCGAGGGCCTTCCGGATGCTTCGGGCGTGGCGGACCGAGAAGCGATTCTCGAGCACGGCATTGACGACGACGGCGGCGAGCGGCACCTTGGGGTCCTCGCGCAGCGCGTCGCGGAGGGCGAGGGTCTCTGAGACTGCCATCTCCTCGGCGTGGGCCACGGCGACCACCCCGGTCTGCCGGGTGTCGGCGATCGTGCGGGCGACCGCGCGAGACTGATTGGCGATCGGCCCCACGCGGGCCACCTCGACGAACGTGCCCGGGGAGCGGAGGATCGCGATGCCGTGGCCCGTCGCCGGCGCATCGACGATGGTCAGGTCGTAGGCCGCCGCCCCGCGGCTCCGGCGCTGGAGCTGGGAGATCTCCCAGACCTTCCCGATGGTCAGGAGCTCCTTCAAGCCCGGAGTCGCCGCCGTGAAGTAGTGGAACATACGGCTCGAGGCGAGCAGGTCGGCCATCGCTCGTGCGGGCAGCTGGAAGCGCAGGTACTCCTCGAAGGCGAGCTGCGGGTCGATCGAGATGTGAAACAGCCCGGGGGCGATCTCCACCTCCTCGAAGCCGGTCGCCTCCCGCCCGAGCGACCGGGCGACGCGGTCCTGGCCGGCCACCTCGGCGAGCATCGTTCGCATCCCGCGCCGCGCGGCGACGAGCCCCAGCGCCGCGGCGACCGTCGACTTTCCGACGCCGCCCTTCCCGGTCACGAAGAGCAGGCGCTTGCCGAGCAGTCCCTCCACCACCGCCCGCACCATATCTCCCCGGGGGGCACGGCCCGACAGGCCTTCCGCCTGCGGCGCCGTCCGGTGACCTCCATGCCGGGAAGGAATCTCCGCCGCCCATGCGAATAGAGCCGCGTGGACGTTATGGAGCTTGTGGAGCGAGCGGATCGGAGCACGGCGTGAACGGTCAGGCCAAGACCATCGTCTTCGCGAATCAGAAGGGCGGGGTCGCAAAGACCACCACCACGCTGAATCTCGCGGTTGCCTTCGCCGAGACGGGGCACCGGGTCCTGTGCGTGGACCTCGACCCCCAGGGCAACCTGACGATGTCGCAGGGCATCGACCCCGACACGCTGGACAAGTCGATGTACGACGTGCTCGTGCACGACATCTCCATGCGCGAGGTCATCCGCAAGCGCGAGATCGACGTGGCGTGCTCGTCCATCGACCTCGCGGGGGCCGAGATCGCCATGTCGACGAAGATCGGCCGCGAGCGCTCCCTGCGCAAGGCGCTGGCCCCGCTCCGGGAGGACTACGACTTCATCTGCATCGACACCCCGCCCAGCCTTGGGCTGCTCACGATCAACGCCCTGACGGCGGCGGACAAGGTGATCGTCCCCGTCCAATGCGAGTATCTGTCGATGCGGGGGCTGATCCAGCTCCAGAGCACGCTTGCGATGATCCGTGACGAGCTCAACCCCAACGTGGAGATCGAGGGGATCCTTCCGACCCTCGTCGATGCCCGGACCGTTCACGCCAAGGAGGCGATCGAGATCCTCGAGGAGAACTTCGGCGACAGGGTGTTCGCCTCGCGCATCCGCAAGACGATCCGTTTTGCGGAGGCGCCCGTGAAGGGCATGTCGGTCCTTAAGTACGATCCCGACGGCACGGCGGCCAACGCCTACCGCCAACTGGCGAAGGAGGTCCTCTCAAATGGCAAGCGGTAAGCGTGCGAGCATGCGCGAGGGTCCCCTGGCAGCGCTGTTTCGCAAGACCGAGGACGACGGGCCCGAGGAGCAGCCGCCCGTCGCGCCGGCTGCCGCCGAGCCGGCCGTTGCGCATCCCCGGCCGGCGCCCGTAGAGCAGCGTGCCTCGACGGAGCACCGCCCAGCCATGGAGCGGCCCGCCGAGGCGGCCCCGCCCGAGCTCGAATGGGAGGCTCCCGCCGTCCCTTCCCCGCGCGAGCGCCTCCGCCACGCGTTCTCGGCCGACATCCCGGAGAACATCCTCGACCGGGGAACACCGCGACAGCGCGTCGCGGTCCGCGAAGAGCCCGTCCGCACGCCCCAGCCCGGTCAGGCCGTCCTGCGCGTGGTCGGCGTCGGCGGCGCGGGGGTCAACGCCGTCAACCGCATGATCGAGGCCGAGGTCGAGGGCGTCGAGTTCATCGCGGTCAACACCGACGCGCAGTCGCTTCAGTCCTCAGACGCGCACATCACGGTCCACATCGGCGAGCAGGTCACCCGCGGCCTGGGCGCCGGCGCCGAGCCCGAGCTCGGCCGCCAGGCGGCGATGGAGGACTACGACAGGCTCAAGGCGCTGCTCAAGGGCTCGGACATGGTCTTCATCGCCGCCGGCGCCGGCGGCGGCACCGGCACGGGTGCGGCGCCGACCATCGCGCGCATAGCCCGCGAGGTCCAGGCGCTCGCCGTGGGCATCGTCACCAAGCCGTTCGGCTTCGAGGGCTCCAAGCGCCTCACCCAGGCCGACGAGGGCGTCGCCGCGCTCGCGGCGGAGGTCGACACCTTGATCGTCGTGCCCAACAGCCGGCTGCTGACCGTCCTCGACAAGCAGACCTCGATGGTCGAGGCCTTCCGGGTCGCCGACGACGTCCTGCGCCAGGGCGTCCAGGGCATCTCCGACCTCGTCACCCTGCCCGGGCTGATCAACCTCGACTTCGCCGACGTTCGGACGATCATGGCCAACGCCGGCTCCGCCCTGCTGGGGATCGGCATGGGCAGCGGGGAGCGCCGCGCGATCGACGCCGCCGAGAAGGCCGTCGCCTCGCCCCTGCTGGAGACGAGCATGGAGGGCGCGCGCTCGATCCTCCTCTCGATCACCGGCGGCGGCGACCTCTCGCTGTGGGAGGTCAACGAGGCGGCCAAGGCGGTCTCCGAGGCCGCCCACCCCGACGCGAACATCATCTTCGGGGCGATGGTCGACGAGAAGCTCGAGGACCAGGTGTGGGTGACCGTCGTGGCCACGCGCTACGGTGCGCCGACGCGCCAGCTGCCCCGCCGCGAGGAGCCCGCCCGCCCGGCGGCCCGCCCGGTCGCCCGGGAGCCGATCGGCGAGCCCCGCGTGCGCCGCTCCAACGGGGCGGCGCCGCCTCCGCGCCGCCGCCCGGCCGACATCGCCGATCTGGACGTACCCGAGTTCGTACCGCGCCGCTGACGGCTGACGGCGCCTCGCCGCCCCTGCCGGCGTCCTCGGGAGAGGTCCGTGCAGAGCACTGTCCCCCTTGGCAGGAACGACGATCCGCAGCCGGCCAGCCGGGCGTGAGTGCTTGGGATGAGTAGGGGCGTCGTCGCCGCCGGGCATCCCCTGACCGCCGAGGCGGGAGCCGACGCGCTTCGCGACGGGGGAAACGCGGTCGATGCGGCGATCGCGGCGATGCTGGCGTCGTGCGTGGCCGAGCCGATGCTCACGGGGCTCGGCGCGGGCGGCTACATGCTGGTCTCTCCTCCCGAGGGGCGCGACGCGGTGCTCCTCGACTTCTTCGTCGAGGCGCCCGGCCGGGGCGCCGATCCCGACGCGCTGGGTGAGCTCGAGCCCGTCGAGGTGTCCTTCGGCGACGTCAACCAGGTCTTCAACATCGGCCCGGCCTCCGTCGGGGCCTACGGAACGATCGCCGGCATCGACGAAGCGGCGCGGCGCTTCGGGTCCATGCCGCTCGCACGGCTGGCGGCGCCCGCCGCGCGGATGGCGCGGGAAGGCGTCGCGGTCAACGCCCAGCAGGCCTACGTGCTCCAGATCCTCGACCCGATCGCGCGCTCGACGCCCGAGGCCGCGGCCGTCTTCGCGCCCGGAGGAGGGCTGCTCCGCGAGGGCGAGACCCTCCGCGATCCCGCGCTGGCCGACGCCCTCGAGCGGTTGGGGGAGGAGGGAGCCGCCCCCTTCTACACGGGTGAGGTCGCCGCCGCCGTGGTCTCCTGGGTCGGCGCGCGGGGGGGAGCGCTGACCCTCGATGATCTCAGCGCCTACCGGGTCGCCGACCGCGAGCCGGTCAGGGCCTCCTACTCCGGGCGCGAGGTGCTCCTCAATCCGCCCCCGAGCGCGGGGGGGATCCTGATCGCCTACGCGCTGGGCCGCCTCGAGCGCTCGGCTGGGCCTCCGACCCCGCGGGAGCTGGTGGAGGTCATGGAGGCGGCGCAGTGGCAGCGAACGCCCGACTTCCTGCGCGGGCTGGCCGAGGAGGGCTTCCTCGAGCGCTTCCTGGCGCAGGCCGCCCGCCGCGCCGGCCGTGGCTGCACGACCCACATCTCCGTGCTCGACGAGGCGGGATGGGCGTGCGGCGTGACCTGCTCGAACGGCTCGTGCTCAGGCGTCGTCGTTCCCGGCACCGGCCTGCACCTCAACAACATGATGGGCGAGCAGGACCTCAACCCGCTGGGCTTCCACCGCCATGAGCCGGGCCGCCGGATGCCCAGCATGATGGCTCCGACGGTGGTCCTTCGCGACGGGCGCGCAGAGCTCGTGCTCGGCAGCGGCGGATCCAACCGGATCCGCTCGGCCATCCTCCAGACGATCGTCAACGTCCTGCACCGCGACATGGGCGCACCGGCTGCCGTGCAGGCGCCGCGGCTGCACTTCGAGGACGGGATCGTCTACGTCGAGCCGGGCATCGAAACGGCGGAGATCGAGCGCGACGGCTATCAGGTCGCGCGCTTCAACGCACCCAACCTGTTCTTCGGCGGCGTCCACGCCGTCGAGCGCATCGCCGCCGACGGCACCCTCTCGGGCGGCGGCGACCCGCGCCGCGGCGGCGCGATCGCGGTGGCCTGAGTCGTTTCGCTCGGAAGTTCGCACCCCTGGGTGGCCGGACACGCTCGCTCTCCAGCGGAAGCGAGAACGGACTCGACACCTCCGAGCTCTGCTCCGTGTCGTCCGGAGCGCAAGCCAGCAACGCTTAGTGTTAGCCAGCCGTCGGCCCGGCCACGACTGGACTGCGAGATCTGCGTCGAAGGACTACCTGGTCATCTACGAGCAGGCGCAAGACGGTGCCTGGGGCGCCCACAGTCCTGACGTGGACGGCGTCTTCGCGCTAGGTCTGACGCGCGCAGAGGTCGAGGCGCGGATGGCCGAAGCGCTCGAGGCGCATCTGGCGCACCTACGCGAGTCCGGTCGTCCCGTTCCTGATCCGCACACCGATGCCGGGCGAATCGCGGCCTAGCTTCGGCCGCGACGGACGTCGCCCTACGGCGCGAGCGAGCGAGTGCACGGCTGCTGTGTCGCAAGTGATTACTGGCCGGCGCCAGTGCCGTGTGAGCGCGAAGGGGTCGCGGAAGCTCATGACAAGCTGATCGGCGTGATCCGCCTTGTCCGCGCCAACCTGGACCTGCTGGATGCCGCACTGGCGGGCGACGACTCGCTCGCCAGAGCGCTCGGCCGCGATGTCGTGACCAGCTGGGCGACGTTCGGAGGAGCGCTGCAGCCCATACGAAGCGCGCTTGCCGCAGGGCCGAGCAGGCTCCGTCATGGGGCACTCGCGTCTTCGTCACCGACGACCCGCCTGAGCTGGTCGGCTGGGGTGGCTTCAGGGGTCCGCCCAAACACGGCGTCGTAGAGCTCGGATACGAGATCACCGCAGCCCGGCGGGGGCGAGGTCTCGCTAGGCGCGCTTCGCCCGAAGCTGACGGCGGACGCGGAGCTCGCCGAGCAGCGAGCCCAGCGGCCCGCCGGTGAGCAGCACCACGATCGGAAACCAGGCGCCCCAGAAACGCCGGAGGGCGCCGTAGGCGGTCAGGGCCACGAGGATCAGGTATCCCGTGCCGTGGATCGGCCCGAGGACGGACACGGTGGAGTCGCTGTGGTCCACGAACGCGACGTAGAGGAGCGCGACGAGCAGCAGGGCGTCGGTCACGCCGACGACGAGGACCGCGTTGAGCAGCTTGCGGGCCTGCGCCTGATCTGCGGGCGAGAGGGCCTGGGCGGAGGAAGTGACGGGCATCGGGAGGGGTACGCGGGTCGGCCGCTGCGCGGCTCAGAGCCGCCCGCTCAGCGCTTCTGGACAACCTCCGGCGGGAGGAACGCCCTGAGGTCGACCCCGGCGACCGAGCGCCGCCGCCGAAGGTACTCGGCCCGGAGTAGGAAGGTCTCGCGCATCTCGTCGGTCAGCTCGGCGAGGAACTCCTCTCGGTAGGTCTTGTCGTTGAGGACGGCGATCGCGTAGTAGAGGCCCACGGCGAGGCTGACGACGACCACCTGGAGCGCCTGGCTGATGAAGAGCACCGCGCCGACGTTGAGGCGCTGAGGGCGACTCAGCGGTGGGCCGTCGGTGCCGACCTCGCGCTCCAGGTCGCCCACCTCCTTGGGCAGGCGCGCGACGAGGAACACCGTCCCGAGCGCCGCGAAGAGCCCGGCGACCAGCGCGAGGAAGGCGGTGGGCAGCGAGCCGAAGACGATCCACATCTCCTGGGTCATCACGAGCAGCAGCGCGAAGACGAGGAGGAGCGGAACGGCGCGCGCGAGCACGGTCAACGAGTTGGTCAGCTCGCCCAGGACCCGAACCGCCGACCAGCGCAGCGTCTGGAGCAGGGCGTAGCCCACGATCAGGTAGACGAGCCCGAGGACCACGAGGTTGGCCGCCACGGTCAGGATCGCCTGGCGCATCTGCAGCCCGAACACGAGCGGAAGCACCGCCGGGACGAGCACGAACGCGATGAGCTCGGGCCGGCCGAAGCGCTCGGGCCGCGTCGTGAACGGCCGTCCGCGCAGGCGGTTCACCACGCCGATGGCGAGGAGCAGGATCCCGAGCCCGCCGGCTACCGCGGCGACGTTGGCGATCAGGGACCAGTCCTTCTCGAGCGAGAGGGAGACTTCGCCGAGGAAGACGAGCCCGAGAAGCGGCACCGAGCGGTTGAAGATGTCCTCGGTCGCCGAGTAGTCCTCGATGAACAGCGGAAGCCCGGCGCGACGGAAGCGTCGTTCGAAGGTCCCCAGGTTCGCGTCCATGGCTGGATTGTGACCGCTTAGACTTGGACCGATGCCCGAAGGCGTCGTGCGCGACTTCCCGCTCTTCCCGCTCGGCATCGTCGCGCTGCCGAGCGAGATCGTTCCCCTGCACATCTTCGAGGAGCGCTACAAGACGATGATCGCGGTCTGCCAGGAGCGCGAGCAGGAGTTCGGCATCGTGTGGCTCTCCGACGACGGGCTGCGCCCGATCGGCTGCGCCTGTGAGATCACCGAGGTGGGCGAGCCCCTGGAGGACGGGCGGATGAACATCCTGACCCGCGGCACACGGCCGTTTCGGGTGGTTGCCCGCCAGGATGACCAGCCCTATCCCGCGGGGACGGTCGAATTCCTCGCCGATCGTGAGGAGGAGCTGCTTGCCTCGGTCTTGGAGGACGCGCGCGAGGCCTACGCCAACCTCGTCGAGCGCGCGACGGACAAGCGACCCGAGCCCCAGGAGGTCGAGGGCATGAGCGCCTACGCGATGGCGGCGACCGTCGAGTTCGGCCTCGACGCGAAGCAGGGGCTGCTCGACCTGCGCTCCGAGAACGCGCGGCTGCGCCTCATCGCCCGCCTGTTCCGTGCGGCGGCCAAGCGCCTGGACTACGTGGAGCGCGCCGAGGAACGCGCGCGGTCGAACGGGAAGGTGCGCTTCGGACCTTGACCGCGCGCGCTCATCGCGGTAGGCCGCATACCCGTGTGGCGATCTCGCGGGCGAAGGCGGCAAGGCGCTGGAAGGCGGGCGGCTGGCCGCGCGACGTGTCGGCGAAGGCGAGGGTCCCGGCTTCCATCCGTACGCGGTAGCGGAGCACAGCGCGCGGCCCGGGCGGGAGGCCCCGATCGCGAGCGGCCTCGGGTTCGAGATCGGTTACGAGCGCGCGGGCGACGAGCAGGCGGGCGGACCCGATGTCCCGCACGGGGCCGCCGTCGCAGCGCGCCGTCCCGCCGTCGGAGACGAGCAGGGTCAGCCGGGCTCCAGGGATGGCGCCCGAGCGCTCGACGACGAAGAGGTCGGCCGAAGGGCTGCCGCATCCGCCGAGGAGCGCCACGGCGCCGAGGGCGGCGGCCACTGCGCGAGGTCGGGCGCAGGCTGTCACCCCCCTATCGAAGCAGGCCGGGGGTCGATCCGGTGCGGAGGTGAGATGGACAGGTGGTATGAGCGGGTGGTACTCTGCGCGTCGTGAGGAAGACCAACTTCAACGTGTATCGGGCGGTGAGGAAGACCAGCCTGTACATCGAGACCGAGGTCGACCGCGCGCTGGCTCGTCGGGCGGCCGCCGAGGGCATCTCGAAGGCGGAGGTCATCCGTCGCGCCCTGTCCGTTGCCGCCGAGGCCGCTCCGCCGCCCCGCCCCTCGGCGCACGGGGTCTTCGACGGGCCCGCGGACCTTTCGGTCGAGGTCGATCGTCACCTCGCCGATACGTCGTTCGGCGAAGCGTGATCGTCATCGACACGTCGGTCGTCGTGGCCTTCATGAACCGCCGGGACAGCGCACACGAGGCGGTGAGCGAGTGGATGGGGGCGGCCGAAGGGCTGTTCGTGACCACTCCGCTCGCAGTTGCCGAGATGGACCACCTCATTCTCGCCCGCGGCGGTCCGGCGGCGGCCGCGGCGCTGCACGAGGATCTGCAGGCTGGAGCCTACGAGGCGAGATGGTGGCCTGGGGCGATCGAGCAGAGCATCACCATCGCTCGCCGGTACGCGTCGCTCGGCCTGAGCCTTACCGACGCATCGCTCGTCGCCCTCGCTCGAGAGGTGCGCACCACCCAGATCGCGACGCTCGACGAGCGGAACTTCCGCGACATCCGCCCGCTCAGCGGCGAGGACGCCTACGTCCTGCTGCCGGCTGACGCGGGTTGAGAGGTGTGGCTCGAGAGAATCGACGGGGGTCCGCTGGACAGCGGCTACGCGCGGGCCAAGAGCGCGCTGATCCTCGAGGCAGGCCGCGCCGTGCTGCAGCGCAGTCGCTCAGAAGAGGGGGCGGCGCCCCGAGAGCAGCAGGTTGTAGAAGAGGGCGGCGGGCAGGCGGCCCTCGAGGAGGCGGCGGTCGATCTCCTGGAGGGCGAGGTAGCCGCGGTAGGCGTACTGGCGCCACAGCCACGGCACCTCCTCGGGCACCGCGGTGGACTCGAGCGCGCGGTTGCTCCACCCGAACCAGCTGGCCATCAGCTCCTCGCCCCCGACGCGGACGTTGGCGAATCCCGCCTCGCGGGCGAAGGACGCGAGCTCGCGCGGCGAGAAGGCGTGGACGTCGACCCACCGCTCGAGCCGGTGGCCGTCGTCGTCGGCTTCGGAGCCGTTGCGGCTGACCCACGGGGCCGCCCGGGCGCCCATGAGCGCGCGCCACGCCGGTGCGATCGCGTGGGCGCCGCGCTTGGGGACGGCGGCGATCCGGTCGCCGTAGCGCGAGGGCTCGCCGGCGAAGAGGACCGTTCCTCCGGGCCGCAGCACCCGGGCGAACTCGGCCATCGCTCCCGGAAGGTCGGGGATGTGGTGCAGCACGGCGTGGCCGAGGACGAGGTCGAACGCGCCGTCGGCGAACGGCAGGTCCTCCGCGTCGGCTCGTACGGCCTTCACGGCGAGGCCGAGCTCACTCGCATTGGCCTTGAGGGCGGAGAGCATTCCCGGCGAGAGGTCGGTGCACGTCGCCTGGCGCACGACGCCGGCCCGCAGCAGGTTGAGCGAGAAGTAGCCCGTTCCCGCACCGATCTCCAAGGAGCGCGCAAAGGGCCGGTTGGGGACGCCACCCAGGCCCTTGGCGACCTTGCCGAGCACCTGCCGGCGCCCCTTCTCGCCGAAGTCGATGCCCCATTTCTGATCGTAGGCGTCCGCCGCGAGATCGTGGTAGCGCTCGTTGACCTCACGGATCGCCTCGGGGGTGGTGGGGGTGGACACCGCCGGCACCCTATCGGCAGGGTGCTGTCCCTCTAGCGCCTGAAGGCGACCGTATACTCGCGCGCCGCATGCCGGAGGCCTACGTCCAGCGCGACCAGCCGGCGGGCGTGCCGCCCCTCGCGCTGACCGGCGAGCGGACGCTGCCCGACGTGCCGGAGGAGAACTACTGGTTTCGCCGGCACCTCGCGGTCTACGAGTGGATCGCCGCGCGCGTCGTAGGGCAGCGGGTCGTCGACATGGCCAGCGGGGAGGGCTACGGCGCCGACGTCCTGGCCCGGCGCGCGGCCGCGGTGGTGGGAGTCGACGCCAACCCCGAGGCACACCAGCACGCCCGTCTGCGTTACCGCGGGCCGAACCTGCGCTTCGAGCGCGCTCTGATAGACGACTTCGGCGAGCCCTGCGATGCCGTCGCCTTCCTCCAGACGATCGAGCACGTCGAGGAGCCCGGCCCGGTGCTCGACCATTTCGCCTCGCTGCTGAGCCCGGGGGGGACCGCCTACGTGTCGACCCCCAACGTCCTCACGCTCGCGCCGCCCGGCGCGGAGCGCTCGGGCAACCCGTGGCATGTCCACGAGTACCGAACGCAGGAGTTCCAGGCGCTGTGCCGGGCGCACTTCTCGCGGGTCGAGCTGCTGGGCGTCTACCACGCGCGCAGGCTGCGCGCTCACGAGCTCGCCCTGAAGGCGGGATGGGACGCGGTGCACGCGCGCCTGGGGATCACCGAGCCCTTCTACGACTGGTTCACCCCCGCGGTCTCGTCGCGCGACTTCGCCCTGCGCAGCGGCCGCCTGGACCGCGCCCTGGACTTCCTCGCCATCTGTCGGCCGTGAGCCGGCCCGGCGAGCTGGCCCTCGTCCTGCACACCCATATGCCCTACGTCGAGGGCTTCGGGACGTGGCCGTTCGGCGAGGAGTGGCTGTGGGAGGCGATGGCAACCTCCTACCTGCCGCTCCTCGAGCTCTTCGAGGCGGGCGCCCCGGTGACCCTCTCGCTCACCCCGGTGCTCTGCGACCAGCTCGAGGCGCCCGGGGTCGCGGAGCGCTTCACTGCCTTCCTCCGCGACGTCCGCCGCGTCACACACGCGCTCGACGCCGCCGGCCTGCGCGAGGGAGGAGAGACCATGCTGGCCGACGAGGTCGCGCGGGCGGCCGGCGACTACGAGCGCGCCGACGAACGCTTCGCGGCCATGGGAGGAGACCTGCTCGGCCGCCTGCTTGACCACGCGGCATGGACCTCGTCGGCGACGCACGCCGTGCTGCCGCTACTCGCGACGGACGCCGGCGCGCGGCTGCAGATCGCGACGGGAATCGAGTCCCATCGCCTCCGGGGGGCGCCGTGGCAAGGCGGCTTCTGGCTGCCGGAGTGCGGGCACGCGCCCTGGCTCGAGCCGCTGCTCCTCGAGAGCGGTGTCCACGCGACGTGTGCGGACCTGACCGACGTGCTCGATCCGGGGGCGCCGGCGCACCTGCGACCGCTGCTGACGCCGGCGGGTCTGACCCTCGTCCCGATCGACCGCGCGACGATCGAGCTGGTCTGGAGCGAGGCCGGCTACCCCGCCGACGGGGCCTACCGCGACTACCACCACCACACGTTCCACCACCACCGGCCGTGGGCCAACGACGGCTCGCCCTACGACCATGAGGCCGCCCTGCGCCTGACCCGCGTCCACGCCGCGGACTTCGTCGAGCGCGTGCGGGCCCGCGTCGCCGACGGCGGGCTGTGCGTGTGCGCGCTGGACACCGAGCTGCTCGGCCACTGGTGGTACGAGGGAATCGCGTGGCTGAGCGCGGTGTTCGACGAGGCCGCCCGCCAAGGGCTCGCGATCGTGCAGCTCGACGACGCGCTGCAGCGCGTCGAGCCCGTCGACCAGTCCGCGGCGCTCCGGGCGAGCCGCGCGGATCCGGCGAGGGGGACGGGTGGGGCGGGCGGCGCCCGCGCGCTCCCCGCCACCAGCTGGGGCACCCCGCGCGACCTCTCCACGTGGGACGGGCCCGCCGTCGCCGACTTCGCGTGGCGCGCCCGCGCGGCCGAGCTGCGGGTGGTCGCCCGCGGCGCGGAGGCCTCGCCGCGGGCGCTTCGCGAGCTGCTCGCGCTCCAGGCCTCCGACTGGGCGTTCATGGTCAGCCGGGGCGTGGCCGGCCCCTATCCGGGCGAGCGCGCCGACGGTCACGCCCGCGCGCTCGACGAGGCGCTCGCCCTAGACTCCGAGCCGCCCGCAGCACTGCGGAACCTGGCTCCGCACCTGCGCTCCGCGACCCTGCTCGTCCCGTGACCCGCGTCCTCATCCTCTCCTGGGAGTACCCGCCGCTCATCGAGGGGGGCCTCGCCCGTCACGTGCGAAAGCTCTCCGAGGGGCTGGTCGCCGATGAGGAGGTCGAGGTCCACGTGCTCACCCGCGGCGACGAGGCGATGGAGGCGGAGGAGGAGATGGACGGCGTGATCGTCCACCGAGTCCGCGAGCCCCGCCGCCCGCGCGACCTGGGGGAGTTCGTCACCTGGATCGAGCACATGAACTCGGACATGCTCGCCGCCGGAGTGCACCTGCGCGAGCGCCTGGACTTCGACCTCGTCCACGGCCACGACTGGCTCGTCGCCTCCGCCGGCGACCACCTCGCCCGCTTGCTGCGCTGCCCGCTGGTGGTGACCATCCACGCCACGGAGTTCGGCCGCCACCAGGGGTGGGTCGACAAGCACCCGCAGTCCTACATCCACGGCGTCGAGCGCTGGATGGCCAACCGCGCCGAGCGGGTGATCACCTGCTCGCACTACATGCGCGAGCACGTGTGCGACATCTACGACCTCGAGGAGGAGCGCGTCACGGTCATCCCTAACGGGATCGACCCGCTCGACCTCCGCCCCGCCGAGGACCTCGGCGCCCTGCGCGCGAGCTTCGCCGCGCCCGGCGAGCGGCTGGTGCTGCTCGTCGGCCGGCTCGTCTACGAGAAGGGCTTCCAGCTCGCGCTCGACGCCTTGCCCGGGCTGATCGAGCATCTCGGGAACGTGCGCTTCCTGGTCGCCGGCTCGGGCACCCACGAGCAGGAGCTGCGCGCCCAGGCCCAGCGCCTGGGCCTGATGGAGCACGGCAGCTTCCTGGGCTGGATCGGCGACGACGTCCTGCATTCCCTCTACCCGATCGCCGACCTCTGCGTGGTCCCCTCCCTCTACGAGCCCTTCGGCCTCGTCGCGCTGGAGGCGATGGCCTCGGGCTGCCCCTGTGTCGTCGCGGACACGGGCGGCCTGCGCGAGATCGTGCCCGAGGACGAGCGCGTCGGCCTGCGCTTCAACGGCGGGGACGCCGAGCACCTCGCGATCATGATCGAGCGCCTGCTCACCGATCCCGAGCTGCGCGACCGCCTCGTGGCCCAAGCCTCCGAGCACGTCCTAGGCTTCGACTGGGCAGATGTTGCGGCCCGTACCGCGGCCCTCTACGACGACGCGCTCGCCGGCGTGAGGGGTTAGCGCCGCAGATGGCCCCCAGGCACCACACCACGCCAGATGGCCCTCCACGGCCTACGCTGAGCGCAGCCAGGCCCGTGTCCTGCGCCGATGCTCCGCTCCGGCGGGTAGCTGTCCGAAGGACGCGTCGCCCGGGGCCCGGTGTGTAGGATCGCCAGATGGGTAACTCAGCAGGCGGGAACCGTTGATCGATCGCATCCGACACGACATCCAGAAACGCCTTGACCAGCTGCTGGCGGAGGGCGAGAAGCTCCGTGGCGCGCTCGCCGCGCTCGACCCCCGTGAACGACCCGCACCACCACCACCACCACCGGCGGCGCGCGCGACGCCGCGTCGCGCCCCGACGCGCACCCGCTCTTCGACCGCGGCGAAAGCGCGCGGTCGCACCGCGCCGGGCGCGACCAAGACCAAAGTGCTCGCGGCTCTCACCAACGGTGACGCGATGACCGCCGGCCAGGTCGCCACAGCCACCGGCATCAACCGTGGCACGGTCAGCACCACGCTCTCCAAGTGCGTTAAGACCGGCGAGGTGCTCAAGGCCGAACGCGGCTACCGCCTGCCTGAACCTGACGGCGCTGCCGCCGCGGAGGCCGGCGCGGCCGCAGCCGCCAAGCCTGGCAGGTAGGCCTACTCGCACGATCTCTGCTGTGGAAGCCGATGGGCTCGTCGGCCTAGGGCGCGGGAGACGTAGGCCTCGCCGGGTCGTCCAGCGAGGCGAGGCTGGCCAGGTCGACCACGTGCGCGGCGGGCCGGGACGGGAAGCGACAGGTCTATCCCGCGGTGAGCGCCGCGCTACCGCCCCGGCGCGCACACCACGACGCTCTTCGGTCGCCTCCTCACTCCTCGTTGCTCCGCTTTGGGGCAGGTTCTTGTCGGTGGTCGTCGTATGGGTTGGGCATGGTGGGGAGGCGGCGCTTGAAGTTTGGTCGCTGGGTGCTGGTCGCGGGGTTCGCCTTCGACTGCGTGCTCGCACTGGTTCTCGTCGCTCTCCTGCTGCGGCCCGACGAGCCCTCGGCGCGGGGGGATCGACTGGCGGGGGGAAAGCGTCTTGTGGTCACGGCGCCGCGGGTCCTGGCCCTCGGCGTTCGCGTGCCGCTGACCGTGGGCGGCGCCTTGCCGGGAGAGCGCCTGAGGATCGAGGCGCGGCCGGGACTCGGATCGAGTTGGCGCACTGTCTGGAGCGGACGTGCGAGGGGCGGTCCTAGGTTCAAGCTGCGCGTTGGCCTAGAGCGTCCGTGGCGGCGCTTTGCGCTGCGCGTGGTGGGCGTGGGGATCGACGGGCGCCGGTCGACGCCTCGCTTGATCCAGGCGCGCCCGATCACGCTCGCCGCGGTGGGCGACGTCAACCTGCAGGATGCCGAGCTCACGGCCGGCGGAGATCAGGGGTTCGTGTGGCAGTCCGTCGGCCGCTCGCTGCGCTCCGCGGACATCGCCTTTGGCAACCTGGAGTGCTCGGTCTCGCGGCGCGGCCAGTTGTTCCCGAAGCAGTTCAACTTCCGCGCCGCTCCTGAGACCTTGTCAGCCGCTCGGCAGTTCGCCGGCTTCGACGTGCTCAACCTGGCCAACAATCACGTGGGCGACTACGGGCCCGACGCCCTGCTCGATACGGTCCGGGCCGTCGCCCGGCGCGACATCAAGCCGGTCGGTGCGGGCTCGAACATCGCCGCGGCCGCTCGGCCGCGGGTCGTGGAGCGCCGCGGGCTGCGTGTCGCCTTCGTGGGCTTCTCGGAGATCCTGCCCCTCGAGTTCGCTGCGACGCCGGGGCGTCCTGGGACCCAATGGGCGACCGACGCCGCCGTGATCCGAGGCGTACGCGCCGCGCGGCGCGTGGCCGACGTGGTGATCGCCACCTTCCATTGGGGTATCGAGCGGATGGCCCAGCCCACCGAACGCCAGCGCGAGCTCGCCCAGCTCGCGCTCGACAACGGCGCTGGTGCGGTCATCGGCGCCCACCCGCACGTGCTTCAACCCATCGAGCGCCAGGGACGCAAGCTGGTGGCCTACAGCCTGGGCAACTTCGTCTTCGCCGCTGCCGGAGAGACCGCGCGCACCGGCATCCTCGAGCTCAAGCTCTCCACCCGCGGCGTCGAAGACGCTCGGCTGACACCGATAACTATCAGCGGCGCGCGCCCGGTATCGGTCGATCCGACATAGCGAGCGGCGACTCCCGCAGCCTTCCTCCCAGGGTGCGCTCGCCTGGTGGGCGTTTGCCTCGACTCCGCTTCGGTTCTGGATAGCGCGGCCTCGGCGATGAGAAGGCCGTGGTCGAGGAGTGGTTGGAGCGCACCGCGATTCGCGCGCTCGACACTTTCAGGCGGCCGGGCAGTCGGGATGCTGGTGGGCTTGCTCGACGGCGAGCTGGACGTCGTCGATCACGGTGTGGCTGTAGAAGAAGGCCAGCCTGCGCATGAAAGCGATCCACGCCGCCACGGTCAATGAGGCCACCCGGCCGGGCCGGGTTGAGATAGGCCGCATCGACTGCCGTCGTGGTGCACATACTGGCGCAGACGTGTATGACGCGGCCGGGCATGGGGGCGCGGCGTTTCCGCGGAGACGCTCGAGTGAACCGTCCGATCCCACGACTAGCATGGGAACACACGTTCGCTATGTCGGGAGGCACGATGCTGGGGGAAGGCGCTGGTGTACGCGACGCTGGCGAGGACAAGCTCGACGAGGTTCCCGTCGAGCGGTTGGAGGAGGAGATCACGACCCTGGCGGGCCACCTGAATGCAGGGATGTGCGGGTGGTTGCTGCTGGTGGCGGAGTTCGATCGGCGGGACGGGTGGGCGGCGTGGGGCTGTCGCTCGTGTGCGCAGTGGTTGTCGTGGCGGTGTGGGGTGGCGCCGGGGGCGGCGCGCGAGCAACTTCGCGTCGCGCGGTCCGTGGCGGGTCTCGCCGGGGTTCGGGCGGAGTTCGAGGCGGGGCGCTTGAGCTATTCGCAGGTGCGTGCGCTCACGCGGGTGGCCAGCGGCGAGAACGAGGAGGAGCTGTTGGCGCTTGCCCGGCACGCTACCGAGGGTGTCGCTTTCCCGGGTGCGGTCACCACCGCTTCGTCGATGGGCACCACATCACCCACTGGGCCCACGGAGGGAAGACGAGCGTCGAGAACCTCGTGCTGCTCTGCCGCCATCATCACCGGCTGGTGCACGAGGGCGGCTACCGGCTGGAGCGCCGATCCGGTGGGCGGCGTCGTCTTCCGACGCCCCGACGGCCGGCGCGTCCCCGACCATCCTCAGCCCTGCGGCGGCACTCCAGCCGCAGTGCGCGAGCACCATGGACGTCATGGCCCGTCCATCGACGCCGACACCGCGGTGACCGGCTGGCAAGGCGACCCGCTCGACCTCGGCCTGGTCACCGAGCTTCTGCTCTGCCACGACGAGCGATGCTCGGGCGCATACCGCGCCGACCATCTCGCATAGGACTAGTGCTGGCTCGCCCGGCGATCCAGACTTCGGACGTGGGGGGCTTCGGGTGCCGAGAGCGATGCGGCGCTCAGGCCCGCTTGTAGCGGCTGGAGACGTACTCGTCGACCCAAGCTCTCGAGCTCCGCCAGGTGCCGTCTGAGGCCTTGGCGGCCTTGAGGCGCCCTCGGATCGCGGCTACGCGGAGTGCGTTGGCGGACAGCTCGCCGGTCGCGAGCGCGGGGAGCGATACCAGGAATGCTGGGCCCGCGATTGCCGGCACGATGAACTTGTAGAGGTTGTCGAGCACCGCGCGCGCGAGGAACTCGCCGAGCGGTCCGGGATCGTCCTGGTCTGCGCGCCGCAGCGCGGCGAGGTAGCGGGAGCGGTCAGCCTTGTAGATGATCGCCGGGGGGTAGCCGAGCCGCACCAATAGCAGGTTGAGGACCAGTCGGCCAGCGCGGCCGTTGCCGTCCAGGAAAGGGTGGATCTGCTCGAACCGGGCGTGCAATGCCGCGAGCGTCTCGGCGATCGTCGCCTCGTCGGCCTTGCCGAGCTTGTTGGCGTCGGTGACCCAATCGCGGATGAGGGCCGCGACTTCGGGCCACGGGGGTGGCCGCATGCCGCCGGGAAACGGCGCGATGTCGTGCTCGCGAAACGACCCTGGGGCCTCTCGCTCGGTTGCCTGTGGGTGTGGCGCGACGTCCCACACGGGAATCATCGCGAGCGAGTGGACGTGCCGCACTTCGGCAAGCGAGATCAGCTCCTCGCCTGCCCATTCTCCGTGCTCGAGACCGTGCTCGTAGACCCATTCGGCTGCGGTCGCGTAGCCGCGTACCTCGAGGTACTCGCGCAGTTCCTTGTTGCCGACGGCGCGGCCTTCGGCGAGCAGCAGCTCGACCTGCTCGAGCGTCAGCGTGTTGCCCTCGATCGCGGTCGAGTGGTGGGTCTCCTCGAGCCAGATCCCGCGCCAGATCCCCTCCGCTTCCGGGGGGGACGGCAGCCCGCCCAAGCGCTCGCGCAGCTCGACGATCTGCATGCGCAACCGGTGGTAGACCGCCGTTCGCGGTGGACGCCCGCGCCGCCCCGGCACAATGTTGTTCGGCTCAAGCATGATCGAACTGTACCGAACACTTTGCCAAAGTTGTTCGAGTGCGGCCCTCTAGTCAGTGCCGAACAACCGCTTGGCACCGGAACCACGCATCGGCCCGACTCTCAGTCGATCAGCCGCTTCCCCTGGCGCCAGATGGCCAGGCGCCACATGACCACCGCGAAGCCGGCCAGCGCGGCGGCGTGGCCGAGGTCGGGCGCTCCGAGGCCGCCGAGCACGGCGTCGCGGACGAGCTGGACGGTGTGGTAGAGCGGATTGACCTGGGCGACGATCTCGACACCGCGCGGCAGCTCTGAGACCGGGAAGAAGGTCCCCGAGACCAGGAAGAGCGGAGTGATCACCGCGCTGGTCACGTAGTTGAAGTTGTCGATCGACTTCGCGATCGCCGAGATGAGCACGCCGAAGGAGGCGAAGCCGAAGCCGGTCGTGAAGCCCACCAGCGGCACCAGGACGGTTGCGGGGGACGGGTCGAGGCCGAAGAGGATGGCCACCACGAGCGGGGCCATGCAGTAGACGCCGGCTCGGGTGGAGATCCACAGAACCTCGGCGGTGACGAGCTCCTCGACATCGACGGGGGCCGCGAGCATCGCGTCGTAGGTGCGCTGGAACTCGCGCCGGACGAAGGTGTTGAACATCCCCGGGAAGACCGAAGAGAACAGGGCGGCGCTGGCTACGACCCCGGTTCCGACGTACTGGACGTAGTCGATGCCGCCGACCTCGGAGATCAGCGCGCCGAACCCGAAGCCAAAGGCCACCAGGTAGATCGTCGGCTCGACGATGGAGGAGAAGGTCGTCGCCTTCCAGAACTTCCGGAAGAGGTTGACGTCGCGGCTCATCACGCCCGCGATCGCGGCGGGCTCGAGGCGGCGAAGCCGGCGCCTCACGCGATCTCCTCCCCCGTGAGGACCACGAAGGCGTCCTCCAGCGTGGCCGCACGCGGCACGCCCTCCGGGGCGTCGCCGTCTAGGTTCTCGGCGCGAAGAATCGCCACGGCCGGCCCGCTGCGGCGGGTCGGCCAGCCGCGGCGCGCCGCCTCCCCGGCGACCTCGGCCAGCCGGGCAGCCGGCCCGTAGACCTCGAGCACCCGCCGGCCGGCGTGCTCGGCGATGAGCTCCGCCGGCGCGCCCCGGGCGACGATCCTGCCGGCGGCCATGACCGCGACGACGTCGGCCAGGCGCTCGGCCTCCTCGATGTAGTGGGTGGACATCAGGACGGTCACTCCCTCGGCGCGCTGGCTGTCGATGAGCGACCAGAGCTCCTGGCGAACCTGCGGATCGAGCCCGACGGTCGGCTCGTCGAGGAGGAGCAGCCGCGGCTGATGGACGAGCGCGCGGCCGATCAGCAGCCTCCGCCGCATTCCGCCGGAGAGCTCTGAGACCCTGGTGTCGGCCCGCTCGACCAGGTTGGCGATCCGCAGCGCCCGCTCGACCGCGTCGCGCCGCTCGGCCCGAGGGATGCGGTAGAGGCGCGCGAAGACCTGAAGGGTCTGGCGGGCGGTGAGCTCGACGTCGAGGTTGTCGAGCTGGGGCGTGACCCCCATCTCTATACGGGCCTGCTTTGACTCCTCGGGAAGGTGGAAGCCGAGCACGGCGATCTCGCCCTCGTCGGCCCGGGCCTGGGCGGTGAGCATGCGCATGGTCGTCGACTTGCCGGCGCCGTTTGGCCCGAGCAGCCCGAAGCAGATTCCGGCGGGGACGTCGAGGTTGATGCCGTCGACGGCGGTGATCGCCCCGAAGCGCTTGCGTGCGCCACGAAGCGAGATGGCGGGCGGGTGGGTGGTCACCCACCTAGGATGACGCGCCCGTCGAGGGCGGCCACGTGATCGCGTTCACCGCCAGCGCAGGGTGCTCGGAGTCTCGCGCATGCGGATGACCCGAGCGGGGACGCCCGCGGCGATCGCGTTGTCGGGGACGTCCTTGGTGACCACGGCATAGGTGCCCAGCACGCTGTTGTCGCCGACCGTCACCCCGCGCAGCACGCAGGCCCCGTACCCGATCCAGCAGTTGTGCCCGACGCGGACGTCGCGCTTGTAGATGCCCTGCAGCCGGATGGGGCGCTCGACGTCGACGATCCCGTGGTCGAAGTCGATGAGCATCACCCGGTCGGCGATCACGCACTCGCGGCCGATGGAGACGTGCTGGAAGGCCGAGATCGTGCACTCCTGGCCAAGCACGGTCTTGGCGCCGATGTGGACCTCGCCTTCGTGGGCACGGATCTTGGACCCGTGTCCGATCCAGCACCAGCGACCGAGATGGACCTTCGAGCCGCGGCCGATCTCGAAGGTGACCCCCGGCCCGACGAAGGCCAGCCCGTCGGTGACCAGGCGTCCGCGGTGGCGCACCTTGAGCCACGCGAGCCGGAGCGCGAGCTGCCCGTACTCGGGGGAGAGCATCCTGTGGCGTCGCAGGAACCGCAGCAGGGTGAGCGGGCCGCCCTCGCGCGGCGGCGGCTCGGCGCGGACGCCGGCCGGCGCCTCGACGGTGGGGGCTTCGACGACGGGATCGGCGGCTGACGACATCGCCGACAATGCTGACAGCACGGCCAGAGAGCAGCGCGGCGCGACCTCCGCGCCGCCCCTGGTCGCCGCTGGCATGATTGGCGCCGTGGCGAACGACAAGGGCACCCTCGCCGAGCGGCTGCTCGACGGCGACAAGCGCGCGCTGGGCCGCGCGATCTCGCTCGTCGAGGACGACGATCCCGAGGGCTGGGAGATCGTCCGGGAGGTCTATCCACACACCGGCCAGGCCGCCGTGGTCGGGTTCACCGGTCCTCCCGGAGCCGGGAAGTCGACCTTGCTCGCCGCGTTGACCAAGCTCCGCCGGGCCCACGACCGCCAGGTCGCGGTGCTCTCGATCGACCCGTCATCCCCGTTTACGAAGGGGGCGCTGCTCGGCGATCGCATCCGCCTGAGCGACCACTTCCTCGACAAGGGCGTCTTCATCCGCTCCATGGCCACCCGCGGCGCGCTCGGAGGGATGAGCGAGGCGGCGCTCCAGGCCGCGATGCTCATGGACGCATCGGGCAAGGACGACGTGTGGCTCGAGACGGTCGGCGTCGGCCAGGCCGAGGTCGACGTCATGGACCACGCCGACACGGTCGTGCTCGTGCTGGTCCCCGGATCGGGCGACTCGGTGCAGGCGCTCAAGGCCGGCGTCATGGAGATCCCCGACGTGATCGTCGTCAACAAGGCCGATCACCCGCTGACCGACTCGATGGTGCGAGAGATCCGCGGGGTCCTCTCGCTCGGGCCCGAGAAGAGTTGGAAAGTGCCCATCGTCAAGACGCAGGCCGTGCACGACAAGGGGATCGAGGAGCTCGTCGAGAAGCTCGACGCCCACCGCGCCCACATCGACGCCGAGGGCACCCTCTCCGAGCGCCGGCGCGACAACCTCGTAAACGAAGTGCTGGTGCTGGCCTCCCTGCGCCTGCGCCGGCGGCTGGAGGCCGCGCTGGAGGAGGACCCGGAGGTCCAGCGGCTGCTCGAAGAGGTGGTAGAGCGCCGCCTCGACCCGGCCAGCGCGGCGACCAAGGTGGTCGAGCAGCACGCGACGTGAGCGGGCGCGGGCGGCCGCGCCCCTACCCCGAGTACGCCCGCCGCGCGACCCCCTCCGCCTGGCGCCTCGAGCGCCACTCGCGGGCGACGAGGGCGAGGAGGGCGGCGACGACCGCGACGGAGACGACGGTCGGCCAGGGAGAGTCCGCGCCCCACTGGGGAAGCACGTCGCGCAGCGGTCCGAACGGCACGCGCTGCGGAGGGAAGATCCAGCTTCCCTCCCCGAGGCGCAGCTCGAGGTAGAGCCAGGCGCTCGCCGCGACGGTGAGCGCGGCGAGCAGGGAGCCGACCCGTGGGGCGTGGCGCAGGCCCCACGCGGCGAGCGCCGCCGCGATCGGCAGCGCGGCGATCAGGTAGCGGCCCGGGAACCAGAGCCCGGACGCGGTGGGGGAGAGGAACGCCGCGACGAAGACCTGGGCGGCGCACACCAGCGCGAGCAGGCCGGCCGCCACCTCGGCGTCGAGGCGCTCGGGGAGCGCGCGGGCGACGTGCTCGCGCCGCGAGCGCCACAGCAGCCACAGCGACCACAATGCCAGCGCGCCGAACGGTGCCCACCGCAGGACGCCGTAGTCGCCGTCGATCCACAGCGAGAGGAGGCGGTGGGCCCGATCCAGGTAGTCGGCGGGGAAGACGGGGTCGGTGCCCGACTGGCCGGGGCTCTCCGCGGCGGAGGGCATCAGGCCGCCGTAGAGCCGGTCGTTGACGGTCGCGAACATGACCAGCGAGAAGAGGACGACCTCGAGCGCCATCAGTCCGCCGATGCGCCCGCGCCGGCGGGCCAGCCAGCGGGTGATCGCGACCGCCACGACCGCGCTCGGCGCCAGGTAGGACGTTCCCAGCCAGGGGAGCAGCGCGACCAGCGCCGCCGCCGCCAGAGCGGTGCGCAGCCGCGGGCGATCGCGGACCCGGAGAGCCAGCAGGCAGGCGCCCGCCAGCACGCTCCCCGCCGCGAGCTCGGGGGAGACCGCGGTGCAGTAGGCCAGCGCCGGCGGCGAGAGTGCGGCGACCAGCGGCGCCGCCGTCGCGTAGGGCTCGGGGACCAGGCGTCGAGCGAGCGCGCTCGCCAGCACGAACCCGAGCGCCGCGACCGCCGCGAGGAAGAGCTCCACCGCCGCCGGCCCGCCGATCGCGTAGGCCGGTGCGATCAGCAGCGGGAACCCGAGCCCGTGTGGCTCGTTGACCTGGCCGTTGGTCGGGGAGCCCTGGACCTCCAGCGTGTCCGGGTACCAGTCGGCATAGGCGCGCTCGCGGTACTGATTGGCCAGGTCGACGTCCCCGTCGGAGACGATCGACTCCGCGGTGAGCAGGTAGTGGGGCTCGTCGCCCCCGTAATCCGAGTTTCCGAAGGCGTGGATCCCGACCGTGCTCGCATAGGCCGCCAGCAGTACGAGCCAGATCGCCGCGCCGCGGCGAACGGTCACGCGCCCGGTGCTCGGGCGATGCCCATCTGCCGGATCTCGGCGAGCTCGCGCAGGGTGCGCCGGATGAGCCGGTGGTCGTCGGAGAGGTCGAAATTCATCTGGCCGGCATTCTCACACCCCGGCCCGGCGCATCGCCCCTCGGTGCCCGCCACGGTTACGTGGACCGCACAGCTCGGTCCGTCTCGCCAGCCTCGACGAGGGGATTGTGGTTCGCGAGGCCGAAGACCTCTGGGTCCTCCTCCGCAACCCGATGTCAGCTGGCTGACATTCGCCCGACCGGAGCCGCTCCGCGGGTGGGCTTCGGGGGATGAAGCACCCGACTGCGGTTTTCTAACGACTGGAGGCGCGATGCGGCGCGGACAAGTGAAGTGGCTGGCGGGTGCTGGAGCGACGTGCGTCGCGACGGCGGCGGTGGCAGTGGGGACGGGGGGGATGGCGGCGGCTGACATCACGCCGACTCCC
>JBBPZA010000035.1:0-11289 GCA_038199375.1 Solirubrobacterales bacterium | reverse complement strand
GGCGTCACCCAGTACACGGCGAACCTCGTCTACCGCGACCAGTCCGGCGCGCTGAACGAGTCGATCTCCGACGTCTTCGGCTCCCTCGTCTCGCAGTACGCCAAGGGCCAGACGGCCGAGGAGGCGAGCTGGCTCATCGGAGAAGACGTCGTCGGACCCGCGCTGTTGCCCGCACTGCGCTCGCTCAAGGCACCGGGCGAGGCAAACCCGCACGACGACCAGCCCGCCGACATGGACCAGTTCGTGAACACGGGCGAGGACAACGGCGGGGTCCACACCAACTCGGGCATCCCGAATCACGCGTTCTACGTCGTGGCGACCACGATCGGCGGCAACGCGTGGGAGGCGGCCGGCATGATCTGGTACGACGCCATTCGCGACGCCAGGGTCAAGCCCAACTGCGACTTCCTGGCCTTCGCGAAGGCCACGCAGCGAGCCGCCGACCTGCGCTTCGGCGCAGGAGGCAAGGAAGCGGACGCCGTGCGCGCGGGGTGGGAAGCGGTGAAGCTCGCGCTCTGAAGCGCGTTCATTCGTGGCCGGCGAGCACGCACAGCTCTCCCTCCGCCGCACGGGCGGGCTGGCGGGGCTGCCGATGGTGGCCTCGCTCGACACGCGCGAGCTCGACACCGAGGAGGCCGAGGCGATCTCCGCTGCCCTCGACGAGGTCGACCTCGCGCACGTCGGCGAGGGTCCGCCCGCGGCGCCGGGGGCGGCGGACATGCTCCACTACGACCTCGAGATCCGCCGCGGCGACCGCTCGGACACCGTCTCCTTCGGCGAGCGCCAGATGCCCCCCGAGCTTGCCCCGGTCATCCGCACGCTCATGCGGCGCGCGCAGCCGGGCCGCTAGCAGCCCGCGACCCGCTCGAACCCCGCCCGGCCTGGACGAGAGCCAACCTGCCTAGAACAGGGGCGGCTGCTCGCTCGTGCGCACCGAGCGCCGCCGGGGGACTCCCGCCGCCTCGGCCAATGCAGCCTCGACGTCGGCGAGGATCGCCCGCTCCGAGCGCGATGCGACGAGCGGCTCGGTGAGCCCGTCGGCGTGCACGTAGGTCCTCCGCCCGTCGCCGCGCTCGGACGCCTCGAGGGGGATGACCGCGAAGACCCGGTCGGCGCGGACCCACTTGCCGTAGCCGAGCGGGATCATTCGCGCGGCTCGATCGGCCATGGGAGGCACGGTACCGCCCGCGCCGGGCGAAACCCCCGCTGTCGCCGTTTGAGCGCGAGGCGGGCGGGTACGCCGATCCGGTGGCGGAATTATTCCTCCTCCTCGTGGTGCTGGCCCTCGTGGTAGGCATCGTGATGTTCGTCGCCGGCGTCGGACCCTTCGCGAACAAGAAGGCGCAGGAGCCCGGGGTCGACGAGGAGGCCGCGGGCTCGCGGCCGCTGCACGACATTCCCCATCGCGAGCAGTTTGCGCGGGAGAAGTGGCGCATGTTCCCGCCTGCGCGTTGACCTCCCGCCCCACCCCGACCTCCCTGTGGCTCGACACCGCCCCGGCGCCCGAGCGTCCGGCGCTCTCGGGCGAGGTCGAGGTCGACGTGGCGGTCATCGGCGCCGGGATGCTCGGGCTCACCGCGGCCACGCTGCTCGAGGACGACGGCGCGACGGTCGCCGTCCTCGAGGACGACCGCGTCGGCGCCGGGACGAGCGGCTACACCACGGCGAAGGTCACCTCGCTGCATGCGCTGACCTACGCCTCGCTCGCCTCCTCCTTCTCGCCCGAGACCGCGCGGATCTACGGCGAGGCCAACCAGGCCGGCCTCGAGCTCGTCGCCCGCTGGGTCGCTGAGCGCGGGATCGACTGCGACCTGCGCCGCAAGGCGGCCTACACCTACGCCGAAGAGGGCCAGGACGTCGAGGACATCGAGCGCGAGGTCGAGGCGGCTCGCGCCGCCGGCCTGCCTGCCTCCTACACGACTGAAACCGATCTTCCCTACCCGGTCGCCGGGGCGATCCGCTTCGACGACCAAGCGGAGTTTCACCCGACGAAGTTCCTCCTCGCCCTCGCCGACGGCCTCGTGGACGGCGGAAGCCACGTCTTCGAGCGCACCCGCGCCTTGGGTGTTCAGGACGGCGACCCCTGCCGGGTGCGCACGGAGACGGGGACGGTCATCGCCAAGCACGTCCTCGTCGCGACGCACTACCCCTTCCTCGACCGCGGGCTGTTCTTCCCCCGGCTCAGCCCGATGCGCTCCTACGCCATCGCCGTGCGGACCTCCGGTGCGCGGCCCGAGGGCATGTACCTGTCGACCGACGGCGCGTCGCACTCCATCCGCTCGGTGCCGGCCGGCGACGACGAGCTGGTGATCGTCGGGGGCGAAGGCCACAAGACGGGCCAGGCCGAAGCAGCCGCGAGCTACCAAAGGCTCGAGGAGTGGGCCCGCGAGCGCTTCGGAGCGGAGTCGGTCGAGTACCGCTGGGCCTCGCACGACAACATGCCCGCCGACAACCTGCCCTACGTCGGCGCGCTCAGCCCGCTCAGCGAGCGCATCCTCACCGGCACCGGCTTCAAGAAGTGGGGCTTTACCAACGGCGCGGCCGCCGCGCTGATGCTGGCAGACCGCATCGCGGGCCGCGAGAACCCGTGGAGCGAGACCTTCGACTCCAACCGCTTGACCCCCAAGCAGTCGGTCTCGAAGATCGCCAAGGAGAACCTCAACGTCGGGTTGCACTTCTTCGGCGACCGCATCCGTCCAGGAGACGTTCCCGGCATCGACGATTTGAAGCCCGGCGAGGGCGGGATCGTGCGCGAGGGCTTCCAGCGCGTCGCAGCATCGCGCGACGAGGCCGGCGAGCTGACCGTCCTCTCCCCCACCTGCACCCATCTCTACTGCCACGTCCGCTGGAACGGTGCCGAGCGAACGTGGGACTGCCCCTGCCACGGCTCGCGCTTCGCGACGGACGGCAAGGTCATCGAGGGCCCGGCGGTGAAGGATCTCCCCCGCCGCGACCCTCCAGGCGCCTAGCGGCCCGGCGGAGGGCTCGTGAGCCGGACGCGCTCCCCGGCGCGTGGTCATCATCGTCGGGCACCCACACGAAGGGAGGAAGGATGTTCGCGACCATCAGGCGCTACCGCTTGATCGAGGGATCGCTGGATGAGCTCGTGCAGCGCGTCGAGAAGGGCTTCGCCGAGCAGATCCGAGCCCAACCGGGTTTTCAGTCGTACCAGTTCATGGACTGTGGCGAGGGCATCGTCATGACCATCAGCATGTTCCGCGACGCCCGCGAGGCTGAGGCGGCACGGGCTCTGGCCGGACGCTGGACTGACGAGAACCTGCAGGATCTCCGTTTCACCCGGCTCGAGTCCTTCGGTGGCGAGATCCTCGTCCATCGCGGCGTCCCGCCCGCGTAGGCGACGAGCTCGTGCGCAAGGTGATCTACTCGATGGGAGTGTCGCTGGACGGCTTCGTCGCCGGGCCCAGCGGCGAGATCGACTGGTCGGCGCCCGACGAGGAGCTCCATCGGTTCCACAACCAGCAGATGCGGGAGGTGGGCGCGCACCTCTGCGGACGGCGACTCTACGCGGTGATGGCCTACTGGGAGACCGCCGAGGAGAACCCCTCGATCCCCGCGCACGAGCTCGAGTTCGCGCGCCTCTGGAAGAACCTGCCGAAGATCGTGTTCTCAGAGACCCTCGAGAAGGTCGAGGGCAATGCCAGGCTGGTAAGGGACGGCGTTGGGGAAGAGGTCGCCAGGCTCAAGGACCAGCCGGGTAAGGACCTGGCCGTCGGCGGCGCCGGCCTGGCCTCCACGTTGAGCAAGCTCGGCCTCGTCGACGAGTACCGGCTCTTCGTCAGTCCAGTCGTACTGGGCGGCGGCACGCCGTACTTCCCGGCCCTGGAGGAGAGGATCAACCTGGAGCTGGTGGAGACGCAGACGTTCGGCTCTCGGGTCGTCTACGTTCGCTACCGGCGCGCGGAAGGCTGATGTTATTGGCAGACATCCTCGGCGGCGAGCTCCTCGAGAGGCACGTCCATCGCCGCGACGATCAGCTCATCGCTCTGGGCCCGCCACCGCCGCCTTACCTCGCGAACGGCGATCGGTCAGGTCACCGGGACCCCGTCGGCCGCGCTGCGCAGCGCCGCGATGTCGAGCTTGCGCATCCCGAGCATCGCCCGCATCGCGCGCTCGGCCCGCTCCGGGTCGGGATCGGCGAACAACTCCTCCATCCCGGTCGGGACGACCTGCCAGGAAAGGCCGTAGCGGTCCTTCAGCCAGCCGCACTGGACTTCCTCCCCGCCCTCGGACAGCCCTTCCCAGTAGTAGTCGACCTCGTCCTGGGTCTCGCAGGTGAGCTGGAAGGAGACGGCCTCGTCGAAGGTGAACTGGGGCCCACCGTTGATGCCGACGAACCGCTGGCCGTCCAACTCGAACACGACGGTCATCACCATGCCGGCCGGTCGCGGCCCGGCCTCGGTGTAGTGGGTGACGTTCACGATGCGCGAGTTCTCAAAGACGGAGACGTAGAAGGCCGCAGCCTCCTCGGCCTCGGTGTCGAACCACAGGTTCGGGATGATCTTCTGCTGCATGGGCGCGGCTCCTCTCGCAGAGCGGGAACGGCCTTCCCGCGACGGATACTGCACCACCAGACCCTCGCGCGGGGAGAAACTCATCGCGCGCGATCCACATCGGCTGCTCGGGGTGGCAGTACCGCGACTGGCGCGGCGTGCTCTACCCGGAGGGCCTAGCGCGGCGGCGCTGGCTCGAGCGCTACGCCGAGGTCTTCGACACCGTCGAGCTCAACACGACCTTCTACAGGCTGACCAAACCCGAGGTCGTCCGGGAGTGGGTCAACCGCACGCCCGAGGGCTTCGTCTTCGCCGCCAAGGCCAGTCGCTACCTCATCCACGTCAAGCGGCTGACCGATCTCGACCGCGGCGTCCGCCACGCCAGCTGGTTCGCCGACGAGGTCTACGACCTGCTGCGCAGGCACGGCGCCGCGCTGGTGATCGCAGATCACCCCGAGCGCCCCTTCCAGTCCTACGAGCTGACCGCCGACTGGACGCTCCTGCGCTTCCACCACGGCACCCGCGGGCGGCGGGGCAACTACTCCGACTCAGAGCTCGACGCCTGGGCGCAGCGGATCGCCGGCTGGCGGTCGGCGCTTGAGGTCTTCGCCTACTTCAGCAACGACTGGGAAGGCTTCGCGATCCGCAACGCGACCGGGCTTCGTCGCCGGCTGACAGGATGAGGGCATGGCCAAGCGCGCGCTGATCGTCGTGGACATGCTCAACTCCTACGGCTTCGAGGGCGCGGACGCGCTCGCCGAGAGCGCCGCCGACGCCGTGCCGGTCATCGCCGGGCTGGTCGAGCGAGCGCGGGAGGAGGGCGTCGACGTCATCTACGTCAACAACAACTACGGCCACTGGAACTCCTCCCGCCAAGAGCTCGTCGAGATCGCCAAGGAGGGCGCGCACCCGGAGCTCGTCGAGCCCCTCGTGCCCTATGACGACGTTCTCTTCGTCGTAAAGGCGCGCCACTCGATCTTCTACCAGACGCCGCTGGAGTACCTGCTCTCAGAGCAGGAGATCGACCACCTGGTCCTCACCGGCCAGGTCACCGAGCAGTGCGTCCTCTACAGCGCGCTGGACGCCTACGTCCGCGACCTCGAGGTCACCGTCGTCCGCGACGCGGTCGCCCACATCGACGCGGAGCTGGGGAGGGGGCGCTGGAGCTGATGGAGCGCAACATGAAGGCCGAGATCGTGCGCGCAGACGAATGCCGGCTCGACGGATGACAGACGAGACCGGGGTCGACATCGTCCTCGAGGAGGTCGACGCGCGCACGGTTGTGCTCGCGGTCCGCGGCGAGGCGGCCACTCTCGACGCCGACATCCTGTTCCGGGAGATCACGGGAACGACGGCCGAGCGGGTGGTGCTCGATCTCGTCGCCGCCCGGCACATCGTGGCGGACGCCGCAGACTCCCTGGTCCGCTCCGCCCAAGCGCTCGCCGACGAAGACCGCCGGCTGGTGATCGTCAGCGCGGATCCGGATCTCCGCCAGGCGCTGGGCCTGGCGGCCGGCGAGGTGGTCGACCTCGCCGCAGAACGCGAGGAAGCCCTCGGGCGGCTGGGGCCCTAGTGGTTCATCCTGTAAGTCCCGGGGCGATCATGCTGCGAGGATCTTGCCGGTGTAGGTCCACATGAACTCTGTCGCGGTCTGGTTGCGGGTCTCTACGAAGGCGAGCATCTGCTCGGCGAGGTCCTCGGATGTGTCGAAGTGGCCGTCGCGGGCGGCCCCCGCGAGTCACGGTGCTGCCGTGTGGCTCCGAGACTCGCGCATCGCCGGGAAAAGCACCACCTCGCGAATGGAGCGCGTGCCCGTGAGCACCATGACGAGGCGATCGATGCCCAGGCCGACGCCGCCTGTCGGAGGCATGCCGTGCTCGAGCGCCTGCACGAAGAGCTCGTCGTAGGGTTGGGCCTCCTCGTCGCCCGCCCGGCGAGCGGCCGCCTGGGCGTCGAAGCGCGCCCGCTGCTCGTCGGGATCGTTGAGCTCTGAGAACGCGTTGGCGATCTCGATGCCCTGGCAGAAGGCCTCCCAGCGCTCGACCAGCCCGGGCTCTGAGCGATGCGCCTTGGCGAAGGGCGAGAGCTCGACGGGGTAGTCGGTGACGAAGGTGGGCTCGATCAACGTCGGCTCCACGTACTTTGAGAGCAGGTCGTCGACGAGCTGAGCCCACGTGCGATCGCGGGGGAGGTCGAGGCCGTGCCCGTCGATCCCCGCAAGAAGCGCGTCGCGGTCGCGCAGGGCGAGAACGTCGAGTCCCGTGCGCTCGAGAATTGCGTCACGCAGGGTCACCCGGCGCCAGGGCGTCGAGAAGTCGGGCGTCGGGGCGTAGCCCTCGCCGCCAAGGGTCTGCCCGGCGGGCCCCTCCCCGCCGGAGCGCCCGCTGCCGGAGCCCTCCCCGCCGCCCGGCGTGCCGACGGCAGCCGCCGCGGCGGCCACGACCGCCTCGAGCCGCCGTGCCACGTCCTCGTAGTCGGCGTAGGCCTCGTAGAGCTCGAGCATCGTGAACTCGGGGTTGTGCTTGGGCGAGAGCCCCTCGTTGCGGAAGTCCTTGCCGAGCTCGTAGACGCGCTCCAGGCCCCCCACGATCAGCCGCTTGAGGTAGAGCTCGGTGGCGATCCTCAGGTAGAGCGTGCGGTCGAGCGCGTTGTGGTGGGTCGTGAAGGGTCGGGCGAGCGCCCCGCCGTAGACCGGCTGGAGCACGGGAGTCTCGACCTCGAGGAAGCCCTCCTCGTCGAGGTGGCGGCGCACAGCGGCGACGACGCGCGCACGCGTGACGAAGCGCTCGCGGGTCTCCTCGTTGGCCATGAGGTCGAGCTCGCGCCGGCGGTGGCGCGTCTCGACGTCCTGGAGGCCGTGGTGCTTCTCTGGCGGCGGCCGCAGCGACTTGGCGAGGACCGTGAAGCCCTCGACGCGAACGGAGAGCTCGCCGCGCCGCGACCGGAACACCGCGCCGTCAACGCCGATCAGATCACCGAGGTCGAGGGACAGGAGGCGCTCGAAGGCCACCGGCTCGAGCACATCCGCCTTGGCCTGGAGCTGAAGCCGACCCGAGCGGTCGACGAGGTCCAGGAAGGCCATCTTCCCCTGCCCACGGCGCGCCGCGAGGCGGCCCGCGATCCGGACGCGGTCCTCGGTGTCCTCCCCGTCGGCGAGCTCCGAGAAGCGCTCGCGCACCGAGGCGACCGGCGTGACCCCCGCGAAGGCGTGCGGGAACGGATCGACGCCTTCGCCGCGAAGCCGCTCGAGCTTGGCTCGCCGCGCCGCCAGAAGGTCGGAGGTCTGGTCGCCGGGCTCAGTCACCGCGGGCACGCTAGCGGGACCGGCCGCAGAAACGGGGAGCCGCGGCCGGTTCAACGTCGATCTCCAGCGTGGGTCGGCCGCTGAAGCGACCGACCGCGGCTACTTCACGTCGATCTTGGTGATCTTGAGCTTGCGGGCGGGACCGCGGGGGACCTGGACCGACACGGTCTCGCCGCGCCGGTGCCCGATCAGAGCCTTGCCGACCGGGGACTCGTTGGAGAGCCTGTTCTCGGCGGGCCTGGCCTCGGCCGAGCCGACGATGGTGAACTTGGTCGACTTGCCCGTCTTCTCGTCCTTGACGTGGACGATCGATCCGACTTGGACCTCGTCGGTCCCCAGCTCGGACTTGTCGATCACCGTCGCGGCGCGAAGCCTCTCCTCGAGCTGGGCGATCTTCGCCTCGAGCATGGCCTGCTCGTTCTTGGCGTCGTCGTACTCGGAGTTCTCGGAGATGTCGCCGAACTCGCGCGCCTCCTTGATGCGCCCGGCGACCTCTCGGCGCTTGTCGCCGGACAGGTACTCGAGCTCGTGCTTGAGCTTGTCGAGGCCTTCTGGAGTGAGGAGGACGTCTCGCGGCATGAGCGAACCCCGGGGGGTTGGAGGTGTGGGCATCCCGACAAAGAACCCGCCTGGGGGGCGGGATGGTCCGGCGGGGGGCTGTCAGCGGCTGAGTAGTGTAGCGGCGTGCGAAGCGCCTCCCAAGGGGGTCGGCGGGCGCTCCTGAGCGGCTGGCGAGGCGCTCAGGCAGCGGCCGGAAGACGCAGCTGCTCGAGCAGCGGCCACGCCTTGTCGAGCGTCTCCGCGCGCTGGAGGGCGTCGGCCAGCGACCGGGGAGCGCCGAGGCGTTCGAGGTACCACGGGTAGAACTTCCGCAGGTTGCGCGTCGCCCGCGCGGCGCCGAAGTGCTCGACCGCCCGCTCCATCACCCACCGCAGCTCGTCGAGCACTTCGTCGTCGGTCGGCGGCGCGCCGCCACGCCCGAGGAGCTCGGAGAACAGCCACGGGTTTCCCAGCGAGCCGCGGGCGAGCATCACCGCGGCGGCGCCCGTCTGCTCGAAGGCGGCGCGCGTGCGTGCTGCGTCGCGCAGGCCTCCGGAGAGGACCACCGGAATCGGCAGGGCGGCGATCAGCTCGGCGGCGAGCTCGTAGTCGGGGCCGCCCTTGTGGTGCTGGGCGGCGTGGCGGGGATGGAACGTCAGCCCGGCGACCCCGGCCTCTTCGACGAGGCGGAAGGCCAGGGCGACCCCGTCGCGGTCGCCGGGCGCGCGGCCCGGGCGCAGCTTGACGGTGACCGGCAGGCCGCTCCCCTCGCCGGCGGCGCGAGCGACGGCGACCGCCCGATCGGGGTCGGCCAGCAGCGCCGCGCCCGCGCCGGTCTTGCAGACCTTTGGCACCGGGCAGCCCATGTTGAGGTCGATGAGGTCGGCGCCCGCCTCGGCCACGCGAGCCGCCGCGGAGCGCATGACCTCGGGATCGGCGCCGAACAGCTGGATCGACGTCGGGCCGAGCGCGCGCTCGTCGGGGTGGATGCGCAGCATCTGCGTGCACGTGCGCTCGTTGCGGTGGTGGACGGCGTGGCTCGAGACCATCTCGGAGACCGCCATCCCGGCGCCGTAGCGCATGGCCTGGAGGCGCACGAACCAGCTGCCGATGCCCGCAAGGGGGGCGAGCAGCACCCGATTGGGAACGCGCACCCCCCCGAGGGTCCACGGATCGGTCAGGGCGCGCATGAGGAGATGGTAGGCCGCGGCGGGGCTGGAGCGGGCGAGGCGGGCGAGACGGGTGCAGCGCCGGCCTAGCGGTTTCGCTCGTGGACGATCCGCAGGCCCTTGAGGGTGAGGAGGTCGTCCACGCGGTCGATTGTCTCGGTGAAGGGGACGATCACACGGGCGAGGCCTCCGGTGGCGATCGCCTCGGTCTCGGGGCCGAGCTCTGCGCGGATGCCGCCGACGATGCGGTCGACGGCCCCGGCGAAGCCGTAGATGACTCCGGAGCGCACGGCGTCGACCGACGACTTGCCGATCAGCGAGCGCGGCGGCGAGAGGTCGACCTTGACGAGCTTCGCCGCGCGCTCGGTGAGCGCCTCGAGTGAGATCTCCACCCCCGGCGCGATGACGCCGCCGAGATACTCGCCGCGAGCGGAGACCACGTCGGCGGTGGTGGCGGTGCCGAAGTCGACGGCGACGCAGGGGCCGCCCAGCGCGGCGTGCGCGGCGACAGCGTTGACGAGCCGGTCGGCGCCCAGCTCGCGGGGGTTGTCGATGCGGATCGGCATGCCGGTCTTGACGCCGGACCCGACGATGAGCGCCTCGTGGTCGAGGTAGCGGCGGACCATGTCGCGCCACTCCGCCTCCAGCGCGGGGACGGTCGAGGACACGACGGTCGCCTCGAGCTCCCCGAGTCCCACGCCGCGAAGGGCGAGCAGGTTGGCGAGGGCTGCGCCGAGCTCGTCGGCCGTCGACTGGCGCACGGTGGCAAAGCGCCAGTGCTCGACGAGCTCCTCGCCGCGAAACGCCCCGAATTGCGTCCGGGTGTTCCCGGCGTCTACCGCAAGCAGCACGTCGCGATTATGCTTCACGTCGTGACGCCAAGGCTATACGTCGTGCATGGCTCGCATCCCTGCGCAGCGGTCGAGCGTGCGCTCGAGCTCAAGGGCATCTCCTACGACGTCACCGAGTGGCCCCCGCCGATGCAGGTGCCCCTGCAACGGCTGCTGTTCGGAGCCTCGACGGTCCCGGGCCTCCAGCTCGACGGCGAGCGCATCTCGGGATCGCGCGCGATCATGCACCGCCTCGACGCCCTCGCGCCCGAGCCGGCGCTCTATCCCTCCGACTCCGAGCTGCGGACGCGGGTCGAGGAGGCCGACCGGTGGGGCGACGAGGTCTTCCAGGGCGTCGCTCGCCGGCTGATCTGGATTGCGCTCGCCCGCGACCCCGCGGCCGCGCCGAGCTACTCCGTGGGCTCGCGCCTCCCCCTGCCCGATCCCCTGATCCGCCTCAGCGCCCCGCTCATCTCCCGCGTGGAGATCTCGCTCCACGACGCGACCGACGACGCGGTGCGCGCCGACCTGCTCGCCCTTCCCGGCCACCTCGACCTAGTCGACGGAGGGATCGGCGCGGGAAGCCTCGGCGGCCCGCAGCCCAACGCCGCCGACCTCCAGATCGGCTCCACCGTCCGCCTCCTGCTCACCCTCGCCGACCTCCGCCCGCTGATCGAGGGCCGCCCCGCGGCCGAGCTCGCCCGCCGCCACTTCCCGGACTGGCCCGGAGAGGTGCCGGCCGGCACGCTCCCCGCCGACTGGATCCCGGCCCGCTAGCCCCCTTCGTCGCGCCGGCGCGCCACGCCCAGCGGCGGCCCCGCGTACACGACCCGCTGACCCTCGCCCAGCGCGGCGAGTGCGTTGGCGAGCGGTGCGCCGTCGGGCGTGCGCAGCTCGGGGTCGAGCTCGAGCAGCGGGACGAGCACGAAGCGCCT
>JBBPZA010000034.1:0-27615 GCA_038199375.1 Solirubrobacterales bacterium | reverse complement strand
GGGCGGCGCGGGTGGGGCGGGCGGCCCCGGCGGCACCGGCGGCACCGGCGGGGCGGGCGCGCCCGCACCGCCGGCGGGGCCGGCGCGGGCGTCGGCGGGGCGACCGGCGGCGCCGCAGGCCCCAGGGGCACGGCTTTCGCGGCAGCGCTCGGGGGTGCGCCCGTTCAACGCAGCCGGGCGATCGTCAAGCGCGGCCTCGCCCTCACCTGCCAGGCCAACCGGGCCGCGACCTGCAAGGTGTCGGCGATGGTCTCTGCCAAGGACGCGCGCCGCCTCGGACTCGGACGCCGCGCAAAGAAATCCATGGCCCTCGGATCCACCCGCGTCGTGCTGCGCCGCGCCGGTGCCACGAAGGTGGTCATCAAGCTCAGCCGCAAGGCCCAGCGCGCCGTCAAACGAGCGCGCAAGGTGCGGGTGCTCGTCGTCGGGGCCGCGACGGGCGGCTCTGACCGCGCCTCGCTCGGTCGCGCGGTCCTCGTGCGCCGCTGAGCGCGCCGCACCTGCACCTCACCCACCGAAGACACAAGGGCCACGACATGCTTCGCAACGCCATCCTGGCCGCGGCCATCACGCTCACGGTCGGCTCCGCGACCACCACCGCGCAGGCCGCGTCCTGGCCTGGCTGTGCCGCTTTCGCCACGCAACCTCAGGCGCAGCATCACTGCGCACGCGCGCACAGCGATCATCGGCGGCTACCCGGCCGTGCTGCGCGTGAACCGCAAGGGCGCAGGCGAGCGCCGCACGACACTGCTCAGCGTCTGGCCGGCACGCAGCGGCTACGACCGAGACGAGTACCCGCCCGCCGTGGGCCGCAGCACAGTCGACGCCGACGTGCGCTACATCCGCTCACGCGAGAACCGATCCGCCGTTGCTGTAATCGGACATCCTCACGCCTCCTATCCGGGACCATAACCCCCGAACAACATGGCGTGATTATCACCCGGATTTCGGACACGCAATCAGACGCAGGACACCTTGCCATCCGGTTACGCGAAAAGGCGCCGCTCGCTTCCGCGGAATCATCGACCGCCGCGTTGTCGGCCAAGCCCGGGGCGGCCCGCTCATCCACGCGGTCGCGGACCGAGCGGACCGCCTCGGGGGTTCTGTCCGATGAAGTGTGTGTGGTCGGGGTGACCGATCGACCCGTAGGAGCCAGGAAGGACCTCCCATGACCAACGAGATGGATGCCCCGTTCAAGATGGGGTGCGTGAGCGCCAAGAAGCGGCGGCGGTAGGCGATGCGGCGAGCGCTCCCCAGGATGCGACTCGCGACGCGCCGCTCGAGGGCCGTAGAGGTTCGCCTCGCTCGTCTCACCGCCTGCCCCAGTGCTCGATGTGGTGGGCCGGGGAGGTACTGGCGCCGGTTACAGCCGGGGAAGCGACCTGCCCGCGGAGGTCCTCCGCCACGTCAGCGGTGGTCTCGGGTTTCCGTCTGGTCCACCGCCCACGGGTCCGGGCATCGTCGCGGCGGGGTGCAGGTATCACGGCAGGAAATGGGCTGTCCCTGCGGCGCCGCCAGCGGGGCGCACCGCCGGCCGTCTCGACCACGGGCCCGAAGGACGATGGGCGCGCAGCTACTCGTTGGGGTGCAGGCGCTGGTGAGCAACCTGATACGCCGATGGCTGCCACGGCTTGCCGGGGTGACCGCGCCCAAAGGCGAGGTACGCCAGAACGAGCTCGCCGGTGGAAGGATCGCGCGTGATCTCGAAGACCATGCGCCACGCTCCACCCGGGAAAGGCAGATGGACCTTCACGCAGCGCTCAAGTCGTGTTCCGTCGCGGCCGTGTACTTCGCAGCGCAGCAGCGTGCCGACATCGACCGCGTCGCGCTCGAGCTGGCGGCGCGTATCCAACGCGACGCGGCGCCCGGCCGCCGTCGCATGCGAAACGTCCTCGGCGAACGCGAGTTCGTCGAAATGGACGCGCGGACCTGCAGCGCCCCCACGCGAAGCAGGCACCGCCTACCCCTCGCCGTCGGTGGGCAGATGACCGAACGCCTGCTCGAAATCCGCTTCGGTCACCGGCGCGAGTCCAGCGCGCTGACGAATACCGGCCGCGCTCGTGTCTGGGCGCAACACGATGCGGCCGTCGTCCAAGACCTCGTCGATGAGGTAGTCCCCCGACAACTCGCCGCTTAGTCTGACGTGCGTGCTCACGACATCAGTCTGCCATGCCCCCCCACCTCGTCGTCGAGGATCGCCCGGCCCTGCATATGACGCACCGCGCGGGCCGCGGCCTCGAGCTAGTAGGAGAAGGGCTCGAAGCGCAGGCGCGGCACGCACATGAACGTCTCGAACCCAGGCCGCGCCCACACCGCGAGCGCCTCATCGACGAGCGTCGAGCGCTCCTCCGCCACCGGACAGCACGTCGCTACGAGCGGATCCTTCCAATCTCCCCGCCGGGAGCGTGCCGTCACCGGGGGCTCGCGGAACCGATGCCTCGCGCCGGCAGCCCTCGCAGGCACGCCGCCGATGCTTCCGCGGAATCATCGCGGCCGGCTGCTCGGACGGCCGTGGGATCAGCCGCTGCGAGCCGGTCGAGCTGTGCCGCCCTCCGTGTGACCGGCGGGCTCCAGCACGCCTTTACGATAGGGTAAAGGGCGTGCCGAGGATCTCCAGCAAGCACCAGGTCACGCTTCCGGTTGAGAGCCTGGCGAGCGCGGGCCTCAAGGCCGGCGACGAGGTCACCATCGATGCCGAGGGCCCCGAGACGATCGTCGTGCGCCGGGCCGGGCGCGACGTCGACGCGGCGCTCGGGGTGTTCGACGGGCTCTACGAACCCGGCTACCTGGAGCGCCTGCGCAGCCAAGAGCGGGCGTGACCAGCTGCGTGCTGGGCACCGATGTGGTCATTGCCGCGCTCGATCGCGCTGACGCCCACCATCGCGCCGCAGCGAAGGCCATCCGCGCGATGATTGACGCGAACGTCCCCCTTGTGCTGTCGCTGATCAACTACGCAGAGACGCTCGTCCGCCCCGCCGAGAACGAGTCGAGCCTGCGCACCGCCGTCGCGGCGATCGACGCGCTCGGGATCCAGCTGAGCACCCCAACGCCGGCGATCGCCCGCGACGCCGCGCGGTTGCGCGCCCTGAGCATCAGTCTGGCCGACGGGTTTGCGCTTGCGACAGCACACGCTCACGATGCTGTCGTCGCGTCCTTCGACCGGCGCGTGCGCAGAGCGGTCCAGTCGGCGGGCCTCGAACTGGCGCCGGCGCTGGGCTGACCCGGTGGACCGAGGTCGCGCACACCGGCTGGGCACGCGTCCCCGTCACATGCGTTCGGCTTCGCCGCGGTCACCTCAGCATCCGCTGCGAAAATAGTCCTCGACGCGAGTCGGGGTGCTCAGACCGCGGCTCGCGGTCAGGGCGATCAGGATCTCGAGCATTGCCTGGCTGGCCGAGGATCTGCTCCTTGTGGCTTGCGTCGCGGCCTGCACATGCCGAACCGGCGCTCCCGCGATCGGTCGTGCGACGAGATCCTGGCGCAGCCAGCCAAGCGCCAGGCGGGGCATCAGGGAGACGCCGCGGCCGGCGGCCACGAGCGCCTGCAGAGCTTCGAACCCCGTGGCGCGACAGGAGAAGTCGAGACGTGGCCGGTGTCCTGCCTCGGTGCACGCCTTCTCGAGATCCCTGTGCCACGGTGCGGCCGCGAGGATCGGAACGTCGCCCACATCGCCGAGATCGATCGTTCCCGCAACCGCCAGGTCGTGGTCGGAGGGCATGATGAGGAGATAGGGGTCGTCGAAGAGGTGAACGCACTCCAGCTCCAGCTCCCCGCAAGCGACGACCCCGCGATAGTCCAGCTCGGTCCGCCACCCGTCCAATTGGAAGATCACAGTGAGGTCGAGCTCGTTGCGGGCAAGCTGCGCGAGCGTCTCGTAGGGCTCGCCGTCGCTGAAGGAGAGCACCGAGTCGGGGTAGCGCCCCGCAAAGATGCAGAAGGCGTCGGCGGCGAACGCCCCCGTCGCACTGGAGAACGACCCGAAGCGCAGGCGGGTGTCGTTGTGCTCGCTCATCGCGTCGAGCTCCGCGTAGGCGTCGGCGAGTCGGGTGACCACATCCTGGGCGTGGTCGCGCAGAGTGCGCGCGGCTGGCGTCAACCGCACTCCGCGGGCGCTGCGTTCGAACAGGGTCATCCCGGCGGCACGCTCGAGCGCGCCCATCTGCTGGGAGACCGCGGAGGGGGTGAAGGACAGGGACTCGGCGGCGCCCGCGAAGCTCCCCGTTCGAGCAACTTCCAGGAGCATCTCGAGCCGCCGCAGGTCGAGCATCCCGTTGCCTATCACGGTCTGACCAGTATAGAGGGCACTCGGCCGCGCCGGCTGGGCGCGTACGAGCGCCGACCGCGGCAGTTAGGCCGGCTGGGGCCGCCGTAAGGGAACGTCGTTTGTATTACCCGGGCGTAAGCGGCAGCCTCCTTGCGGACCGATGCGAGCAGAGGGGATGGACCCCGCTGCCCTTTTCAGGAGGGCACCGTGGCGGGGACGCGTCGCACGGTCAGACCCGGGCAGGTGCGAATTCCTCGAGCACCGTTCGGAGCCATGGCATCAGGCACGGGTTCTCCGCGGCGCTGCGCCACGGCGCGCTGGTTCCCGTCCCGTACAGAAAGGAAGCAAGATGGCCCTCGCAAGGAACACCGCGGCCGCGACGGGGTCGCGGAAGAAAACATTCGACGTCAGTTCGCTCTTGAGCGCCGGGGTGGTCGCCGGATTGGGCGTCGGCGTCTTCTTCATCCTGGCCAACATGGTCTATGCCACCTCGAAGCCGGCGATCCCCAATGTGCCGGACGGACCCAAGCTGCCGGCAAGCGCGCCCTTCCTGGATATCGGCACTATCTTCTACTTCGACGACAAGCCCCAGATGACGCCCGAGTATCCGTTCGCGGGCCTGATCACCCACTTCTCGCTCTCGATCCTGTTCGCCCTGGTCTTCGCGCTCGTGCTGGTGCCGCTGCTGCGCAAGGTGCCCTTGCTGCTCCTCGGCGGGATCGTCTACGGCCTCCTCCTCTACATCCTCAACTACCAGATCCTCGGCCGCGTGCTGTTCGAGTGGTTCGACCCGTCGACCGCCGAGGGTCCCGATCCGTGGTTCGGCCTGCTCACCCACCTGGGCTTCGGTCTCCTGCTCGTGCCCTTCTTCCTGACCGTGGCGTCCCGGGCAGGTCAGGCGCAGGCACAGGCACCGCCGCCGCAGGTCGCGATGCCGGGGCGATGAGATCATGGGAATAGGTGACATCGCCGCGTCGGTCGGCAAGGGCCTCTTCGCCGGCGCGGTGGGCACCGTGGCGATGACGGTCTCGAGCACGCTCGAGGCCAAGCTGCGCGAGCGGGGGTCGAGCAGCGCCCCCGCCGACGCCGCCGGCAAGGTGCTCGGCGTGAAGCCTCGAGACGAGGACGGCGAAGCGCGCTTCTCGAGCATCGTCCACTGGGGCTACGGGACGTCCTGCGGCGCCGTTCGAGGGCTCCTGGCCGCCGCCGGGTTTGACGGCGCGAAGGCGACCGCTCTGCACTTCGCCGCGATCTGGGGCGGCGCCCAGGCGATGCTCCCAGCCCTGGACATCGCGCCTCCACCCTGGAAGTCGCCGCCCGAGGAACTGGCGATCGACGCCTTTCATCACGCCGTGTACGCCGCCGCCACCGGCATCGCCTACGCCGCCCTCGAGAAGAGCTCGTCCTGAGCGCGCCGGGCAGCCCATGACGCTCGACCCCGTCGAGCGGTTCCCGGACCTGGACCTGCCCCACCACACCGCGCCGGACCGCGGCGGGCCGGTCAGCTCCTGTCCCTGATTTCGCGGTAGGCGCGCTCGTGGGCCGCGGCGACCGCGGAGACGTCGAAGCGCTCCTCGGCGCTCTCGCGGCACCGAGCGGGGTCGATCTCGCCCAGGCGCTTGATCGCCTCGGCCATCTCTGACTCGCTGTCGACGACGAACCCTGTCTCGCCGTCGAGGACGATCTCCGGAGCGGCTCCCTCCGGGTAGGCGATCACCGGAGTACCGCAGGCCATGGCCTCGGTCATGACGAGGCCGAAGGGCTCGGGCCAGCGGATCGGCATGAGCAGCGCCGCGCTGCTTCTTCTCCTCGCCCACCTCCCCGACGTACTTGATCTGGTCGTCGTTGATGTGCGGCTTGACCTCGGAGTTGAAGAACTCCTCCTCGCCGGCCTGGACGGGGCCCGCGAGGAGCAGCCGCATGCCGGCCTCGCGGGCGGCGGCGATCGCCCGCTGGGGGCCCTTGTCGTCGTTGAGGCGGCCGATCCACAGCAGGTAGTCCTCCTTCTCGGCTTCGAAGGGAAAGGCGTCTACCACGATCGGGTTGGGCACCACCGCCACCACCTGGAGGTCGTCGGGCGCCTGCCGGCGCTGGTAGTCGCTCAGCGCTATGGCGTACGCCTTGTCGGCGTGGCGCTCGTAGAAGGACCGCGTGTCGTCGGTGAACGGCCCGTGCAGCGTGTGCACCAGCGGCGTATCGAGCCGGTTGGCGAAGGCGAGACGTGGTCCACGACCACTCCGGCTTCACCGCCTTCGTCGAGGGCGAGCGCTACTACGCGGCCGGCATCCCGTGGTACTCGACCCTCTTCGGCCGAGACAGCCTGATCACCGCGATCCAGACGCTTGCCTTCGCCCCGGAGATCGCCGCCGAGACTCTGCGCCTGCTCGCCCGACGGCTGGGTCGCGTGATCGACGACGAGCGCGACGAGGAACCGGGCAAGGTCATCCACGAGCTGCGAGTGGGGGAGGTCGCCCGGCTCGCAGAGACGCCGCTGGCCAACTACTACGGGACGATCGACGCCACGCCGCTCTTCCTGTGCCTGGTCTGCGACCACGCGGACTGGACCGGCGACCTGTCCCTCTTCGACGAGCTGCGAGGCGACGTGGACGCGGCGCTGAGGTGGATGGACGCGTTCGGTGATCTCGACGGCGACGGTCTGCTCGAGTACCGAAGCCGCTCGCCGAGCGGCCTGCGAAACCAGGGCTGGAAGGACTCCCACGACGGAGTGATGGACAAGGACGGGGCGCCGTTCGAGCCGCCGATCGCGCTCGTCGAGGTCCAGGGCTATGCATTGCGAGCGAAGCGGGGGATCGCCCGGCTCTTCGACCGGGCGGGCGACGCCGGGCGCGCCGAGAGGCTCCGGAAGGGTGCGCTCGTCCTTGAAGAGGGCATCGAGCGCTTCTGGCTGGAGGACTTTGGCTACTACGCGATGGCCCTCGACGCGGAGAAGCGACCCAGCGGCGCCCTGGCCTCCAACCAGGGCCACCTGCTGTGGGCAGACGCCGTCCCGCCGGAGCGTGCAGGCTGGGTACGCGACGCGCTCATGAGCGAGGCGATGTTCTCGGGATGGGGGATCCGCACGCTGGCAGCGGGGGAGAGCGCCTACAACCCGGTCGGCTGTCACACCGGGTCGGTCTGGCCCCACGACAACGCGCTGATCGCCGTCGGCCTGCGGCGCTACGGCTTCGAGGAGGACTTCACGGCGATCTTCGAAGGGCTTCTCGAAGCCGCCTCCCTGTTTCCCAACTACCGCTTGCCCGAGCTCTTCGCCGGATTCTCGAGAAGCGAGTACGAGAGCCCCGTGCCCTATCCGGTCGCCTGCCGTCCGCAAGCGTGGGCCGCCGGGACCATCCCCTATCTGATGAAGTGGGGCCTGGGGCTGACCCCCGAGGGGTTCGACCGCCGGCTGCGCATCGTCCGTCCCTCGCTGCCCCACTGGGTCAACCGCGTGGACGTGTCAGGCATCTCCTTCGCGGGGGCGAGCGTCGACCTCTCCTTCGAGCGGGCCCGCGAGCAGGTCACGCTCTCCGACACTCAGATCGACGGCGACGTCGAGGTCTGCGCTTAAGGGGGCGACCTACACTGGTCGGCCCCATGCGCCGCCTTCTCATTCTCGGCTCGACGGGGTCCATCGGCTGTCAGGCGCTCGAGATCGTCCAGGCCTCGGACGAGCTCGAGCTCGTCGGGCTCTCCGCCCAGGGCTCCTGGCGGGAGCTCGTAGATCAGGCGCGCGCCCACGGCGTCGAGCGGATCGCGCTTGCCGACCCGGACGCGGGCGCGCTGGCCGGCGAGGCGTGGGCCGACGGTGAGGTGCTCACGGGCGCCGAGGGGCTCGTCCGCCTGGTCACCGACGCGGGGGCCGACCTGGTGCTCAACGCGCTCGTGGGCTCGGCCGGGCTGGGGCCGACCGTGGCGGCGCTGGGGGAGGGGATCGACCTGGCGCTGGCCAACAAGGAGTCGCTGGTGGTCGGGGGCGAGCTGGTCATGCGCCTCGCCGAGGCGACCGGCGCGCAGGTCATCCCGGTGGACTCCGAGCACTCCGCGATCCATCAGCTCATCGCCGGGGAGCGCCCGGGGACGGTGGACCGGCTGATCCTCACCGCCTCGGGGGGTCCGTTTCGCGGGCGCACCCGCGAGGATCTGAGCGAGGTGACCGTCGAGCAGGCCCTCGACCACCCGACGTGGGCGATGGGGGGAAAGATCACGATCGATTCGGCCACGCTGATGAACAAGGGGCTCGAGCTCATCGAGGCCCACCACCTCTTCGGGGTCCCCTACGAGCGCATCGACGTCGTCGTGCACCCGCAGTCGATCGTCCACAGCCTGATCGAGCTCTGCGACGGCGCGCTGCTGGCCCACCTCGGCCATCCAGACATGAAGGTGCCGATCTCCTTCGCGCTGCACCACCCCGAGCGCATCGACGTCCCGGGCGTCGAGCGCCTCGACCTCGCCGCCGTCGGCTCGCTGGACTTCGAGCCGGTCGACACGGAGGCCTTCGCCTGCCTGGCGCTGGCCCGCGAGGCGGCGCTGGCGGGGGGGACCGCGCCCTGCGTGCTCAACGCCTCGAACGAGGTGGCCGTCCACGCCTTCCTGGAGGGGAGGCTGACCTTCCTGAACATCGCCGAGGTGGTCGAGGGAGCGCTGGATCGACTGGGCGCCGAGCCGGTGCGCGCCTTCGAGTCGCTCTACGAGGCCGACCGCGAAGCGCGCGCGGTGGCCGGCGAGCTGGTCGGGGCGCGGGCGGGAAGATGAGCTGGGTCCTCGCCTTCGCCGGCTTCGCGGCGCTCATCATCCTGCACGAGCTCGGCCACTTCGCGGCGGCCAAGTCGGTCGGGATGAGGGTCGAGCGCTTCGCGCTGTTCTTCCCGCCTCTTCTCTTCAAGGTCCGCAGGGGCGAGACGGAGTACGGAGTGGGCGCGATCCCGCTGGGCGGCTACGTCCGCATCACGGGGATGAATCCCAACGAGGAGATCCCCGAGGAGGTGGCCCACAGGGCCTACTACCGCCAGGCCGTGTGGAAGCGGATCGTGGTCATCGCCGCGGGCCCGGCCATGAACGTCGTCGTCGCCTTCCTCATCCTCGCCGGGCTCAACCTCATCGTCGGCAAGCCGGCCGATCGCCCGGACGGAAAGCCGCTCACCGCCACGGTGGTCGACAGCGTGGAGAAGGGATCGCCCGCGCAGGGAAAGCTCGAGCGCGGCGACCGGATCGTCGCCATCGACGGCAAGCGGGGAGACAGCGAGCGCCTGCGCACGCAGATCGCAACCCACCGGTGCGCCGGGAAGGTCCAGCGCGACGGCTGCTCCGCCGCCGAGCCGGCGCGCCTCGTCGTGACGCGGGACGGGGCGTCCAGGACGGTGACCATCACCCCGCGCTACGACGCCCAGGCGCGCAGGGCACGGGTCGGCTTCGCCTTCGAGTTCGTCTATGAGTCGGTGGGGCCGCTGGAGGCCGCCTCGCTGAGCGCCACCGGGATGTGGCGGGTGACCAAGGCGACGGTCGACACCTTCGTGCGGATCTTCGACCCCGAGAAGCGCAAGGAGCTCTCGGGCGTCGTCGGCTCCTACGAGGTGACGCGCCAGTCGATCGAGCTCGACGCCGCGCAGGCCTTCACGATCCTCGCGTTCATCTCCCTCTCGCTGGCGATCATCAACCTGTTCCCGTTCCTCCCGCTCGACGGCGGGCACATCTTCTGGGCGCTGGCCGAGAAGGTGCGCGGGCGTGCGATCCCGTTCTCGGTCATGGAGCGTGCCGGAGTGGTCGGGTTCCTGCTCGTCCTGGCCTTCGCCTTCATCGGGCTCTCCAACGACATCGACCGCCTCTCCGGAGAGGGCTTCCAGGTCCGCTGAGCGCCCGAGGGACTTGGCGCGCACGGGCCCGGTGAGACGGCTCGCGCCGCCGGGCCGTCCGCTAGCCTGCAACGTCGCCCCCGCCCGGGGCCCTGCGCAACTCGCGGTGCCCGGGCGCGTTTCCCCCTCCGACGCGCCGATGCCCTCCCTTCGCCGCCTGATCGCCCTGCTCTTCGCCCTCCTCGCAGCGGGGGCGCTCGGTGCGCCCGCGGCCCGGGCCGCCGCCCCCGATCAGTGGCGAGCGCTCGCGCGCCAGATCGCCGACCCGTGGCCGACCTTGCAGACCAGCGAGGGGTGGTATCCCGACTACATCTACGGTGGGGGAAAGGCGTTCTGTAACCGGCGCTTGTGTCGAAAGGGCCTTGGTAACGCCCGCTACGGAGAATCGCTGCTCGGCTACGGGCTCATCCAGACCGGGCTTCGGGAGGGCAATCAGACCCTGGTCGAATCGGGTCTGCGGGCCATCAGCTACATCCTCTCTCAGCAGGAGCTCCAGCGCAGGCTCCCGACCTCCTTCGAGGGCATGGCGGTCGCGTCCGCCTACAACCTGATGAAGGAGCGCCAGCCCGACAACGCGACCTTCGTCGCGAACAAGCGCGTGTGGGAGGCGTTCATGAAGCGCCAGCCGGTCATCACCACGATCTTCCGCAAGCCCGACACGCCTCGCTACGGAAACCACTACCTGATCGAGGCGCTCGAGATCGTCGAGCTCGTGCGCACGGACCTTCAGTCAGACGACCCCGACGCGATCCTCGGGGGAAAGCGCAAAGGCGCTCTGCGAGTCGCGAAGTTCCTGCTCAACGAGCGGGTCCCCGGCATCGCCCGGCGAGCGAGGATCGACATTCGGGGAGCCTCCACCTGGGTGCACTCCGACCCGCCCGACAACCCGCTCGCCTACTTCGGGCTGGCGACGGGCGTCTACGCGCGCGCCGTGCGCGAGCTGGGCAAGGAAGCCGTTTCGCGGACGCGGACGCCGATGATCGAGGCGGCCAACGCCTCGGTATGGGTCACCGGGCCCGACGGGGACATGGCCTACTACGGGCGCTCTCAGGAGGACTCCTGGGCCCCGTCGTCGATCGCGATGGCCACCGAGGCGGCCGCGAACCTGCCCGGCGTCTCGGCGGGCCAGGCCGCCCGCTACCGCGCGGTCACCGACCGCGTTCTCGCTCGCCTCCGCGACGCCTACGGCAACGGTCCGCAGGGCCTGTGGGTGCTCCCGGCGCTGCGTACGAACCTCGCCAGCGCGCTCAAGGGGATCGACGGCTACTCGGGTGCGGTCGCCTTCACCGGCCTGACTCTGGTGACGCTGAACTGGGCCCTGGACGAGATGGACCGCGCCGCCTCGCGCGAGCCCTCGACGATCGGCGCCGACGCCGACTCCGCCGAGGCGTTCTCGACGGGCGAGAGCCGGACCGGCGTCGTGCGCAAGGGCGACGTGTGGTTCGCGGTCAAGCGCCAGGCCTCGAGCAAGCGGCGAAACGACCTGCGCTACGACTTCGGGCTTCTCACGCTCAAGCGCCGCGCCGGGGACGGCACCTGGACCGACGTCCTGCGCCTTCGCCCCCAGAGCTCCGTCGGTCCCGACAGCGTCGGGCCGATCCTGCGGCAGGGAGGGATGGAGGGGCTTCCCCGCGGCGCCCGGCTGACCACCCGGCCGGGAACGGTCACGGTGGCCGGCGGCTACCGCTCGGGCATGCGCCGCTTCCTGCGCCGAGGCGTGCGCTGGACCTGGTCGGCGACCGGCTGCGGGGTCAAGCTCAGCTTCCCCGTCCGGGCGCGCGACCGCTACGAGTACTCGACCTTCTTCGTCGACGACGGGACGCCGCCGAGCACGCGCGGGGCGGTCGTGGCCGACGAGGCCCAGCGCGTGACCTTCTCCCAAGCGCCCGTTCGCACGTCGCTGAGCGGCGGCTACGTATCGGGGCTCGACCCCAAGCTCGTACGCGCCAAGTCGATCATCCAGGCGCGCAGGACGGGGTCGATGACCATCGAGACGTGCGGGGTCTGAGGGCCGCGGCCGCGGCCGCGCTCGCCTTACTCACACTCGTCGTCCTCGCCGCGCCGGCTTCTGCCGAGGTCCCGGAGCGGTGGGACACGCTGTCGCGGGAGATCGCCGCCGCGTGGCCCGACCAGCAGGGCTCCAACGGGCGCTTCCGCGACTACACCGACCGCTTCTTCGGCTCGGAGTACGCCTACACGCGCTACGGCGACGCGATGCTCGGCTACGCGCTCATCCAGACGGGCGTCCGCGACCGCGAGCCCGAGCTGGTCCGCTCGGGCCTGCGCGGCATCGGGTGGGTTCTGCGCAGGCCCAAGAACTTCCACAAGCGCGGCAGCGTCTTCGAGTACATGGCCATGGCCGGGGCCTACAACCTCGCTCGCAAGGAGCTCTCGGGAGACGAGGACTTCCGGTCGCTGCGCGGAAGGTGGGAGAGCTGGCTGCGCGGCCTGCGCCCGATCTCGACGATCTACCGCCGCCCGGGGACGAGCCGGTACTCCAACCACTACCTCGTGGAGGCGATCGCGATCCTCGAGCTGCAGCGAAGCGGGCTGCGCTCGAGCCGCAGTGGAGCGATCCTCGGCGGCAAGCGGGGGCTCACCCGCAGGCTCACCCGGCGCCTGCTCAACGGCACCGTTCCCGCCATGGCGGCCGCCGACGTCGTCCGGGTCCGGGGACAGCGAACCTTCGTCTTCTCAGACCCGCCCGACCAGCCGCTCGCCTACCACGGGTTCTCGGCCGGCTTCTACGCCCGGGCGCTCGAGCTGCTCGGCGGCGCCGCGACCACCCGCGCGCGGCGGACCCTGCGCGACGTCGCCAACGCCTCGGTCGAGCTGACCGCCCCCGACGGCGACCTCGCCTACTTCGGGCGCGGCCAACAGGACGTGTGGGCGCTCACCGCGACCGCTCTGGGGGCCGAGTCGGCCGCCCGGCTGCCCGGCTCGGGGGCCGGCCGCGACGCGAAGTTCCGCGCGGTGACCGAGCGGGCCCTGGCCAGGGTCCGCGACGCCTACGGCAACGGTCCCAGCGGCCTGTGGGTCACCCCGGCGCTGCGCGAGAGCATCGCCGGAGGCGCCCGCGGGACCGATGCGTCGACCGGCGCGCCCTCGTTCGCCGGCATCGCGCTCGTCTCGCTCAACTGGGCACTCGAGGAGATGGCCGGCAGTGCACGGCGCATCGGAGCGATAGGCGCCGACCGCTCCGGGGCCGTCCAGCTCTCCCTCCGGCGCAGCCGCTTCGCGGTCGTCCGGCGCGGGGACCTCTGGTACGCGGTCCGGCGGACGGGCTCCACCCGGGCCCCGAAGGACCTGCGCAACGACTTCGGACTCGTAGCGCTCAAGTCGCGCGACGAGGAGGGCGTCTGGAGCGACCTCCTGCGCGTGCGCCCGCGGACGGGCCGCCGGCCCGACAGCGCCGGCCCGCTCCTGCGCTCCGGCCGCGCGACCTACTTCCCCGAGGGCCGCACGATCCGCACCACGCGTGGTGGGAACGTCACCATCGCCGGTGGATTTCGCGATGTGGGCGGGCGCATCGTCCGCCGCGGCGCACGCTTCACGTTCCGGCCGACGGGCTGTGGGGTGAAGATGGCGTGGGGCGCCCGCCGCGGCGAGCGCTTCGAGCAGTCGGTCTTCTTCACCGAGCGCCCGAAGGTCGCCGGCCGGACGCTCACGGGCGGCGACCAGCGGGTCACCGTCTCAGAGCGCGCCGGCGTCGCCCTCCAGCGGGGATACAGCTCCGGCACCGACCCCAAGCTCGTGCGCGCCCGGATCCGCTTCGGGGCGGGCCGCGCACGGGCGTTGAGCGTCACGGTCTGCGCGAAGTAGCCAGCCGCGCCGCGGTTCGAACGGCGGGCGACGAGGGAGGGGATGGCCAGGGGGGTGTGGCGAATTCCGGCCGAATAGCGTACGCAAATCGCCCCACCCCCTCCGCTCACTCCCCTCGTCGATGCCGTTGCGTCCCGGAGCTCGGCGCGGCTCGGCTCGGGCTGTGCTCAGCGCCGGGCGAAAGGCGACGTCGCCTTGAAGCGATCGCGGGCGATCGTCCAGGCCGGCTTGGGCGAGCCGGACTCGTAGTCGAGCAGCCCCTTGCGGTGGATGACGGTGTCCTGTGCCTCGGGCCGGCAGGCGCCGCCGTCCCAAACTGGGCGCACGGCGAACTCGCGCAACGCCCAGTAGATCGCCCCGCCCAGCTCGGGCGAGCCGTCGACCGTGTCCAGCGTCTGGCGAACGTAGTCGCTCTGGAAGGCGAACGTGTCCTTCTCCGTGGCCGGCCCGTCACGCGTGGCCTCGGCTCCGAACTCGCTCATGACCAGTGCCTCGCCGGGGTATTGGCGGCGGAGCTCGGCGATGAAGGGCCGCAGCTGGGCGAGCGAGGTCGCCGGGCGCGGCGGGCACGGATACCAGCCGAGGTAGTGATTGAAGCCGATGAGGTCGAAGCGCCGGTAGGTCCGCTGGGCCGGGGTGCCGGGCAAGCTGCGGATTGCCAGCGAGACCGGCACTTCGGGGTCGAGCTTGCGCGCGAGCGCCGCGGCGTCGATCAGGTAGCGCTTGGTTCCCGAGACCTTGTCGGGCTCGGTGGCGAGCTCGTTGGCGACGGAGTTGGTGAGCACCGAGGGATGGTTGCGGGCTGCGACGATCGTGCGCTTGACCTCTCCGAGCGCCGCGCTGCGCCCGCCGGCGCGCTTGAGCAGGGCGTCGCGAGCCCACACCGCCGCCTCGTTCCATACGAGGATGCCCTCCTCGTCGAAGCGCCGCAGCAGCCGCTGGTCGAAGAGGTAGTGGATGCGGGTCACGTTCGCCCCGACGGCCTTGAGGTCTGAGACGATCTGGTCGACGTCGGCGTCGGTGAGGGCGGCGCCGCGGCCGGGCATGTCCTCGTGCATCGCGGCCCCGCGGAGCTGGAGGGGGCGGCCGTTGAGGAAGAGCCGCCCGCTGCGCACCTCGACCTTGCGCATCCCGATCTTCTCGCGGTCGACCTGCTCGGTGCGCGTGGCGGTCTTGACGCGCACGTCGGCCGTGTAGAGCGCCGGCTTGTCGGGCGACCACAGCTCGGGCCGGCCCTTCACCGGGAGCTCGAGGAGCTCCTGCCGGCCACGGCGGCCGGCGATCGCCCGCAGGCGGAAGGTCTTGCGGCTGACTGCCCCTGAGGGGGCTGTCAGGGTGACTTGAAGCTTCGGGGCGATACGGCGCGCGGTGCGGTTCTCGACGAGCGCGTCGACGGTCAGCGTCGCCTGCCTGCGGTTTGTCGAGAGCTTGGGGATCAGGCCGAGGGAGCTCACCGTCACCCGTCCGCGCGGGATCAGCTCGACGGGCCGCACGATCCCGCCCCAGTTCCACCAGCCCTCCGCCGGCTGGCGGCCCTTGCGGTTGTCGACGCGGACGAGCAGCTCGTTCTGCGCTCCCTTCCGTAGGCCGCGCGCATCGAGCGTGAAGGGCGTATAGGGATCCTGGTTGGCGCCCAAACGCTTGCCGTTGAGGTAGACGATGGCCTTGCGCCGGACGGACTGGAAGCGCAGGGCGAAGCCGAATCCGGACGGGGCGCCGGCGGCGTCGAAGCGCAGCCGGTACCACGCGACCGTGCCGGGGAACTGCTCGGCCAGCGGACGGGCGTCGAAGACGTGCGGGACGGTGATCGGCTGCCAGTCGGTGGCGCCGGCCTCGTACTGCGGGCCGGGACGGAACTCCCAGCCCGTCGAGAGCGTGACGGCCCGCGGTGGGGCGGCGGCGCCGCCGGTGGCAGGCGGGTCGACGGCCTGTGGCTGGGCGGCAGGTGCCGGGGTCGGCGCCGGCGCCGGCGCCGGCGAGGGGGAGGGCAGCACGCCGGGCACCGGCAGGAGGGCTCTGGGAGCGGCCTGGGTCCCGGCGGCGCGCTGGTCGGCGCTTGAGCCGGTGTCGGCCGCCGCGCTCGCCGGGGCAAGCAGGGCGATCACGAGCAGCGCGGGGAAGAAGCGGGGGAGTCGGGCCATGGGACGCGGAGGCAGGGTAGCGGCCGGACCCGGTCGGACCTCCCGGTTGCTCACGGTCGACCACGACCCTGGCGCCGGTTGCTGCACTCCGTTGCCCACGTTCAACCGCAACCCTGGGACGCTCCGGGCGTTTCCGCAGAGGCAGCGTTTCTTCACTACCTTCCCCCACCGCCATGTCCACCATGACCTTGCGCTTCATCCTCGTCGCCGCGCTCGCCGTTGCTCTCGCCCCGCCCGCCGAGGCGGCGCAGACGCTCGGCCACACCGGTCCTCCCCAGACCGGGACGGCGGACGCGACGGCCTTCCAGCTCTCGACCGCCTCGCCGGCCGCCTTCGCCTACGCGATTCCGGCCGAGGGGGGCATCATCACGTCCTGGACGGCGCAGGCCGGCGCCACCGGCGGAACCGTGAAGCTCAAGATCGTGGACCCCGCGGCGGGTGGGCAGTTCGAGGTCACCGCGGAAAGCGCCCCGATCGCGATCGCCCCCGGCGCGACGGCGACGACGGCGGCGCGCATCCCGGTGGGCGGCGGGGGCCGGCTCGGCCTGCACTCGCAGGGTCTGCTGCCGACGACCACCGACGGTGCGCGCTCGGCCGACGTCGCGGCGTTCGCGCCCACGGCGGATCCGCCGATGCGAAGCCCCTTCACGCCATCGGGCGCCGGGGGGCTGCTGGTCAACGTCTCGGCGGTCGTCGAGCCCGACTCCGACGCTGACGGCTTCGGCGACGACTCCCAGGACAACTGCGCGGGGATCGCCAACCGCTTCCAGGAGAACACCGACCTCGACGCGCAGGGCGACGCCTGCGACGCAGACGACGACAATGACGGCCTCAGCGACGCGAGCGAGCGCATCTTGGGCACGAGCCCCCTCCGGGCCGACAGCGACGGCGACGGGCTCCGCGACAATATGGACAACTGCCCGACCGTTCCCAACCCGGGCCAGGAGGACGCCGATCGCTCCGGTGGCGGGGACGTGTGCGACCCCGACGACGACAACGACGGGCTGACCGACGCTCAGGAGGCGGCGCTGCGCAGCTCTCGCACCGACCGCGACTCAGACGACGACGGCGTGGGCGACTTCGAGGAGGTCCGGCGCACGCGCACCAAGCCGGCTCGGGTCGACTCCGACCGGGACGGCGTGCCCGACGGCGTCGAGCTCGGACGCTTCCGGCTCGTGCCGGGGCTGGGCAAGGTGGGCGGGACCAACCCGCGGCGCTTCAAGCGCGACCGCGACACCGGCACGCGGACAAACCCCCGCCGGACCGATACGGATCGCGACGGCCTGGGCGACGGTCGCGAGGATCGAAACCGCAACGGCCGCCGCGACCGCGGCGAGACCGACCCCCGCACCCGGGACACCGACCGCGACGGGCGCTCGGACCGCCGCGACCGCGATCCGGTGGATCCACGCGTGCGGTAGAGCCGCTAGCGTTCCGTCGCAAGCGAGGGAGGGAATCCGAGGATGGAGAGCAGCACCGTCACCCAGGCGTCCGAGCGCGGCCGGTCGATCGACGCGCCGACGATCGCCGAGGCGTTCCGGCGCACGGTCGAGAGCGTGCCCGATCGCGTCGCCGTGCGGACCAAGGACGACGAGGTGTCGCTGACCTGGGCGCAGCTGCGCGACCGTGCCGACGCGCTCGCCGGCGGCCTGGCCAAGCTCGGCGTCCGGCGCGGGGACCCCGTGGCGATCATGCTCTCCAACCGCCCCGAGTTCCACCTCGCCGACCTCGCGGTCATGGCGCTCGGCGCGACGCCCTTCTCGATCTACCAGACCTACACGCCCGACCAGATCGCCTACCTCCTCGACGACGCCGAGCCGAAGGTCGCCATCGTCGAGCAGACCTATCTCCCTCAGCTGCTGGAGGCCCGGGAGGACGCGAGCGGCCTCGAGCACGTGATCGTCATCGACCCCCCGTCCGGGGGGCAGGCGGCAGAGCTGCCGGAGGGAACGACGGCGCTGAGCGAGGTCGAGGGGTCGGACCCAGACTTCGACGTCGAGGCCGCGGTGCGCGAGATCGAGCCAGACGACGTCCTCACGCTCATCTACACATCCGGAACGACGGGCCCTCCCAAGGGGGTGCAGCTCGCCCACCGCAACCTCCTGAGCGCCGTCGAGGGGATCGAGGAGCTCATCCGGTTCCCCGACGAGTCGCGGGTCATCTCCTGGCTGCCCGCCGCACACGTCGCCGAGCGGGTCGCCCACCACTATCTGCCGATCATGTACGGCATGACCGTCACCTGCTGCGACAACCCGCGCGACATTCTGAGCTACCTGCCGGCCGTACGGCCCACGTGGTTCTTCGCGGTGCCGCGGATCTGGGAGAAGCTCAAGGCGGGGCTGGAGACGATGGCCCAGGCCGCCCCCGCCGAGCAGCGGGAGCCGATGGAGGCCGCGCTGCGAGCGGCAACCGAGAAGGTCCGCCTCGAGCAGGCCTCCGAGCCGGTGCCCGACGAGCTGGCCGAGAAGGTCGCCGCGGCCGACAAGGCGCTGTTCTCCAATCTGCGCACGCACCTCGGGCTCGACCAGGCGATCTCCGTGAACGTCGGAGCCGCGCCGACGCCGAAGGAGGTCCTGGAGTTCTTCCATGCGATCGGCATCGAGCTGGGCGAGCTGTGGGGCATGTCGGAGACCTGCGGGGCGGGCGCGTGCAACCCGCCCGGGAAGGTGAAGATCGGGACGGTCGGGCCGGCCAACCCCGGCGTCGAGATCAAGCTGGCCGACGACGGCGAGGTCCTGGTCCGCGGCGGCATCGTCATGCTCGGCTACCGCAACGCGCCCGACCAGACCAAGGAATGCCTCGACGAGGACGGATGGCTGGCCACCGGAGACATCGGCCGGTTCGACGAGGACGGCTATCTCACGATCGTCGATCGCAAGAAGGAGATCATCATCAACTCCGCGGGCAAGAACATGTCGCCCGCCAACATCGAGTCGGTGCTCAAGGGCGCCAGTCCGCTCATCGGCCAGGTCGTCGCGATCGGCGACGGGCGGCCCTACAACACCGCGCTGATCGTGCTCGACGCCGACTTCGCGCCGGCGTGGGCCAAGATCAACGACGTGGCGGGCGAGACGATCGACGAGCTCGCCGGCGAGGAGAAGATCCGCGCCGCGGTCCAGGACGGCGTCGACGCCGCCAACGAGAAGCTCTCGCGCGTGGAGCAGATCAAGAAGTTCCACATCGTGCAGGGCGACTGGGCGCCTGGCGGCGACGAGCTCACCCCGACCATGAAGCTCAAGCGAAAGCCGATCGCCGAGAAGTACGCCGAGCAGATCGAGGCGATGTACGCGGAGTGAGCCCGCCGGTCACCGGGCGGGCGCCGCTCGAGGAGACCGGCGCCCGGTGAGCGGCGAGGTCGCGGCACTCCCGCCCCTCCTCGAGCAGATCTACGAGACCGGGGAGGTCGAGGACGAGCACTCAGAGCGCCACCCCGTGCGGCCGACCAGCATCGCCCGCGACGAGGCGCTCGCGCTCGCCCGTTGCGTGCGCGACCACGGCGCCGCGCGGACGGTCGAGGTCGGTATGGCCTACGGGCTCTCCACCCTCGCTCTCGCGGGCGCCCACGAGGGCGAGCACGTCGCGATCGATCCGTTTCAGCGAAGCGACTGGCGGTCGATCGGCATCCTCAACGTTGCACGGGCGCGCCTTGACGGCCGCGTGCGGGTGGTCGAGCGCCGCTCCGACGAGACGCTCGCCGACCTTGCCGCGCGCGGGGAGCGCTTCGACCTCGCGTTCATCGACGGCCTGCACCTCTTCGACTCAACCCTCGTTGACTTTCACTTCGCCGATCGCCTGCTCGACGTCGACGGCCGGGTTGCTCTCCACGACCTGTGGATGCCATCGGTGCGCGCGGCGGTCGACTTCATAGCGGTCAACCGTGCCTACGAGCCAACTGCGGAGGGGACCGACAACCTGCTCGTCCTTCGCAAGGCCGCGGAGGACGACCGGCCCTGGGACCACTTCGTGTCCCCGCGGCGACGGAGGCAGAGGCGCAGTGGGGCGCGATGAGGTGGATCGTCGACGGCAACAACGTCATGGGCTCGCGCCCGGACGGCTGGTGGCGAGACCGGCCCGCGGCGATGAGCCGCCTGGTCTCCGAGCTCGTCGCCTTCGCACGGCGGACGGGCGACGAGGTGACGGTCTTCTTCGATGGGGGGCCCTTCGCGCTGGACGGAGGCGACGCGGTCGCCGTGCGCTTCGCCTCGCGCCGCGGACCGAATGCGGCCGACGACGACATCGCTGCACTCACTGCGCAGGAGGCCGAGGCCGGCGACCTCGTCGTCGCCACCTCCGACGCCGGACTCGCCGCCCGGGTGCGGGAGAGTGGAATAGAGGTGGAAGGGGCAGGCGCCTTCCTTCGCCGCCTTCAGTCCTCCAGGCGCTCGTAGGCTGGGATGGTGAGGAAGTCCTCGTAGGAGTCCGCGAGGGCGACCTGCTCGAAGAGCTCGCGCGACAAGCCAGGGCGGCCCTCGCGCTCGAACCATTCGTCGTCGCCGATCTCCGAGCGGACGCGCTCGAGCTCCTCGGTCGCCAGCCGCTGCACGAGCTCGCTCGTGACCGGCGTGCCGTCGGCGAGCCATGACCCGTGGTGGCGCCACTGCCAGACCTGCGAGCGCGAGATCTCCGCGGTGGCGGCGTCCTCCATGAGCCCGTAGATCCCGGCGGCGCCGTTGCCCCGCAGCCACGAGGAGATGTACTGGATGCCGACGTTCACGTTCGAGCGCAGTCCCTGCTCGGTGATCTCGCCGGGGGTGGATGCCGCGTCGAGCAGGTCGGCCGCGGTCACCGAGACGTCGTCGCGCTGACGGTCGAGCTGGTTGGGCCGGTCCTCGAGGACGGCGTCGAACTCGGCGGTGGCCGCCTCGACGGTGTCGGGATGGGCCACCCAGGTGCCGTCGAAGCCGTCCTGCGCCTCACGCCGCTTGTCGGCGCGGACCGCCTCGATGGCCTTCTCGGCCTCCTCGGGGTCGCTGCGCGAGGGGACCTGGGCGGCCATGCCGCCCATCGCGTGGGCGCCGCGTCGATGGCAGGTCTTGACCAGCAATTCGGTATAGGCGCGCATGAACGGGACGGTCATGGTCACGTCGGTGCGGTCGGGGAGCACGAAGTCGGGGCGCTCGCGGAAGCACTTGATCATCGAGAAGATGTAGTCCCAGCGCCCGGCGTTCAGGCCGGCGGAGTGGTCGCGCAGCTCGTAGAGGATCTCGTCCATCTCGAAGGCGGCCGGGATGGTCTCGATCAGCACCGTCGCCTTGATCGTGCCGCGCGGCATCCCGAGGCGGTCCTGGGCGAGCTCGAAGGCGGAGTTCCAAAGCCGCGCCTCGAGGTGGCTCTCCATCTTCGGGAGATAGAGGTAGGGGCCCGAGCCGCGCTCGAGCAGGCGGGGCGCCTCGTTGGCCATGAACAGCCCGAAGTCGAGCAGCCCGCCGGCGACCCGCCGGCCGTCGACGAGCACGTGCTTGTCTGTGAGGTGCCAGCCGCGCGGGCGGATGAGGATCGTCGCGGTCTCCTCCTCGAGGCGGTACTCGCGCCCGTCGGGCTCTGAGTGCTCGATCGTCCCCTCGATCGCGTCGACGAGGTTGAGGTGGCCGCCGACGACGTTGCCCCACGTCGGGCTCGAGGAGTCCTCGAAGTCCGCCATCCAGCCACGCGCCCCCGAGTTGAGCGCGTTGATGGTCATCTTGGTCTGGGTCGGCCCGGTGATCTCCACCCGGCGGTCCTGCAGATCGTCCGGGACGGAGGCCACCCGCCAGTCTCCTTCGCGCACCGAGCGGGTCTCGGAGAGGAAGTCGAGCTGCTCGCCCTCGGCGAGGCGGGCCTCGCGCTCGCGCCGGCGCTCCAGGCAGGCGATGCGCTCGGCACCCAGCTCGCGCTGGAGCTCTGCGACGAGGCCCAGCGCCTCCGGGGTCAGGATCTCGTCGAAGCGCTCACGCTCCGGCGCCCGGACCTCGAGCCCGTCAACCCCGGCCGTTGGCATCTGGTGGTCTCCCTTCGATCGACATGGCGAGCAGCTCCATCGGGTGATAGACCGGAAGCGGCGCCTCTCCCTCGGGCGCGCAGGCCGCGATCTGCAGCGAGCACCCGGGGTTGGCGGCGGCGATCGCCTCGGCCCCCGTGGCGCGCAGGTGGCCCTCCTTGCGGCGGCCCAGCTCCCCGGCGGCCTCGGGCTTTATCAGGTTGTAGATCCCGGCCGAGCCGCAGCAGATCTCCGCCTCGTCGGGCTCGAGCAGCTCCAGGCCGGGGATGGAGCGCAGCAGCTCGCGTGGCTGCTGGGTCACCCCCTGGGCGTGGGCGAGGTGACAGGCATCGTGGTAGACGACCTTCATCTCGAGCGTGTGGCGGGGCGCGCGCGGCTCATGCTCGGCGAGCAGCTCGTGGACGTCGATCACCTTGTCGCTGAAGTCCGCCGCCCGCTGGGCCCACTCGGGCTCGTCGTCGAGCAGGTGGCGGTACTCCTTCATTCCCGAGCCGCACCCGGCCGCGTTGACGACAACCCGCTCGTAGCCCTCGAGCGCCTCGATGGTCTGCTTGGCAAGCACCCGCGCCTCGTCCTCGTAGCCGGAGTGCATCATCAGCGAGCCGCAGCAGCGTGGCGCGCGGGGCGCGTGGACCTCGAAGCCCTCGGCCGACAGGACGGCGAGGGTCGCCTCGTTGACGTCGCCGAAGAAGACACGCTGCACGCAGCCCTGGAGCAGGGCGACGGTGCCCCGCGACTCCCCTTGTGCGGCGGTCGTCTCGCGCAGGCGCCGGACCGCCGCGCGGACGGGCACCTCAGGGGCGAGCGCGATCATCGCCCGCACGCGCGGGGGGAGGGGAAGGCGCAGGGCGGCGCGGTCGAGCCCCAGGCGGCCGGCGAGCGCGGCGAAGGGCGCCATCGCCCGCAGGCGGCCCGGCCTCGGGAAGGTCGCGAAGATCGCCCAGCGGAACAGGCGCTCGTAGCCGGGGCGGCGGAAGCGGCGCTCCACCTGCGGGCGCGCGCGGGCGATGAGCTGGTCGTACTTGACCCCCGACGGGCACGAGGTCACGCAGGCCATGCAGCCCAGGCAGTTGTCGAGGTGGCCGACGAGCTCGTTTGACAGAAGAACGTCGCCGTCCTCCTGGAGGCTCTCGGCCATGAGCACGATCCGCCCGCGCGGCGAGTCCATCTCCTCGCCCCACAGGACGTAGGTGGGGCAGGTGGGCAGGCAGAAGCCGCAGTGGACGCAGTCGCCCAGCAGGTCGGCGAGGGCCGGCTGGTGGTCGTCGCCCACCGGGCCGGGCCGCGGGGCGCCCTGCGCCCCACCGGCTGGGTAGTGGCTCGAAATGGCGACGGTGGGCTTGGCCGGGCTCTGGCTCGAGCCCTCCAGGGTCGACTTTGGGGGGACGGCCATCGCTAGAGCCCTCCCGCGAACAGGCCGGGGTTGCACACGCCGTCGGGGTCGAAGCGCTCCTTGAGCCGGCGCGAGAGGGCGAGCAGGCCGGGCTCGAGCGCCGGCCAGGGGTCCAGTGCGGCGCGCATCTCCTCCGGCGCGTCGAGCACGGTGCAGGCGTGCGGGGCCAGCGCGTGGCGCACTCGCTCCACAGAGGCGAGGTCGGCCTCGGGAAGGCGCAGCCAGGTGGTCCCGATCGCCGCGCGGCCCACCAGCGCGCCGCCGGTCTCCTCGGCCAGCGACACGACGCGCTCGAGGTCGCCGAGGAGGCCGGCGACGCCGATCAGTACGCCATCGGGCGAGCGCTGCCCGGCGCGCTGCTGAGCCCAGGGCTTCCCGTCGTCCTCGTGCACGTGGGCCGGAAGGCCCTCCTCCTCGAGCAGCGCGGCGGCGTCGCGCGCCTGCTCGGGGGCTGTCTCCCCGGCATAGCGGGCCAGGACCCCGCCCTGCCCGTCGCGCCAGGCGACGTCCAGCGCCTCGCTCTCCAGCGGGCTGTGGGCGATCCGGCGCGCCGCGCGGGCGAGGGCCGCGGGGTCCTCGGTGCTCGCCGCCGCGCTGGCCGTCTGCTGGGGCAGCGGGTGCAGGCGGACGCAGACCTCGACGACGACCCCCAGCGTCCCGAAGGCGCCCGCGTTGAGCTTGGCCAGGTCGTAGCCGGCGACGTTCTTGATGACCTTCCCTCCGGCGCGGGCCAGGGTGCCGTCGGGGAGGGCGACGACGACGCCGATGACCAGGTCGCGGATCGCGCCGAAGCGGTGGCGCAGCGGCCCGAGGTCGCCGGCGGCCACCACGCCGCCGATCGTGGCGCCCTCGTCCTCGCCGAGGGGAGGGTCGAGTGAGAGCCTCTGTCCCGCGCGGGCGAAGGCGGCCTGCGCCTCGGCGAGCGGCAGCCCGGGCGCAAGCACGGCGGTGAGGTCGCCGGGGTCGTGCTCGACGATCTCCGTCAGGCCCGAGGTCGACAGGCGCAGGTCGGCCTCGACGGGATTGCCCCATCCGAGCTTCGTCGCGCCTCCGACGATCCGCACGCGGCGGCCCTCCTCAGAGCAGGAGCGAAGGAGCTCTGCGACCTCCTGGGCGGAAGCGGGGGTCTCGGTGGGGAGCGGCTCGCTCGGGACAGCCCCGCGCTCGGCGAGCGGCCGGCTCGAGGGGTCCTGCCGCTCGGCCGGCGGTCCACCCGCGGGCGAACGCTCGGCGAAGGGCTCGCTCGACACAGACGCGGCGGTCTCCGTCATCAGAACCGCTCCGCCACGCCGGCGACCTCGAGCGGATGCTGGCGGTAAGGTCCCGGGACCTCGCCGCACAGGCGCGGGGTCGGCATGACCTTGCCCGGATTGGCGAGCCCTTCGGGGTCGAAGGCGCGCCTCAGGCGCTCGAACGCCGCGAGATCGTCCGGTCCGAAGATCTTTGGCATGTAGCACATCTTGTCAACCCCGACCCCGTGCTCGCCGGTGATCGACCCGCCCGCCTCGACGCACGCCGAGAGGATGAGCCCCGAGAGCTCCTCGGCGCGCTGCGCTTCCCCCTCGGTCGCGCCGTCGTAGCAGACGAGGGGGTGCAGGTTGCCGTCGCCGGCGTGAAAGACGTTTGCCACCTGCAGCCCGTACTCCTCTCCGAGCTCCTCGATCCGCTTGAGGACCTCGGTCAGCTTCGTGCGCGGGAGCACCCCGTCCTGGACGAAGTAGTGGGTGCTGATGCGACCCATGGCCGGGAAGGCGGCCTTGCGCGCCCGCCAGAAGCGCTGGGCCTCGGCCTCGTCGGCCGCCACCTTGATCTCGATCGAGCCGTTGCGCTCGCAGACCTCGTTGAGCCCCTCGAAGCGCGCGCTCACCTCGGCTCGCGACCCGTCGAGCTCGACGAGCAGCGCGGCGCCGGCGTCGGTGCGAAAGCCGGCGTTGGCCATCGGCTCGGCGGCCCGGATCGCCGGCCCGTCCATCATCTCGATCGCCGCCGGGACGATTCCGGCGTCGACCACGTCGGAGACCGTCGCGGCGGCCGCCTCGGTCGTGTCGAAGAAGGCGACCAGGATCCGGACGTGCTCGGGCACCGGGCACACCCGCAGCGTGATCTTCGTGGCGATCCCGAGGGTGCCCTCCGAGCCCACGAAGGCCCCGAGCAGGTCGTAGCCCGGCCCGTCGGCCGCCTTTCCCCCGAGCTCGACGAGCTCGCCGTCGGAGAGCACCACCTCCAGGCCGGTGACGTAGTTCGTCGTGAAGCCGTACTTGAAGCAGTGCGCCCCGCCCGAGTTCTCGGCCACGTTGCCCCCGATGGTGCAGACGACCTGCGACGAGGGATCGGGCGGGTAGAAGTGGGTGGGCGCGACCGCCTTGGAGACCTCGGTGTTGGTCACTCCCGGCTCGACGACCACGCGCTGGTTGACGAGGTCGACCTCGAGCACGCGGCGCAGGCGCGAGAGGCCGATGAGGATGCCGTCCTCCACCGGCAGCGCGCCTCCGCTCAGGCCGCTCCCGGCCCCGCGCGCGACGAAGGGCACCCGCTCGCCGTGGCATGCGCGGACCACGTCGCGCACCTCCTCGGCGGTCGAGGGAAGGACTACCGCACGCGGGCTCGCGCGGTAGTGCAGCAGCCCGTCGGACTCGTAGGTGCGCAGCTGGTGGGGATGGGTGTAGACGTGCGGATCGCCGCAGATCTCGCGCAGCCGGGTGACGAGCGCGTCCGCCCGCGCGGCGACCTCCCGCCGCGCCTCGTCCTCGTCGAGCGCCGTCGGCGCGTGCGGCGTGGAGCCGCCTCCCGCGGTCGGGGCTCCGTTCGGGCCTTCGTGCGCGAGCTCCTCTTCGGCCATCTCGGCCACGCAGGCTACGCCACCACGGGCCCGGGCACGTCGATGGCGGCATCGCGCTCGGGCGGGCCCCGGCCGTCTGCGCCGCCGCGGCCACGGGCTTTTCTGCGACAAGCGTCCACCGCCTGCTGCTCAGCCGCCTCGACGGTACTCTGAAGCAGGGATGGAAGACACCGGACCAGGCAGCGGCCCTGACGGACCAGCCAACGGTCGAATGGAAGCCGCGCGCGGGCGTGCACGAGCGGCCGGCGAGGCGGCGCGGACCGGCGCGAGCGACGCGGCGGGAAAGGCCGCAGACAGAGCGCGCGCCGGCGCGGACGCCGCCCGCGAGCAGGCCGGTGCCGCCCGGGCGCAGGCCGAGGCCGCGCTGGCCAAGGTCAAGCCGCGCTTTCGCGGGGTGACCCACCAGTACGCCTTCTTCGTCTCGCTCGTCGTCGGCGCTCTGCTCGTCGCCTTCGCGCCGACCGGAGAGGCTCGCCTCGCGTGCGCGATCTACGCCTTCTCGGTGTCCGGCCTCTTCGGAACGAGCGCGCTCTATCACCGCATCTCGTGGTCGCCGCGCGCACGGCGGTGGATGCGCCGCCTGGACCACGCGATGATCTTCGTGCTGATCGCCGGGACCTACACGCCCTTCGCGCTGCTCGTGCTCGACGGCACCTTCTCCACGATCGTGCTCGCCGGCGTGTGGGGCGGCGCGCTGGGCGGGATCCTCCTCCAGTTGGTCTGGTTCGACTCACCCAAGTGGCTGAGCGCCCTGACCTACATCTCCCTGGGATGGTTCGCGATCCTCGCCGGGCCCGAGCTGACCTCCGAGCTGGGGGTGCTCGCCGTCGTGCTCGTCGGGATCGGCGGCGCCCTCTACACCACAGGGGCGGTCGTCTACGCGGTCGAACGGCCCGACCCCGTCCCCGCGGTCTTCGGCTACCACGAGATCTTCCATGCGCTGACCATCGTCGCGGCGCTCTCCCAGTTCGCGGCAATCGCCTTCTTCGTGCTGCCACGGGCAGGCTGAGAGGCTTCCGGCGCGACGCCGACGCGTCCGCGCCGACCCGTCTCCGGGGCGCCCCGCCAGCGGTCGGCACCACGCGCTCCGCTACCCTCGGGTCGATGGCCGACCTGGAGCGACGTCGCGGCGGGCGGACGTCCCGCGCACAGCGCGCGAGGCGCGCCTACCTGCTCGTCCTCGCCACGGGCGGGCTCGCGATCGCCGGGACGGTCGGGTTGCTGCTCGCGATCTTCGGCGTGATCGGGGCCTCGCTGCCGATCCTCCTGCTCGTGCTCGCCGCCGTGTGCTTCTTCGTGCTGCGCGGCGTCTTCAAGCCGAAGTAGCACG
>JBBPZA010000033.1:0-22661 GCA_038199375.1 Solirubrobacterales bacterium | reverse complement strand
GTCCGGGGTGCCGGGGAGGCTCCCGCGCCAAACTAACCACAGGCTCAAAGGCACCAAGCGAACCCGGCGTCAGCAGGCGACCACCGAATCGTCGCCGATTTCACCCGCCCGCGGGTGGCGCGCGCGCCATGACAACTAACCGAAAAGGTCCTCGCCGACCTGCGCAGCACCGGAGCGCGCCCCCGCCGGACCGCCCGCACCGGACCCGACGCGCTGACCCCCGCCCAGCGGCGCGTCGCGGACCTCGCCTCCCAAGGACTGCCCAACCGCGAAATCGCAGGCCGACTCCACGTAACCCCCCGCACCGTCGAGTTCCACCTCAGCGCCGCCTACCGCAAGCTCGGCATCCGCGCCCGCGCCGAGCTCGAAGCGGCCCTGACCTCCACCTCAAGAGACTGACGCCGATTCATCAGCACTCGCACAGTCCACCCGACGACCGAACATCGCTTATCCAGCAGGCGCCTTGACCGACGCCGAGCTCGCCGCCGCTCGCCGGCGCGTCGCCGACGAGCTCAACGGCCCGGCTCGATCAACACAGGCGTGAGCTTCGTCTATGACGCCGGCGTCCTGATCGCCGCCGAGCGCAACGACCGCGACGTCTGGGCGGACCATCGGGCACGGCTCGAGCTCGGGATCGCCCCGGTGACCACCGCCCCCGTCGTCGCCCAAGTCAGCCGGTCGGGTCGACAAGTCCAGCTCCGCCGCTTCCTGCGGGGATGCGACACCGTCGCGTTCACCCCCGCGCAAGCTCACGCGGTCGGTGCCCTGCTCGGGGCCGCCGGCACTGGAGATGTCGTCGACGCCCACGTGGTCCTGGTCGCCGGGGCATCCGGGGCCGGCGTGCTCACCTCCGACAAGGACGACCTTTCCCCCCTCTCCTCGCTCCTTCCGTCGCCGGTCCCCGTCCTTCCCATCTGACTCGCCCGCTACGCACGCTCCATGTAGCTCACCATGCGGTTGGTCAGCGCGGTGAGGGCGGGCGCCGGGCTCTCCGTCGCCAGCGGGCGGTCGGCGAGCAGATCCTCGAGGCGCTGACCCAGCGACCCGTCGGCGCGGGCCGCCAGACGCGAGGCCACCGTCGTCGCGCGGCGCACGACCTCGGCATCGACCGTCCACATGGCCTCGAACTGCCTGTCGGCCTCCTGCGGGCCGGATCGGTCGGGGCCGTCGGGCTGCTCCCAGGCGAGGAGGGTGGCCGCGTAGCCGGGAGCGTCGATGACCAGCGCCCACTCGTTTCCCAGCGCGTCGTCGTCAGCGAGGGGCACCTCGACGGGCTCGCCCTCCTCCATGCGCAACTCAGGGAAGTCCGCGAAGACGACCGTCTCGTCGGCGTTTGCCGCGATGCGCCGGTAACGGTGCTCGACCGGCCGGTAGAAGCGCTCCTTCTGGAACGCGCCGAAGCAGATCGGCGCCGCGGCGTGGGCGAGCGTCTCGTCCTCGATCGCGCGGCTCAGAGCCAAGAGCGTTCGCTTGCGTAGGAGGTGGGTCCGCGGCGCCCGCTGCGCGGTGGCGACCGCGGCGAAGATCGAGGGGCGATCGGTTTCCGTTCCCGTCTCTCGTGCCCGCGCGAGCGCGGCGGGTACCGAGAGCCCACGCTCCCGGTAGGCCACCGCTCGCCTGAGGATCTCCACCTCGGCCTCGTCGTAGACCCGATAGCCGCTGGCCAGACGCCGCGGGCGCGGTGACCCGTAGCGCTGCTCCCACATCCTGATGGTGCCCGCCGCCAGGCCGGTGCGCTCCGCGACGTCGCTTATCGACAGGTCGGTCATGCTCCTCCGTACGGTGACGCACGGTCCGGAGGTCAAACGAGTCATGAAGTCACGTGGGGTGATCACCACGGCGGTCGCGGCGCTTCTCTCGGCGATCGCCGGCTGTGCGTGGCTGCTGTGGCGCCGCAGCCTTCCTCCCGTCCGGACCAAGGCGATCATCAAGGACCCGGAGCAGTCCACGGTCATCGCACAGGGCGCGGTGCGCTCCGTCCAGGCCGCCGAGCTCACGCTTCCGGCCGACGAGGTCGAGGAGCTGTGGTCTCCTACGAACCTCGAGCGCCTTGCGCGCACGTACTGGCGCTTCCTTAGCCGCTCGACCCTCGGCCTCATCCGGGTCCACTACACCGAACGCGAGCGCTTCGTCGTGCTCCTCCTCCGGCCCCTGGTCCTGCTCAGCTTCCAGGCTCCCGAGTACGAGATGGCCGGCGACCGTGGGATCGTCCGCTGGCGCATCGAGTCCGGCGTCCTGGTCTCGCGCAAGGGCCGAAGCGGCGACGGCTACCTCGAGATCGACGTCCGCCGCCGCCCAGCCGAAGATGCGCCGGGCTGCATCGTGGTGCGCTGCGAGGTCGAGATCGCGAACTTCTACCCCGCGATCGCCTCGGGGATCGCGACATGGGCCTACCGGATCACCCAGTCGCGCATCCACGTGATCGTGACCCACAGCTTCCTGCGTTCGCTCGCGCGCCTGGACCTCGCGGAGTCGCGGGTGGGGCGCTACGCCAAAGCCTCCGAGGCGGCGGAGCCGCGGGTCGCCGAAACGGGCGACGGCGCGGGGCCGACCAAGGCACGCGACAAGGAGCGCGCGACCGGCTAGGCGGCCTTGGTGCCGCCGTAGATCTCGCGGAGCTTTGTCCGGTCGTGGCGGGCGTGGATGCGCCGTACCGTTCGCGAGCGTCCGCGCATGACCAGGGATTCGGTGGTGGCCGCACCTCTGGCCGTGTAGCGAACTCCCTGGAGGACGTCGCCGTCGGTTACGCCGGTGGCCGCGAAGAAGACGTTGTCCGAGGTGATGAGGTCGGCACAGGTGAGGATGCGGTCGAGGTCGTAGTCCGCGTCGGTCGCCGCCTTGCGCTCGTCCTCGTCACGTGGCGAGAGGCGCCCGAGCATCTCGCCGCCGAGAATCTTGATGGCGGCGGCGCTGAGCACGCCTTCCGGCGTGCCGCCGATGCCCCACATCAGGTCGACGGGCGTGTCGTCGTCGACCGCCAGCATCGACGCGGCCACGTCACCGTGCGGGATAAGCCGCACCCGGGCGCCCGCGTCGCGGATCTCCTGGATGCGCTCCTCGTGGCGCGGTCGGTCGAGGACGACGACGACGACATCGCGGACGTCGGTTTCGTTGCGCTCGGCGATGAGGCCAACGGTGTCGGCGAGCGGGCGGTCGAGGTCGAGCAGGTCGGCGATCTCGGGGCCGCCGGCGAGCTTCTCCATGTAGACGCAGGGGCCGGGGTCGAACATGCTGCCCCGCTCGGAGAGCGCGATGCAGGCGATCGCGTTGGGCGCGCCCTCGGCGGCGAGCGACGTTCCCTCCAAGGGGTCGACGGCGATGTCGACCTCCGGCGGCTGGCCGTCCCCGATGTGCTCGCCGTTGTAGAGCATGGGCGCCTCGTCCTTCTCTCCCTCGCCGATGACCACCACCCCGTCCATCCGTACGGAGGAGAGGATCACGTGCATACCGTCGACGGCGGCCTGGTCGGCGGCGAGCTTGTCGCCCACGCCGACGAGGCGCGCCGCGGCGAGCGCGGCGGATTCGGTCACCCGGCCGATCTCGAGCGCGAGGTTGCGGTCCGGACCCTTGGGGTCCAGTGCGAAGGTGTCGGCCATCAGATGGTCCTCGAGGGCTTGCGCATCGCGATCCACTCCCTCCTGCTCAAGGCGACGAAGTTCATCACCCCGAGCCTATACGGTAATCCGACCACGACGTGCGTTGGCTCAGCGAGGCGCCGGCGCCATCGCCGCCTCGGCGGCGCCCGCCTCGCCCTCCGGCGCGTGGCGGATGCGATCACGCGCCTCGGCGAAGCGGATCGCCTCGTAAGCGATCAGGCCCGCGCAGACCGCGAAGACCGAGCCGAGGGCGGCCAGCGCGGGCAGGCGAGCGGCGTGAAGGCGGCCACCCCGATCAGGACGACGAGCCGCTGACGGTTGAGGGTGTGCACGTTGCGCAGGCGGAAGAGCACGTGCCCGAGGAGGTAGAGGGAGACCCCGCCGCAGAGGCCGAGGGCGGGGATCGTCTCGAGGTGGCCGTCGACGTCGCCGAGGGTTTCTTTGATCCCCAGCGCGACGAGGACGATTCCGGCGACCATCGGGAGGTGCAGGAAGCTGTAGGAGTCGCGCGCCAGCGAGGCGCGCTCGACCCCCGTCGCGCGACGGAGGCGACGTTGGGCGACGGGGGCGACGACGTCGAAGTAGGCCCACCACAGCGCCGCCGCGACGCCCACTCCCAGCACGGTGGCCGCCACGACGCCGGCGTCTATGTCAAGCCCCGACGCGCCGACGCCCACCGCCACGATGGACTCGCCCAGGGCGATGATGACGATCAGCCCGTGGCGCTCGGCGAAGTGGCCCGGCGACACGCTCCAGCCCTCCATCCCGCCCACCACGACGCCGCCGAAGTCGACCACCAGCGCGGCGACCCACAGCGCGCCCTGGAGCCAGCCGTCGGTAAAGCCGGCGACGATGATGACCAGCGCGGCGCCCAGCATCGGAAGGGCTAGGCGGACGACCGCACCCCGCAGGTCGGGGTTCCCGCGCGAGGCGATCGCGTAGAGCACGATGTGCAACGCGCGGACCAGGAAGTAGCCGACTCCGAACAGCAGGGCCTCGTCGTCGAAGGCCTCCGGCGCGGCAAGCGAGACGACGAGCATCGCCGCCATGGCGGCGAACATCGCGAGCCGCACGAAGCCCTCCTCGGGATCCACCGTGTTGGTCAGCCAGGCGTAGGCGACCCAGGCCCACCACAGCACGCCGAGGACGAGCAGGCCGCGGGCCAGCCCCGCCCAGGTGGGATCCTCGGAGAGCATGCCGGTGACCTGGGTGATCGCAAAGACGAAGACAAGATCGAAGAAGAGCTCGAGCGGCTTGACCCGTTCGTCGCCGTCGACCGCGCGGGCCACGAAGGCGGCGCGAGCGGAGCCCGTGGTGGCGGCCATGAACGCAGGGTAGGCGGCCCGCCCGGACCCGGCGTGGTGCTGGCCGTCGCCTGCGCAGCCGTAGGTACTCCTCCCGCACGGCCTGCCGTGCGGGGGTGGGGCGAAATGCGTACCGCATACGACCGCTTTTCGCCCCACCCTTCCGTCCAGTCGGCGACTAGCCTTCGCTCCGTGCGCCTGCGCCGCCTGCTTCCCGAGCCCGGCGAGCTCGAGACCGACGAGCTGGCCGGCATTCTGCGCTTGGGCGATCGAGCGCGCGGCGAGCGCCCCTACGTCGTGGCCAACATGGTCTCCAGCGCGGACGGACGGGCGACGGTGGCCGGGCGCTCCGGCCCGCTCGCCGGCGAGGCGGATCGACAGCTCTTCCACGCCCTGCGCGCGAGCGTCGACGCCGTGCTCGCCGGCACCGGGACCATCGCCGTCGAGCGCTACGGTCGACTGGTCCGCGACGAGGCCCGGCGCGAGCGGCGCGCCGCCGCGGGCCTTGCGCCCGACCCGCTGGCGGTGATCGTGACCCGCAGCGGCGACGTCCCCTGGGACGCGCCGCTGTTCGCCGCCCCGGAGCAGCGGGTGGTCGTCTTCACCGGCAAGGCGGTCGCGCCGCCCGAAAGCGCCGCGGCGCAGGTGGAGGTCGTTCCCGTGGCCGGCGGAGAGGCGACCGCAACCGCGGCGCTCGCAGATCTCGGCGCGCGCTACGGCGTGCGCAGCGTGCTGTGCGAGGGCGGGCCGTTGCTCCTCGGGGCGCTGCTGGCGGACGAGGCGCTCGACGAGCTGTTTCTCACGATCGCGCCCCTGCTCGCCGGCGCCGGGGAGCGAACCGTTGTCGAGGGCAGCAGCTTCGCGGAAGCCGCGGCGCTGGAGCTAACATGGCTGCTCGAGTGCGAAGGCGCCCTGTTCGCGCGATACGCGGTCGATGTAACCCCCGCGAAAGGTGAACGGAGGTAGCGGCACGGTAAGGTCCGCCGTTCGCCGGCGCCGGGTCCTCGGCGCAGTTCGCCGGCCCCGCCCGCATGCCCCCCCAAGCCTCCGTCACCGAGCCGAGCGCCGCCGCCGCGGCGCTGGAGGATGCCCGCAGGCGAACGCTGCGCCTCGTCGAGGGAATCACCGACGAGGACCTCGAGCGGGTCCACTCGCCCTTGATGAGCCCGCTGGCCTGGGACCTCGGCCACATCGCGGCCTTCGAGGACCTCTGGCTCGTGCACCGCCTCGGCGGTGAGCCGATGCTCCGCGAGGACCTCGGTCACGTCTACGACGCCTTCGAGACGCCCAGGTCAGATCGGGGCGACCTCCCGTTCCTGCGCGCGCCCGAGGCCCGCGCATACCTCGAAGAGGTCCGCGAGCACGCGCTCGCGGCGCTTCGCAGCGCCGACGCCGACGCCGACGGCTCGACGATCCCCGAGCTGGTGATCCGCCACGAGCACCAGCACCAGGAGACGATGCTCCAGAGCCTCCAGCTCGCTCGCTTGGAGGGCTACGAGGGGCCTGGGCGCGAGGAGCCGCCGTGGTCGCCCTCGGAGCGGCACACCGGGCTGGAGACCGTCGCCGTGCCCGCCGGCGCGTTTCCCCTGGGCGCCGGCGCCGACGGATTCGCCTACGACAACGAGCTCCCGCGCCACACCGTCGAGCTCGCTGCCTTCCGGATCGGCGCCGCGCCGATCACCAACGGCACGTGGATGCGCTTTGCCGAAGGGGGCGGCTACGAGCGCCGTGAGTGGTGGAGCGACGAGGCCTGGCGCTGGAAGGAGGAGTACGACATCACCCTCCCCGGCGGCTGGACGGACGACGGGCGCGAGTGGCGCATGGGCCGGTTCGAGCCGCTCCATCCCTCGAGGCCCGTGGTCCACGTCTCCTGGTTCGAGGCCGACGCCTTCGCCCGAGCGCACGGTGTACGGCTACCCACCGAAGCCGAGTGGGAGAAGGCGGCGACCTGGGACCAGCGGACGGAGTCCAAGCGCACCTGGCCGTGGGGAAAGGAGCCTCCGGGTGCAGCGCAAGCGGCGGTGCGACACCTCACCCTCGGCGGTGGGCGCGGCCTTCCCGGCTCCGAAGGCTCCGGAGCAAGGCCCGCGCAACGGCAGCACGCGAACCTCGACGCGCGCGTCTACGGGACCGCACCGGTGGGTTCCTACCCCGCGGGCGCGAGCCCCTGCGGGGCCCTCGCGATGGTGGGCGACGTGTGGGAGTGGACCGCCGGCGAGCTCCGCGGCTACCCGGGCTTCGTCGCCCACCCCTACCCGGAGTACTCCGAGGTCTTCTTCGGCACCGAGCACAAGGTGCTGCGAGGTGGGTCCTGGGCCAGCGCGGGCCGGGTCGCCCTCCCCACCTTCCGCAACTGGGACCTCCCGGCGCGGCGCCAGATCTTCGCCGGCGTGCGCATCGCGCAGGACGGGGCATGACCGAGACCGCAAGCGCGACCGCGCCCATCCGCATCGACCCGGCCCTCGACGAGCGCGACGAGCGGCGCCTGGCCGACGACATCCTCGACGGGCTGACGCGGCCGTTCAAGGAGATTCCGCCCAAGCACTTCTACGACGCGCGCGGATCGGAGCTCTTCGACCGCATCTGCGAGCAGCCCGAGTACTACCCGACGCGCACCGAGCTGGCGATCCTTCGTCAGCGGGCGACCGAGATCGTCGGCGATGCCGCAGAGCTCGTCGAGCTGGGCTCGGGGGCGGCAACGAAGGCCCGGGTGCTGCTGGGCGCCATGGTGCAGCGCAACGGATCCATGCTCCGCTACGTCCCGCTCGACGTCTCAGAGGCGGCCCTGCGCGAGGCGGCCGAGGCGCTCGTATCCGAGCTTCCGAGCCTCCAGGTTCACGGCCTCGTCGCCGACTTCGAGCGCCACCTCGACCGCGTCCCGCCTGCGCTCGAGGGCGTCCCGCGTGTCGTCGCCCTCCTGGGCGGGACGATCGGGAACTTTCCGCCCGGCACCCGGCGGCGGCTGCTGCGCTCGATCGCCGCTCTCCTGCGGCCCGGCGACCGCTTCCTACTGGGCACCGACCTCGTGAAGGACACGGAGGTGATCGAGGCGGCCTACAACGACGCGGCGGGGATCACGGCGGAGTTCAACCTCAACGTCCTGCGCGTCGTCAATCGCGAGCTCGGCGGCACCTTCGACCCCAACGCCTTCGAGCACGTCGCCTTCTTCGACCGCCGCCGCCGGTGGGTGGAGATGCGCCTGCGCGCGCGCCGCGCGTGCACGGTGTGGATCGACGCGCTCGACCTCCAGGTCGAGTTCGCCGAGGGCGAGGAGCTGCGCACGGAGATCAGCGCGAAGTTCACCCCCAAGCGCCTGGAGGCCGATCTCGCCGCGGCGGGCCTGGAGCTGTCCGAGCTCCTCACCGACCCCGACGGGCTCTTCGCGCTCTCGGTCTCCCGGACGCGGTAGCGTCCCGCGCCGCATGCGGATCGAGGGAAGCAGCGCGATCGTGGTGGGCGGCGCGTCCGGACTGGGCGAGGCCACCGCTCGCGAGCTTCACGCACGCGGCGCGACGGTGACCATCGCGGACGTGAACGCCGAGAAGGGCGAGGCACTGGCGGGCGCGCTCGGCGACGGAGCGCGGTTCGCGGCGTGTGACGTTCGCGAGGAAGACCAGGTCCGGGCAGCCGTGCAGGCGGCGGCTTCGGTGCAGGGCGGGCTTCGCATCTCGGTCTGCTGCGCCGGGGTCGGCTGGCCGGAGAAGATCGCCGGATCGCGCGGGCCCCACCAGCTCCAATCCTTCGAGACCGTGCTGGCCATCAACCTGATCGGGACGTTCAACGCCCTGCGCTTCGCCTCCTACGCGATGCTGGCAGCCGAGCCGCTGGAGTCCGGCGAGCGCGGGGTGTGCGTCAACACGGCATCGGCGGCGGCCTTCGACGGGCAGGTGGGTCAGGTCGCCTACTCGGCCTCGAAGGGCGGCATCGTGGGAATGACCCTGCCGGCGGCCCGCGACCTGGCCGACAAGGGGATCCGCGTCGTGACGATCGCGCCGGGCACGTTCGACACGCCGCTCCTCGCCCTGCTGCCCGAGGAGCAGAAGGATGCCTTGGCGGCGCAGATCCCCTTCCCCAAGCGCCTCGGACGCCCCGACGAGTTCGCCGCCCTGGCGGTCCACGTCGTCGAGAATCAGCTCCTCAACGGAGAGACGATCCGGCTCGACGGCGCCCTGCGCATGCCCCCGCGCTGAGCCGCCCCGGCCGGCACGTACGGCCGGCTTCTGGGTCGCGCGCCGCCCCGGCGCCCTACTTGCAGCGGCTGGCGACCTGCTTCTCGAGGCGCTTGACCCTCGACGTGCGGTCGCGCTTCTCCTGCCGGCGCCGCCCGAGCCGCTTCGCGGCCGCTGCGTAGCGACGCTTCTCGCCCTTCGTCAGCCCGCCGCGCTTGAGCCGCTTCTTGAGGGCTCGCAGCAATCGGGTCTGCGAGGCGAGACTGCGACCGACGCGCGCCAGCGCGGCGCGCTCGCTCGCCAGCGCGGTCCGTGTGGAGCGGCAGATCGTCGACTCGCCGGCGCCGGGCGACCCGGCGCCGGAGGCCCCCGGGCCGGACTGACCGCTCGCGGGGGGTGTGGTCGCCGCGGCGGGGTCGGGCTGCGCGCCGGACCCGGCTCCGCTCGGCGCCGGAGTCGGCGTCGGCGGCGGGGCCGGTGCGGCGCTCTGTTCAGTCAGCGCGAGGGTGAGCTCGCGGTCGTAGACGACGGGGTAGCCGGTCGACGGGTCGATCGACCCCAGCGGCGCGCTCGAGCTCTGCTGGCCGGCGATTCCGTCGCGCTCGTCGAGCACGGGCGTCGCGACGCCGGTTCTCGTCACCCGGAATCCGTAGGCTCGGGTGGCGCCTCGGTCCGTCGCGATCAGGCGCAGCCCGACCGTGTCGGCCCCGCCGGCCACCGACAGCAGCGCCCCGGTCACGTCGGCTGACCGGACGCCCAGATAGCCGACGCAGAACAGGCGGACCCGTGCGCCCGTGGTCGGGCGGATGGCGTAGACGCAGAGGTCGTCGTCGGCGTTGTCGGCGCGCACGGTGTAGCGGGGGCCACGGTATCCCGACGGCGCGGGCGGCAGGAACACGGGCAGCTGCCCGTCGCGGTCGGCGACGAACGGGCTGTCGGCGGTGTTGAGGCCCGGATTGCCCGACAGGAAGTTTCCGGCGCGCGGGGCGGTGTTGAAGTAGTCGTCGCCGCTGCAGTCCAGCAGCGCCTCGTGCGAGGTGGGGCACACCTGGCGCATCGACGGGTAATAGGGCGAGTCGGAGTAGCACATGAGGTCTGACTCGTCGACGCAGTGGTATCCGCCGCTGGTGTTGGGAGCCGCCGGATCCACCGCCGACAGGTTGTGCATGAGCTCGTGGAGGCCGGCGTGCCCGTCCCAGCAGCGCTCGTCGACCCGCGCGAGGTTGCCCGGCGCGTAGGCGATCCCGCAGTAGACGTTGGCGTCGACGAAGGTGAGGTACTTGCGGTCCGAGCGGTCGTAGCCCTTGGCGGCGAGCTCGCTCGCGGTCCTGCCGAGCGTGTCGTCGCCCGTGGTCGAGAGCACGACGTTTCGCACGACGACGTTGCAGCCTTCGGTCACGTAGCGCAGGGTGCGCGAGCCGCCGCTCTCGGCGGCGCTCTGCTTCATCCGGTCGGCCATGTCGCCCGCCACGCTCCGGATCAGCGACACGGTCTGGGAGTAGCGGTCGGGACGGTCCGACGCGCGAGCGTAGATCAGCTCCACGCGGTCGCCGGACGCGCCGTCGCCGATGCAGTCGGCCAGCTCGGGGGCGGCGTCGAGCTGCGCCTCCTCCTCCTCGGCACGCAGCTCCGGGACGGAGCGGCGCTCGCGAACGTCCTCGCCCGCGGGGGCGGGATCGGGGCCGTGCGTGCACGCGTCAGGGGCTCGCGGCACCTCGACGCGAAGCCCGTCGGGGCAGCTCGGGTCGGCGACCAGCCCGTCGAGCTGCACGCCGCGCGCGGGATCCTCGGAGCCCGGCGTTGCGGCCGACGAGGACGCGGGGAGGGCCGCGAAGGCCAGGACGGCGAGCGTCGCCAGCATCCCCCGCGCCGCGGCACGGGGGGACGAAGGAGAGTTGGGAGCGGGCGAAGGCATCGCGAAGTACCGTTCCGCGGTCAAGGTCGACGCGCGGTGTCACCTATGGTAGGCCAGTCCGAGCGTTTTGCGGAGCGGCTTCGCGCCCCGAGGACGCGTGTACTACCGCAGCCGCTCGACGATCATCGCCTGGCCCATCCCCCCGGCGACGCACATGGTCTCCAGGCCGATGGTGCCGTCGAGGGTCTCGAGGTCGTTGAGGAGGGTGGTCATGATGCGCGCGCCGGTCATCCCGAACGGGTGGCCGAGGGCGATCGCCCCGCCGAAGGGGTTGAGCTTGTCGGCGTCTACGCCCCACTCCTCACGGCAGGGGACGACCTGGGCGGCGAAGGCCTCGTTGAGCTCGAGGACGTCGACGTCGTCGATGGTCATGCCGGCCTGCTCGAGCACGCTCTCGACCGCGGGCAGCGGGCCCAGGCCCATGAGCTCCGGGCGGACCCCTGCCACCGAGGAGGCGATGATGCGCGCCCTGGGCTTGAGGCCGAGCTCCGTGGCCCTCTCCTCGGACATCACCAGCAGCGCCGCGGCGCCGTCGTTGAGGGGGCACGAGTTGCCGGCGGTGACGGTGCCGTCCTCGCGGAAGGCAGGATCGAGGCCGGCGAGGACCTCCGTCGTGGTGCCGGGTCGGGGCCCGTCGTCCTGTGCCACCTCGCCGCCGTCGGGTGTGGGCACGGGAACGATCTCGCGGTCGAAATGGCCCGACTCCTGGGCATCGACCGCGCGGTTCTGGGAGGTGACCGCCCACTCGTCCTGCTCCTCGCGGCTGACCTCGCAGCGCTCGGCGACGTTCTCGGCGGTCAGGCCCATCCCGATGTAGACGTCGTAGAGCGAACCGTCGGAGCCGTCGAGGCGGGGGTGCTTGAAGTCGTCGGGCATGGCGGCGCCCAGGCCCGCGCGCGAGACCGACTCGACGCCGCAGGCGATGTACTGGTCGCCCTCGCCGACCTTGATCGCGTGGAAGGCCATGCGGGTGGTCTGCAGGGAGGAGGCGCAGAAGCGGTTGACCGTCGTGGCCGGCACGTGGTGGTCGATCCCGGCCAGGAGCATCGCGTTTCGCCCGACGTTGTAGGCCTGCTCACCGATAGAGGAGGCGGCGCCCATCATCACGTCGTCGGTCTGGGCGAAGTCGACCTCGGGGTTTCGCTCCTGGAGCGCCCTGAGCGGGATGGCGGCGAGCTCGTCGGCGCGGACGTCCTTGAGCGACCCCTTGAACGCGCGCCCGATCGGCGTGCGGATCGCGTCGACGATGACGGCTTCGGGCATTCGCGATACTCCTCGGTCGGTGGGGCGCGCAGTCTATTCCCAGCCCTCGTCCTGGCCTCAGCCTCCGCCCCCTCCTCCCGGGCGCCCCCCGGCGGCGGCGGGTTCAGGCTCCTGGAGCATCCTCAAGGTGCTGCTTCTCGTCTTCGGCGTGATCGCGGCGACGACCATCGGCGGGTGCCTCGTGTACGGCGGCTTCGTGGTGCTCACCGGCCAAGAAGAGAAACGCGCGCAGAAGCGAAACGCGATCGAGGACGCCGAGGGCCGCGGCGTGCGCCTGGGAACGGCCGAGCGGACGGTGCGCGCGCGGTTCGGGGCGCCCGCGGCCAGCGCGCGCGCCTCGTCACCGACGCGCGCCCTGCCGGTGACATCGCTCCGGTCGCGGCGTCCACGCGCACGAGGACCGCGGGCCCGCTCACCGCGACCCACACGGACCCGGCGCCCACGGCCACGTCGACGGGCCTACCAGGCAGGCGTATCGGGCCGCCCTTGCGGCGTAGCGGCGACGCATCGAAGCGCCGCAGCGAGCGCTCCTCGTCGTCGATGACGAACACGCCGCTCTCGCCTGCTGCCACGGCGATCGGCGACGGCCCGACCAGCAGCGCCCGGTCCATCGCCCGCTGCTCCTCGCTCGTGACGTCCTTCCCACAGCCGGCGAGCGCGCCGGCGAGCGCGACCGCGGCCAGGAGCGCCGCAAGGCGCCTCATAGAGTCCATCCGAAAACAGGCGGCGAACCGTGTTCGGATGGGCTCACAGTCCCAGGCCGCGCACGCCGCTCTCGTCCCAGCCCAGATGGTGGGCGAGCTCGTGACGGACCGTACGCGTGACCTGGGCCCGGAGGAGCCCGGCGTCGTGGCCGAAATCGCGCACGAGGGTGTCGCGGAAGATGACGATGCGGTCGGGGTAGTCGTCGCGGGCGATCGTGTCGCCCTCGTAGAGGCCGTAGGCGCGCCGCCGACGGCCCTTGCCCGACACGACGACGGGGACCCGCTCGAGCGCGCGCTGGAACTCGAGCGGCAGGTCGTCGAGCGCGAGCTCCACCAGCCGGTCGAAGTCGTCGGGGTCGCGGGGATCGAGGCCGTCCCAGCCCAACCCGTCGTCCTCTTCGTCCTCCTCCTCTTCCCAGTCATCGTCCGCCTCGCCGGAGATTCCCTCGCGCGCGAGGCGCTCGGAGCGCTCGACCACCTGCTCGAACTCCGCCTCGGACTCGGGCGCCCGCCAGTCGGCCATGCGCAGCATGAACCACGCCAGGCCGCCGAACAGGATCACCGCTCCCGCCGCGAAGACCGCGAGGCGCTGGAGGGCGCCGACGAGCCAGGCGTCGCTGTAGCCGACGGCGAGGGTGACAAGGGCGAGGCCGATGAGCAGCGATATCGCCGCCGCGAAGGCGATGCGCCGCAGGGGGATCGACGGCCGCCCGGTCATGTCGTGATGAGCGTAGTGGCTGGCCGGCGGTCACGGCTCGGACGGCGGCGGCTCCAAGGAAGGGATCGAGGGCATGGACGCGGAGCGATACTCAGCGGCCGATGGGCCAATTTCATTGGAACCCCGACAGCTACCTGGCGCTGATGCGCCGAGAGGTGGCCGACTACGAGCGCCTGCAGGCCGAGGTCGTCGATGCCACCCAGGAGATCGATGCGCGGTCGATCCTCGAGCTCGGCACCGGCACGGGTGAGACCGTAGCGTGATGGAGCTCCGCGATGACCTGATCGTTCTGCGGCCGTGGCGCGAGGACGACGCCGATGCCGTCCATGCCGCCTGCCAGGACGCCGAGATACACCGCTGGATTCCGATCATTCCCCGCCCCTACACCCAGGACGACGCGCGCACCTTCGTTACCGGCAGGCACGGACTTGGTGGCCACCAGTTCGCAATCGAGCGGGAGGGGCGTGTCGCCGGGTCGATCGGGATGAAGGTAGACGAGAGACAGACCGGGCGCATCGGCTACTGGTGCGCCCGAGACGCTCGCGGTCGCGGGATCACGACGCGCGCGCTACGACTGCTCTGTCGCTACGGCATGGACGAACTGGCGCTCCAGCGGGTCGAGCTGATCACCGATCCCGAGAACCACGCCTCCCAGCGGGTCGCCGCCAAGGTCGGCTTCCAGCGCGAGGGGGTCCTGCGCTCGCACCTGCCCCACCCCGACGGACGCCGGTGCGACAGCGTCATGTTCTCGCCGCTGCCGGGCGAGCTGCGCTAGCGCCCTGTCCCGCCGTGCGCGGGCGGATCGACCTTCGTCGCGTTGGTGATTTCCGTTCTTGGTCCCGTGATCACCCGCTCGTCGCCGTCGCGCACCGCTGTCGCACGCAGCGACCCAGGATTGGATCCCGCCTCGGGCTCGGACAAGGCAGAAGGACGGGACCACTGGTCCGGAGCGATGCCCAGGGGCGCCCGTGCCGTTCGCGCGGGTGAATGCGTCCAGCCCAGGGCGTGATCCGCTGGCGCACCGGGTAGGCTTCATGATCATGAGCATTGGCGCTTCGCTGTTCCTCATCGCCGTCGGCGCGATCCTGCGCTACGCGGTCACCGAGTCAATTTCGGGAATCGACCTCCAGACGGTCGGCCTCATCCTGATGATCGTGGGGATCATCGGCCTCGTGGTCTCGGTCGTATGGATGATCGCGAGCAGCCGTAGGCACCCGGTCGCGCGGGATCCTCGCGACCCGCGGGGCCCCTACTAGCGGCCCGAGTAGGAGCTGGTTCTAGATGGTCGGCCCGCTGGGGACCGGCTCCCGCGGGGGCGACGGCGTTCCTCCGCCCGGAGGCGGCTCACTTCCCGGAGGCGGCTCACTCGGACCGGGTACGCGGCGCCACTCTCGGATCTTTCCGCCCGTGACGACGAACGCGGTCGCCACCTCGCCGCCGGTGCCTGTACCGCAGTCGCCGCCTGGCCGCTCGGTGAGCACGAACGTCGCGACCGTGTAGCGGCCGGTGCGCTTCGTGCGCTTCAGGCGCGCGCCGCACGGCAGTGACACGTTGAAAGCGAGCGTGTCGGTGGGGGCCACGAGGCGGAGAGGCGGCGTCCCGTTCTGTACGACGCTCGGGATCGCAAAGTAGGAGGCGGCCCTCTTGACGTCGCCCCGCCGCAGCGCTTCCGACCACGCACGGATCACCCGCGAGACGGCCGGATTGACCGATCGGCTCTGAGGGGAGGGGCCGCCGCCGGATCCCCTCGGCGATTCTGGGGCCGGCCCCGACCCTCGCGGGCTCGCGCCCCCGCCGCTTCCCTTCGCGCCACCCGAGCCAGCGGCGCCGCTGGGGGAGCCGTCGTCGCCGCAGCCGGCGGCCGCGAGCGCGAGCAGCGAGACGGCCAAGCCGATGATCGAGCGCGCGGCGAGCACGGGAGGATCTTTGCACGGCTGTCTCTCGCGGTCGGCGGCTAAGCGTCTACGGCGATTCTGGCGTGTATAACAAACCGCCGCGGGCTTGGGCGGCCGCTGCACGAGTCGCGGCCGCAGCGGCGGCGGCCGAAGGGCCCGGGAGCACGAGCGGGGTGGAGACGTCGGCCCCGCCGAGCCGGCCGCCCAGTGTTCCGTCGGCGCCCAGGCTCACGGTGCCGCGCAGCGAGCCTTCGATCTCAAGCCTCCCGCGCAGAGCCGGCCCGCGCCGTTTCAGCGTGCCGGTGATCCGGACGCCCGGCACATAGCTGAAGCGCTCGAGGTCCATTGCGTCGAGCACGATCGTGCCCGCGCCTTCAGCGCGAGTCCTCGTCTGCGCGAAGCCCGCGCGCATCCCGCCCGCCGAGAGGACGAGGCCGCGGACCTGGGCCTGCTGAGGGCTGATCGCCAGCGCGCCGCGGCGCGCATCGTCGAGCGCCAGCGCCACCGCCTGGAGGTTCTGGCCGGGAAGGCCGGCGGTGCCCGGCGCGGCGGGCGTGGCCGCGAGACTCAGCGGCGGCGGCGGGCGTGGGGCCAGAGGCCGCGAGCCGTCGCAGCGCGAAGGAGTCGGTCGGTCGGAGAGGAAGTCGCGCAGCGCCCGGCCGGCGCACGCGGTCTGGCTGGTGCGTGAGCCGCGCGCGAGGACGGAGTGCCCGACCGCCGCGACGGTCAGCGGACGCGCGCCCGGCAGCCGCGCCGCGAGCGCCTGGAGCTGCTCGACGGGCGTGCGCAGGTCGTCCTCGCCGTTGATCAACAGAGCCGGGACGGATGGCAGGGGCCCCGGGCCGAGCTCGGGGACACGGGAGGCGGCCGGCCAGTCCACGCAGAGGTCGTTGGCCTGGGAGCTCAGCCCCGTCGCGCGGTCGAAGGGAAAGAAATCCGAGTCCGGGAGGGCGGCCGCCGCCTGTCGCGCGGCGGCCCGCCGGGCCGTGGGGGACGCGGTCCGCGGCCACGGAAGCGCGGTCTCCTCGCAGGTCGCCGCGATGAACACGGCGTCCGAGAACTCCGGGACGCCCGCGGGGTCCTCCTCCCCGCCGACCGGCGACTGGGGCTCGGGCCCGCCGTAGGCGAGGCGAAGCAGCGGAGTGGGATCCCCGTCGAGGGCCGCCCGTACCGCCCCGGAGAGGTCACCTCGGATCCTGGGGTCGAAGTCGCCTCCGATCAGGAGCCCGAGGAGGTCGCTGCGGCGCATGCTGAAGCGCTCGCGCGATCCGTTGGGACCGGTGACGACGCCTCGCAGCGGTCTCGTCGCCATCCGGCCGACGAGCGCCCGAAGGTCCGCCGCCGGGTCCGCGGTGAAGGAAGCGCACGCGGAGCCACAGACCTCGCGCAGGACCCGCGGAATGGCGGAGAAGCTGTCGCGCATGAAGGCGTCCGGCCCCTCCGGAACGAGGTTCGAGTCGAGGACCAGGCGCTCCACCCGCCCGGGGTAGCGCAACGCGTAGGCAACCGCCACCTTCGTCCCGTAGGAGACCCCGAGGAGAGCCAGCCTGGGCACGCCGAGGCGCCGGCGGATTGCCTCGATGTCGGCGACGGAGTCGGGCGTGGTGAAGAAGCTGCGCTTTCGCCCCAGATCGCGACCGCAGTCGCGGGCCGCCCCCGCCGCGCGAGCGCGTGGCGGCAGTCGCTCGGTCGCCGTGAGCGCATCGCTTCCCGGAGCGCCCAGGCACCGCAGGTAGCCCGACCGACCGGTCCCGCGCTGGTCGAAGACGACGAGGTCCCGGCTCCTCAGAGCCTCGGCGCCGACCAAGCCCAGGAACCGGCGCCGGGCGCGCGAGTCGTCGGTGACCGCGACGGAGGCCGATTGACCCGGACCGCCCGCGAGTACGACGAGCGCGCCCTGGCGGGAGCCGGTGGCGGCCCGACGCTGGACGCAGAGGGCGACCGAGCCCTTCACGCCGCCCGAGCGGTCGAGCGGCACCTTGACACGTTGCGCGCTGAAGCCGGGCGGGGCAGGGCAGACGTCGCGCGCCGCGCCCGCCGCGGACTCGACCTGCCCGCTCGTCAAGAGGGCACCGGCGGCTAGCGGCGCGGCAAGCAACGACAGACTTCTCCGCCGGCCTCCGGTCCCGCGGGGTGCCGTGGGACCGGCCCCAGCCACGATCTGGCCTACCCGCTCGCGGCCACCGAGATGATGATGACGACGAAGAGGACCACGTAGAGAGCGAGCACCGCGAGGCCGACACCGGCGAGGATCTTCTCGATGCCCGTGACGGGAGCCTCCCTCGCCTGGCCCTGCGTCCGGTGGTCCCAGTATTCGTTGAGCGCGGTGGCGACCTTTACGTCCGCGTACACGAGCAGGAACAGGGGTAGCAATAAGCCCGCGAACAAGATTCCGACGATTGCGAGCACAATGAGCAGAGTGACGTTGAGGTCGGGGAGCCGGTAGTTCTGGGTGCGGACCGTGTTGAGGTCGTCCCACAGCTGGTAGATGAGGAAGAAGTTGTAGAAGGGGATGAGCAGGCAGGTGGTCTTCAGGGCAGCGTCGTCGGGCTTGCCCATCTCGCCGTTGAGCTTCTTGCGGGTGTCGTAGAACCAGTAGAAGCCCCACAGGCCGAAGCTCATGGCGTAGAGGATCACCTGCCGCCCGATGGGGCGCTTGAGCGCGTAAGCGTCACTGGACGCGCCGGGAGGCGGCGCGGCCGCCGGGGCGGGCGGCTGCGCATTAGCGGGAGGCGCGGCGGCGTAGCGCTGCGTCCCGTGCTCCTGGATCGGGGGCGCCGGGGGCGATGCGAAGGGGGGCGGAGCGGCGGGCTGGGGAACCGAGGCGGCAGCTGGCAGCGGCGGGGGCTCGGGCGGTGCGGCGGCGCCGAAGCGGGTCGCGTCTCCTTCGGGCGGCCCCGGGAGATCGTAGGCGGCGGTGCCCTCGGGCAGGTCGGGACTGACGGGAGCCGGAGCCGGGACCGCCCCGGATGGGCCCCCGAAGAGGCCTCCAAGCGGATCGGCCGGCGTGGCGGCGGGCTCGGGTGGCGCGCCGCTACTCAGCGGATCGCCTGACGACATCCCCGGGGAACCCGCGAGTGGGTCGCCGGAGGTCATCCCCGCCGGCGCGCCGAGCGGCTGTCCGTGAGGGGAGGCCGGCTCAGGGGGTGGCGGCTCGTCGATGGCGGGCTCGCCGAACTGCGCCGGCTGGTACTCGATCTGCGGACCGGGGCCCGGAGGCGGCCCGGGAGGTCCAGGCAAGGGTCCGGGCGACGGCGGCGCGGGATCGGGAGCCGGCGGCAACGGAGGACCAGGTGCCGGTCCCGGCGACGGCGGCGCGGGATCGGGAGCCGGCGGTGCCGGGGGACCCGGACCGGGGCCGGGCGAAGGGGGTTGGGGCGACGGCGGAAGCGGAATCTCCGCGGCGGGGGGCTCGCCGGCACCCGGCAGAGGCTCGTCGAGAGGCGGGAACTCGAACGCCGGCGGGACAGGCGGCTCGACCGGCGGCGCGGGCGGCGGCTCAAACGCCCACGGGCCAGGCTCCTCCACCAGCGGCGGCTCAGGAGCCATCGGAGCTGGCGGCTCGATCGGTGGCGCAGGCGGCGGCTCAAAAGCCGCTGCCGCGGGCTCCTCGACCGGCGACGACTCGATAGCCGGGGGGGCAGGCTCCTCCCGCGGCGGTGCGGCCGCCGCGGGACGCTCCCACCATGGCGGCGGCTGGACCGGCTCGAAGGGCGGCGGCTCCGGCTCAAACGCCGACGGACCAGGCGGCTCGACCGGCGGCGCGGGCGGCGGTTCAAACGCCATCGGCTCAGGAGCCAGCGGTGCTGGCGGCTCGACCGGCGGCGGAGCAGGCGGCTCAAAAGCCAGCGGCGCAGGCTCCTCAACCGGCGGCGCGGGCTCCCACGCCGGCTCAGGAGCCGGCGGCAGAGGCTCCTCGACCGGCGGCGGCGACTCCCACGCCGGCTGTACGACAGGCGGCGGCTCGAGGCTGGGCGGCGGTGGAGGCGGGGGCTCGGCCGGCGAGGGCGGCGCGCCGAGGCCGGGGGGCGCGCCTAGGGGCGCCGCTCCGATCACCGTGCGGTCGTCGTCGGCCATCGGGTCGATATGCACGTTGATCGTCGTCTGACCGACGCGGAGGGTGTCGCCGGCGTTGAGGCGTTGGGTGCCTGCGACGCGGACGCCGTTGACGTGAGTGCCGTTGGTCGAGTTGAGGTCGGTGATCTCCAGACCACCGTCCGGCGCCCTCTCGATGCGTGCGTGCTGGCGGGAAAGCTCGGGGTCGCCGCCGAGGCTCCCCGGGCCGCTTTCGGTGCGGCCGAGCGTGAAGGTGACGTCGAGGGGGATCTCGGTGCCGGCCGCAGCACCGAGCACGACGCGAAGGGTCTCTCCGGGCATGGCCCGGAACCCTACTTCACGCCCGGCCTAGGATGGAACCCCAACGAGGTCATCGCTCCCGGAATCAGACGGGGCCCAGGTAGCGCATGAACACCTGGCGCGGCCCGCTGCTGCCGAGCGGCGCCGGCGAGTCGAACACGATGTAGTTGGCGTAGAAGCTCATCCCGGGGTTCCTGCCGCCGCCGGGCAGCGCCACCCCCTTGTCCTGAACCGATTGCAGGAGGGTGATGTCGCGCGCGTCGGTGAACAGGTAGACGTCGCTTGTCCCGTTTCCGTCGGCACGGCGGCCCGAGGCGTCGGTCTGGAGGTTCGACGCGCTCGACTCGAACGCGATGTAGAAGCCCGAGTTCCCGATCACCGGGTTGCGCGACTCCGAGTTGCCGATCGAGCCACGGAAGGCGCTTGCCGCGCGCTCGCCGCGACCGAGGTCCTTCCAGAGGACCTGTGTCTGGCCGCCGCGCGTACGCTCGTAGGCGACGACCTGGCGCTTGATGTTGTTATAGGCGGGGTTGCGGCCGCCCGGGACGACGACCTTGCCCTTGCGGGTCCCCCCGTCGGACAGGGCGACGCCGCGCGTGCCCGTGTAGACGAGGTCGCTCTCGGCCGCCTTGCCGGTCGACCAGGAGGGATCGGCGCCCGGCCCCAGGCTCTTGACGCTGCGGCCGCTGCGCACGTAGAGCGAGCCACCCGTGACGAAGGCCACCTTCTTGCAGTCGCCCGAGACGGCGACGTCGGAGGCGTCGACCGAGGACTGGCTGCCGCCGGGCAGCGAGACGCGCTGAACCGCACCGCCCGGCCGCGCTACGAAGGCGTCGATCTTGCCGTTGGTGTCGCCGCTGACGAGGTTCGAGGCCGCCGAGAGAAAGCCCACGCACGAGGCCTTGCTGGTGAAGCTTCCGTCCACCGACGCGCCCCACGAGGGTCCGTTGGCGGGCTGCCCGCCGACCCCGCGCGAGACGAGATAGGTCTTGCCGGCCTGCCACGGCGAGCCGTCGTTGCCGTAGCCCCCGCCACGCTGGATGGCGAAGACGTCCTTGACCCCGTTGCCGTCGCCCGCCACGAGGTCTGACGCTTCGGACTCGAAGGCGATCAGCTTCGCATAGCGACGGTCGGAGGAGATGGCCGGGTTGGTGGAAGGGCCGTTCGGGATTCCGCCGTCGAGCGAGCGGGAGATCAGCTGGGTGTTCTGGAGGTCCGCGCGGGTCTTGGCCGGCGCGTCGCTCACGGGGCCCAGTCCGACGGCAAGCGCGCCGAGCCCGAGCGCGGCGCCGACGGTGGCGCGCAGCTTGGGTGTGGTCTGTCGTGTCGCCATGGTCTGTCGCCCTTCGTTCGTTTCTCGTTGAAGGCAGCGCTGGACGCGTAGCGTCACGCTGCTGCCCAATTGATCGGACGACCGGAAGCGGGCACGCACCGCGCCCCGCCTAAACTCAGACATCCGTCGACTCAGCGGCCTGGGCGACAGCTCTGCGCCCGCGAGGGGCAGGTCGACTAGAGCCGCACCGGCGCTCCGCTTACCATTGCGGCGAGATGAGCACCTTCGCACACGACGACCACGACCTCGCCCCTGAGCGCGTCGCCGAGCTCGTCGGCGACGAAGAGTGGCAGATCATCGACGTACGCGAGAGCTACGAGCGCGAGGCCGGCCACATCGGCGGCACGCGGCACGTCGAGTTAGAGCGGCTGGCCTCGCAGTCGGAGACGATCGACAAGGAACGGCCCGTCGTCTTCTACTGCCGCCTCGGCGCACGCTCGGGCATGGCCGCCCAGGCCTTCCGCAGCTCGGGATGGGACGCCTACAACATGCGCGGCGGCATCGCCGAGTGGGCGCAGAAGGGCCTCCCCCTCGCGCCCGAGGGCGGTGTGGTCGCCGACCACTGATCTTGTGCGCACGAGAGCGCCGGGCCGCCCCACGGGCGCTGCCCGGCGCGACGGTGGCGCGTTCCCTATCTGGTGGCGCGCCGCTTGCCGATGATCAGCCCGAGCAGGAAACCGCCGGCGAAAGCCGCTCCGGCCATAGCGGGCGGCTTCTCGAAGGTCTCCTTGGCCGTAGTGGCCACCTGGGCAGGGTCGATCGAAGCCGGCCCGCCGTCCTGCGCCTTGCTCGCGAACTCGTCCTTCTTCTCGGCCGCCTTGGCCGCGAACTCGTCCTTCTTGCCCAGGACGGTCTGCTTGACCTCCTCGACCTTGTCCTGAGCACGCGCCTTGACGTCGGTCTTCTCCGCGAGTGCAGCGACGGTCTCGCCCAGCTCCTCGCGGGTCTGCTCGATGTCGCGCTCGATCTCCTCGGGAGTGCGGCTGCCTTGCTGGGCCGCGGTCGCGCGTGCCTGGGCAGGACTCTCGGCGGGGGTGACGCTGGGAGGCTCGCCGACGTGGGGCACGCCGCCGACGGGGGGCGCGACACCGGCGCCGGGGGGCTCGGCGCCGACGGGAGGGGCGATACCGGCGCCGGGGGGCTCGGCGCCAGCCGCCGCGAGATCGGCAGCGGTCGCGCCCTCAGCGGGCGCGATCGGCGTGAAGCCGCCTGGCGGCGTGTCTTGATCGGCGGCCCCGGGGGGCGGAACCGCCCCTTCGGCTCCTAGCGCCGGCCCGTCTTCGCGCTCTGCTTGACCCATTCGACGTCCTCCTTCACGGTCTCGACGGTTCGCTCAGGTGCGGCCGGCGTGGCCTCCTGGACCTTGTTGCGCCCCAGCAGGGCGAGCACGCCCGCGATGGCTCCATAT
>JBBPZA010000032.1:0-8718 GCA_038199375.1 Solirubrobacterales bacterium | reverse complement strand
GCTCTCGGGGCAGTTCACCAAGGTGGCGGCGAGCTACATCGGCCTCCTGCTGCGCGGCGGGAGCTTCTCGCTTCTCGGTCAGCAGATCGACGTGCTGGGGCTCCAGCGCGCCAAGACGATCCTCGAGGCGGTCCAGGCCTCCCTGCCGCCGCGCGACCCGGGGCGCCAAGCCCTCCAGCCAGCGATCGACTTCGCCGGCCTGGCAATCGACAACCTCGACCTCTCCAACAACGTGCTGGCCTCGATCAACCAGCCCATTCGGATTCACCGCACGGTCCTCGGCGGAAAGCGCACGCCGCTCGAGTCCTTCGCGGTGGCGATCTCGGTGACCGTCTCGCTGATGTTCGTCACGGTCCTGCTGGCGTCGGGGATGCTCGCGCTCGAGCGCGAGGAGCACGTGTTCCCGCGGCTCGTGCGCGGGAACGTGAGCCGGTTCGCCTTGCTCGCCGAGAAGATCGGGCTCGCCGCGGTGTGCGCGGGGGTCGTCGCCTTCGCGATGCTCGCGGGCCTGGGGCTCTTCGTCGACCTCGACTGGGGTCGCCTGCCGCTCTGGCTGCTCGCCGTCGCGGCGGGTGCGCTGGCCTTCGCGGCGCTGGGCGTCGCGATCGGCGGCCTGGCCCGCGAGGTGCGCGCCGCCTCGCTGCTGGCCATCATGCTCTCGCTGCCGATCGCCTTCCTCGCCCTCGTCCCCAGCGGCTCGGTGGCCGGCGGCCTCTACGACGTCATCCGCGTCGTCTCGGCCCTGTTCCCATTCAAGCCGGCCCTCCAGGCGATGAACGCCGCCCTCAACGACGCAGACCCGGCGCTGCCCGTGCCGCTCCTGCATCTACTCGCTCTGACCCTCGGCTTTGGCGGTCTCGCCCGGCTGGCGCTGCGTCGCTTCGGCTGAGCCCGGCGGGCCTCAGTCCAGCGGGTGGCGCCAGCGCAGGCCCGAGAAGCGCGCGAAATCGCGGTCGGTGGTGACCCACTCGCAACCCGACTCGATGGCGAGTGCTGCCAAGTACGCATCGGGCACCAGGTTCCCCTTCGCCTCCACGTCGCGGCACAGACGTGTAAAGATCGCCCAGTGACGCTTGCCGGGGGCCAGAGGCACCGCGTTGGGCGCGCTTCTCAGGGCGTCGGCGAAGCCGATCGCCTCGGGAAGGCTCGCGGGAGTGGGAAAGACCCGCGGGCTCGTGACGATGCGCAGGAACGCGCTCAGGACGAGGTCGGAGACACCGAACGCCTCGTCGGCGTCGACGACCGCCTGGAGCCAGCGTGAGAACTCGGAGTGCCGAGGCGCTTCGCGACGGAACGCGTAGACCGCGACGTTGACGTCGAAGGCGATCAACGCCGCTTGCCGAGCGGCAGATCCGCCTCCATCAGGTCCAGCAGCGCCGTGCAGTCGTCGAGGTCCACGCCGGGCAAGGGCTTCTCGGCGGGGTCCCCGAACGCCGGGAGGCGCACCCGCTCCCAGTCGTCCGAGGGTCGACGGGAGAGCTCGGCGCGCAGCGCGTCCTCGATTACCCGTGTCAGCGTGGTCCTGCGCTCGGCCGCGCGACTCTTCGCCGCCGCGAGCAGGTCGTCGTCGAGCCGTATGGTGGTGCGCATGACATCAGAGCCATATCTAGTAGATAGACATCGATATGTCTCCGGTGGGATTGTAGTGCCCGCAGTTTGGGGTTCCGACCACAAGTCTGTGGAATCCAGCGCTAAAGCGTTAGAGCGCCTTGCCGGTGCGGTCGGGTCGGGGGTCTGTCATGCGGCAACAGCCCCAGCCGCTCCAGAACAGTGGTGTTGGCGGCCTGCCTCTCCCCCCGGTATGCGGCCTGCCGGGCACCGATGGCGCTTGGACGCCGCTTGCGGGAAACGGCACAACACCATGCCATGCCGCGGCGCGGTCATACCGTTCGGGTAACGTCGGCCGATGGGCTCGTTCGTCGCCGGCCTCGCCGCCGCCCTGGGGTCGGCCTTTTGCTACAGCGTCGGTGTCACCCTGCAGGCGCGCGAGGCGCGCGAGGCGCCCGAGTCGGAGTCACTGCGCTTGGCGCTGCTTCGCCGGCTCGTGAAGAGGCGCCGCTGGATCGTGGGCACGCTGGCCGTCGTCAGCGGCTGGGCCCTGCAGGCGCTCGCGCTCGGGCTCGCGCCGCTCACCGTCGTCCAGCCGGCGCTCGCGCTCGGCCTGGTGGTGCTGCTGGTCGTGGGGGCCAGGCTGGGCGACGAGGACGTAGGCACGCGCGAAGCGTTCTCCGTGGCCGCGATCGTGGCCGGGGTCGCCGGGCTCGCGCTCGCGGCGCCCAAGGGGGTGGATCAAGTCCACGCCGACCCCCTGGTGGTTGCCGCAACCATGACTGCCTTCGGTGCCCTCGTGCTCGCTCCCTACGCGCTCAGGGGCCCCGGGCGCAAGCTCCCGTCTCTCGTGATCTTCAGCGCCGGGCTGGCCTACGCCTGGTCGGCGCTCTCGACGAAGTTCATGGGCGACGCCGTTTCCGGCGGTGCTTGGCTGATCACGCTGATGTGGCTGGCGGCCACGGCGACAGCGGCCCTCCTCGGGCTGGTCAGCGAGATGACTGCGCTGCAGGCACGCTCGGCGATCAGGGTCTTCCCCGGAATTCTCGTGATCCAGATAGTGGTGGCGGTGTTTCTGGGCCCGCTGCTCGGTGGCGAACGCTGGAGCTCGCAGCCCCTCATACTGGTCGCCCTCGCCGCGTCGCTTGCGGTGGTGGTGGCGGGCACCGCTCTGCTCGCGAGCGCGCGCGTGGTGGGCACCGCGGTCGACACGGACAGAGACCCACAGAATGGGGCTACTCGGGTGAAACCCGAGTCTCCTCCACCTCGACCCGCCGGGGACCCCGCCCCAGCCGCGCGAGCTCTGACAACGTCGGAAACGGCAGGGCGGTCACCATCAGGAGCGTCATCACCAGCGTCACCACCAGCGCCAGGCCTGCCGGCGGATCCAGGGTAGCGAGGCCCACCACGATCAGGCCCGCGGGAGGTATCGGGAGGCCCACGAAGAACCGGCGCGAGGTGCCGGCGAGCGAAAAGCGTGCGAGCCTCCAGGCGCCGCACAGCACGAAGCCCAGGCAGGCACCGATGCCCGCCACTGGGAGTGCCTCGAGCACGCTGAGGTAGACGGTGATCGCCGGCGCGGCGCCGAAGGAGACCAGGTCGGCGAGCGAGTCGAGGTGGGCGCCGAACTCGGCCTCCGCACGGGAGCGGCGGGCGACGAGGCCATCGACTGAGTCGAGCACCGCCGCGACTCCGACGCAGCCGGCCGCCCAGGCGAAGTCTCCCTGCGCCGCGAGAATCAGGGCGAGGAACCCCGCCACGAGGCTCCCGCTCGTTATCAGGTTGGCGGGGGATAGGTACCTCTTCACTCGGGCGCTGCGTCTCTTCGGTAGCGCGCCAGCGGCGTGACGCCGGCGAGCACTCGCTCGCCCACGCCGACGAGCACCTCCGCGTCATCCGCCGGAATGAGCAACTCGGTGCGCGAGCCGAAGTGGATCAGACCGATTCGCTGCCCGGCGGCGACAGCGCTACCGGCGCCGACCCATGAGGTGATCCGGCGCGCCACCATCCCGGCGATCTGCACAACGACGACCCGTCCTCTCTCGCCATCGATCGCGAGCCGCTTCCTCCGGTTCGACACCGAGCGCCCGAGGAACGCGGGCGCGAAGCCGCCGGGAAGCTCCTCGTCGAGCACCACGTCCCCCGCCACGGGACTTCGGGTCACATGCACGTTGTGGACGGAGAGAAACGTGCTGACGCGCAGCGACTCGGCCCCCCCGAGCCACGGCTCCGAGGTGTGGTCGACGCCGACCACGACTCCGTCGGCCGTCGCATAGAGCAGCTCCGGGCGAGCGGGGAAGGGCCGCTCGGGATCGCGGAAGAAGACTAGGCTCGCGACCGCTGTGCCTCCGACGAAGCGGCCGAAGCGGCGGCGGCCTGCCAGCAGGAGCGCGAGCTCCGCGGCCAGCGCCAGCAGCAAGTAGCGCCGCGCCTCGCGCAACGCGCGCCAGCTCACGGCGCGTCAGCTCGGGCGTGCGCTCTCATGCAGCGGAACACGAACGCCGGCGGGACGTTGATCGGCGAGATGCGCCGCTCGACCAAGTCAAAGGCGCGCTCGAGCTCAGCGTGCATGAGCGGCGAGTACTGCAGGACCAGCATGACCCCGCTCGGCGAGAGGGCCCGCAGCGACGCGTCGAGCACGCGGCGGCGGACCGCCGGCGGCAGCGAGGTGAACGGCAGGGCGGTGACGACCACGTCGATCGCTCCCGCGGCTGCGTGCGACTCGATCCGCTCCGCTGACCCGGCCACGACCTCGAGGCGCGGGTCCTCCAGGTCCCCGGCGAGCCGCGCCGCCAACTTCGGATCGAGCTCGAAAGCGACAAGCCGGGCGTCGCGAGGAAGGCGCGCGAGCAGCTCGCGCGTGTAAATCGCCGGTGCCAGCGCCCAGCTCCACGACGAGGCGCGCGCTGCTCAGGTCGGCGAGGTCGAGCGTTTCCCGCACCGTCCGCCGCGAGGTGGGCAAGACGGCCCCGACGTGTCGAGGATGCGCGAAGAACGAGCGAAGGAACGCCCGACTCTCCGAGATCTGTTCGCCCATCGCTCAGGGGAATGTACTCGTCTGGCGGTTATCGTGACAATGCAAATGCCCTCCGTCGCAATCGGCGCGATCGCCGCTGTGGTCGCCTCGGCCCTGTTCAGTGCCGGGCTCGTCCTGCAGGCGGTCGAGAGCCGCCAGGTGGACCCGCGGCACTCGCTGCACCTGTCGCTGATCGGGAGTCTCATGTGCCGGCCGCGATTCCTCCTGGGCACTGCGCTGACGCTGGTCGGCTTTGGGTTCCACGTGACGGCGCTTCTGCTCGCGCCCCTGACCGTCGTGCAGCCCGCCCTCTCCGCGGGCCTGCTGGTCCTGCTCGTGATCGCGGCCCGGACCCCCGACCAGGAGGTCGGCGCGCTGGAGGTGGGCGCCGTGATCGCGATCGCCGGGGTGGTTGGTGTCACGCTGACCGCCCCCGAGCGCGTGCCCCTGGAGGGGGAGCGGGCAGCTCTGGTGGCGGCGCTCGCCGTGCTTGCCGGCTGCACGCTCGTACCGTACGCGCTGGCCCGGCTGGGCGCCGGGCGCGCGCGGTCCGTGGGGGCGTTGACGACATTCGGAGCCGGAGCTGCCTACGCGTTCAGCGGTCTCACGACGAACCTCGCCTCCGACAAGCTCGCGGAGGGCAACTGGCTCGGCGCACTCGCCTGGCTGTAGTGACCGGGGTCGTCAGCGGCCTCGGCTTCCTGAGCCAGCTCACCGCGCTTCAGTGCCGCACGGCGGCGCAGGTCGGCCCGGTCATCTACGTGATGCCGGTGCTGATCCCGGTGCTCATCGCGCCGCTCGTCGGCGGCTCGGGCTGGGGGTCGACACCGCTGGGCGGGAGCGCGCTGGCCAGCTTCCTGCTCGTCGTCTCTGCGGGCACGGCGGTGCTCGCCGCCTCCTCGGCGATCCACCCGAAGGTGAGGCCCCGAGCGGACTGCAGGCTCCGCTCGGCGCAGCCCTGACGCTCGAGCCGGTCGCGCCCCGTTCGAGCCCGGAGGCGATCACCGGTCGGGCTCGTGAGAGCCGGCGGCCCGGCCGCGACCGGGCCGTGCTCGCGTAGGGTCCGGGCGCGACGCGCCGGTCTGTGGTTGTGCTTGCCCGGTGACTTCACGCCGCACATCCCCAGCCGCGGCGAAGAAGCCCGCGTCCTGCGCGCCGACCTCGGCGAGCATGCACGCCGCTGGGTTATCGAGCGCGTCCACTGCCGGAACCCATGCGCTGCCGGTTCGATGTGTACACAGAAACGACAGCCGAATGACAGTGCTGATCGGCCGCCCGTTGCGACCGGCCTTCGTGCCCCGGGCTAGGGCTGCGCAGTCGGGGCGAGCGAAGGGACTCCATGTGCCCGGGCCCCGGCGGCGAGTCGCTCGCCGTAGGTCAGCAGCGTCGTGACCAGACCGCCGTTGGTCAGGTGTATCGCTGTCGCCAGATGGAGCGCGTCGAGTGTCGCCACGGTGGCGGGCATGACGGTCTCCGCGTGCACCAGGATCGCCTCGTCGAGTGGAACCAGCGCCACGCTGCCGAGCAGCGCGTCGGCGACAGCGGGCATGGCTTCGCGCAGCGCGACTCGTCGCAGCTCGATGGCGAGCAGCCGGCTCGAGAAGTGCTGCTCGAAGCTCGCGAGGACTGCGGTGATCGCGGGCGTGTCGGGCTCGCCGAGCATGACGCGCGCCAGAGCGCTCGTGTCGATGTAGAGGCCGGCCACGCTAGGCGCGGTAAATGTGTCCCTCGGCGAGGATGGCGTCAGCCCTACCGGCGGGGGCGCTCCTAGGGGGCAGGCGTGCGATGGCGTCTTCCAGTCGCGCTGCCGGGATGGTCGCGCCGAAGCGAGCCGCCGCGTCGGCGTATACATCCCAGGGGTCAGCGGCCGGCGAGAGGCGTGCCACCAGGCGGCCACGCTCCGTCACGTCCAGCGCCTCGCCGGCCTTGACCCGCTCCAGGTACCGGCTGAGATTCTGGCGAAGTTCGCGTACCCCAACGCTTGCCATGTGCGTCGCAGCGTAGCACACTGACCGGGCGTCAGCTCGACGGGAGCCGGCGCCACCCGAACACTAGTCGTGAAGCGGCCAAGGCCAGCACAGCGGGCGATGAGGATGTCTCGGAAACCCGTGAAGGTGTCGCGAACAGCGGGGTGAGGGCGCGTCGGTCGTCCTCGTTTGAGGCGCTCGCTCCAGTCAACGGTGACGTGTACGCGGTGAACGTGAGCCCTATCCTCACTGCGATGGCCTTCCCGCAGACGCGCTTGCGCCGCCTGCGCCGCACCGGCGCGCTGCGCGACCTCGTGCGCGAGACCGACCTGCGCGCAAGTGACCTGATCCTTCCCATCTTCGTCGTCGCCGGGCTCGACGGGCGCGAGTCGATCGGCTCGATGCCGGGAATCGACCGGCTCTCGATCTCGGCGGCCGTCGAGGAGGCGGGGGAGGCGGCCGCTCTGGGGATCTCCGGCGTGCTCCTCTTCGGGGTGCCTTCGGCCAAGGACGAGGAGGGCTCGCAGGCGTGGGACGACGAGGGCGTCGTCCAGCTGGCGACCCGCGCGATCAAGGATGCGCATCCGGACCTATTAGTCGTGTCTGACCTTTGCTTGTGCGAATACACGAGCCACGGGCACTGCGGCGTGCTGCGCGACGACGGGCAGGTCGACAACGACGCGACGCTCGAGCTGCTTGCGCGCGCGGCGATCTCGCAGGCCCGGGCGGGCGCAGATGCCATCGCGCCCAGCGACATGATGGACGGGCGCGTCGGGGCAATTCGGGCGGCACTCGACGAGGAGGACCTCACCGAGACGCCGATCATCGCCTACAGCGCGAAGTTCGCCTCGGCGTTCTACGGGCCCTTCCGCGACGCCGCGGGATCAACCCCCGTCTTCGGGGACCGCCGGGGCTACCAGATGGATCCGGGCAACGGGAACGAGGCTGTTCGCGAGGCGCTCCTCGACGTCGGAGAGGGCGCCGACGCGCTCATGGTCAAGCCCGCCCTTCCCTACCTCGATCTCGTGCGGCGGGTCAAGGACGCGACCCGCCTCCCGGTAGCTGCCTACCACGTCAGCGGCGAGTACGCGATGATCAAGGCGGCCGCGGCGGCCGGATACCTCGATGAGCGCGCCGCCGTGCTCGAGGCGATGACCTCCATCCGCCGGGCGGGCGCCGACATCGTCATCACCTACCACTCCAAGGACGTCGCCACATGGCTGCAAGCAGGGCACTAGAGGCCGTTCCAAAGATCCGCAGCCGCAAGGACGGCGCTGCGGTGCCGCTCGACGACCTCGACAAGCGGCTGCTCAACCTCATGCAGGGGAGCTTCCCGATCGAGGAGCGCCCCTTCGCCTCGGTGGCGCGCGGCGCGGAGGTCAGCGAGGACGAGGTCCTGCGCCGCGTCTCGCGCCTGGTCGACGAGCGGATCATCCGCGAGATCACGCCGATCTTCGACACCCGCGCGCTCGGGTACAAGTCGATGCTGGTCGCGGCCAAGGTCCCGGCCGCCAACCCGCACCGCGCTGCGGGGGTCATCAACGCCCATCCCGGGGTCTCGCACAACTACCTGCGAAACCACGAGTTCAACCTGTGGTTCACGCTCGCCGTCGAGCCCGACTCGACGCTTGGTCTGCAGAGCACCCTCGACGCTCTCGCGCGCGAGACCGGCGCCGAGTCGATCCGTCAGCTACCGACGCTCAAGCTGTTCAAGATCCGCATGGACCTCGAGATGGTCGGCGACACCGAGGCGCTGGCCTCCGCCGTCCAGGCGGTCGAGCCCGCCGAGGTCGAGCCCCAGCCCTACGACGAGCTCGACATCGCGGTCATCCGCGCGACCCAGGGCCCGTGGCAGGTGACGCCCGAGCCCTACGCCGGGCCGGCGCGTGAGATCGGCATGCCCGTGGCGCGCCTGCTCGAGCACATGCGCGGGATGCAGGAGCGCCGGCTGCTGCGGCGCGTCGCCGCGATCCTCTTCCACCGCCGTGCGGGCTTCTCGGCCAACGGCATGGGGGTGTGGAAGGTGCCCGACGAGCGCATCCTCGAAGTGGGGGGGCGGATGGCCAGCTTCCGCGGAATCTCGCACTGCTACCAGCGCCCGACCTACGAGGACTGGCCCTACTCGGTCTTCACCATGGCCCACGGCCGCTCCAAGGAGGAGTGCGACGCGATCCTCGACTCGATCGC
>JBBPZA010000031.1:0-22284 GCA_038199375.1 Solirubrobacterales bacterium | reverse complement strand
GGTGTGCGCTGGGCAGTGGTCGACCCGACCTGCAAGAGCTCCGCCAAGCGCCCGCTCCCGCCGCCCGCCGGCGTACCCGCCTACATCTCGAGGCGCCTCGTGATCATCGACCTCTCGCGCGGGCCCTGAGGCATCGGCTGGGCCGGGCAGACTTCGCGAGCGATCGCCGATAACTCGCTGTCAGGCTCGCACGAAGAGCGCGGTCAGGCTCGCGCAAAGAGTGCGGTCAGGAAGACTCCATGCCGCGGGTCGAGCTTCGTCGCGAGCCGGGCGACCGCCGGCGGCAGCGGGTAGAACCCGACGGTCTCGACACTGATCACTCGCAGCCCGTGGTAAGTGGCGAGCTCGACGAGCCCACGAATCGTGAAGAGCCGAAGGTGGCACTGGGCGCGGTGGGGATGGGGCATGCGGTGATCCGGGGTGAGCGGATTGCCGAGGATCACCTCGTCGCTCACGTGCATGGGCAACGGCTGGAACCCCAGCATCAGGGAGACGACGTTGTGCCAGCTCGAGAGGTTGTTGGTGGAGATGCAGGCGACGCCGTCGGGCCGCAGGACGCGCCGCACCTCCGCCAGCATGCCGTCGGTGCCGCGGACGTGCTCGATCACCTGGTTCGCGGTCACGACGTCGAAGGACTGATCGGCGAACGGAAGGCGCTCGCCGGCATCCGCGCAGACGACGTCGATCCCACGGCGCCGCGCCTGCTCGGCGTGCTCGGGAACGAGCTCAACGCCCCTGACCTCCCGGGCCGCCAAGTGCCGCGCGAGCCGCATCGTGAACTCCCCGTCGTGGGTGCCCAGATCGAGGAGGGAGCCACCGCAAGCCCTGGGCAGCCGCCGAAGGATCATCCTTCTATTGGCCTCCTCGGTCCGGAGGAAGAGGCGCGGGAGATAACCGGCCATCCGGTCGATCGCTCGCGTGGAGGAGGGAAGCAGCTCCAGGGGAGGCGGCTCGGCGACGATCCTGGCATCGCGCGTTCGATCGGGCGAGATCATCGAGCTTCCAACCTACTTGTCGAGAGGTCCAAACCGGCGAAACCCTAGCTCAGCGTCCCCGTACGGCCGCCTCGAAGCTTGCAAGCGCGGGCTTGGGTCGGCCCTGGAGGTCAAGCAGGCCCGTGTGCAGACCCCAGAAGTCACGTCCGCCCTTGTAGGGGAGTCCGTCGCGCCATCCGAAGTAGACGACCCCGCGCAGCCCGAGCTCCCGCCGCCGGGCGAACAGGAGACCCAATGCCTCCTCGATACGGGCGGCCTGGCCGCTTGGGCCCACGGTGAAGACGCTGGGAGGCCCGGCGCTCGCCCACCCGAGCTCAGTGACCCAGATCGGGGTCGAGCCGTCGCCACGGCGGCGCATGACGCCGCGCGCGGCTCGTACGGCCTCCGCGACGCCCTCGGGCTCGCGGGCGTAGGCGTGGATTGCCAGGGTGTCGAACGAGGCTGCGGCACCCGCGCGGTAGAGGTCGTCGACATAGCGCAGGAGGGAGATTCCGCTGGTGCTCTGTGGAATCCCCCCGGTCACGACCTCGGCCTCTGGATCGCTCCGCTTGATCGCCGCGGAGACCACCCGCAGCAGTCCGGCGTACTCGCGGGCGTCAGGGCCGCTTGGCCAGTAAGCGGAGACGTTCGGCTCGTTCCAGACCTGCCAGGCACGGATCGGCTTGGCGGGGAGCTCGGGCCGCTCTCGCCACAGCGTCCCCCGCGGTCCGTAGCGCTTCACCATGGCGTCGGCGAAGCCGGCCATGTCGGCCGGTCGGCGCGGCGGGTAGGTGCCGCGCTGCGCCCCGCTGGCCGGCGCGCTCGAGAAGAACTCGGGTGGGTTGAAGAGGACGGGGAGAATCTCGATCCCGCGCTTCGCCGCGGCAAGGACGAAGCGGTCGTAGGCGGCGAGCTCGTAGCGCCCGGGCCGGGGCTCGATCGCCGCCCAGTCGAAGGTCTGGCGAATCCGCCCCACGCCTGCGGCTCTGATGCGCCCGAGCCCTCGATCGAGATAGGTCGAGTCTCCGCCGAATACGTCCTGGGCGACGATTCCGAGGAAGGCCCGCGGGATAGGCCCCGCATCCGTGGAGGGGCCGTCGTTCTGGCAGCCGGCAAGCGTGACGGCCGCCGCGGCGAGGATCGCCGCCCACAGCAGGGGCGCCCGGCTCAGCGCAGCTGGGCGACGGTCGAGCGAAACACCTCGTAGGCGGGCTTCGGGCGCCCGTCGATGTCGAGCAGCCCCGTGTGCAGGCCCCAGAAGTCACGGCCCCCGGCATAGGGCGTCGAGTCGCGCCAGTTGAAGTAGACGAAGCCGCGGATCCCGAGGCCCTCGCGCTGGGTCCACAGATCGGTGATGGTGGCCCGGATGCGGGCTGCCTGCTCGCCGCGCCCAACAGTGAAGCGGCTGCTCGGTCCCCGGTCGGCCCATCCGAACTCGGTCACCCAGATCTTCGCCTTGCGGTCCCCGAACCGGTTCATCGTGCGGCGCGTCGCCTCGACGCGCTCGATGACTTCGCCGCTGCGCTCGCCGTAGGGGTTTATCGCCAGCGTCTCGAACGCCGGCTTGGCGCCGGCTCGGTACATCGCCGCTATGTACTTCTGCAACGGAACCCCGTTTGGGCTCTCGGGCATGCCGGCCGTCACGATCTCCGCACCTCGATCGACGCTCTTGACCCCCCGAGCGGCCGCCGCAAGGAGCTTTACGTACTGGGCCGCGTTCGGACTCGGTCGCCAGTAGACGGGCAGGTTCGGCTCGTTCCACACCTGCCAGGCGCGAATGGCGCGCTTGGGCACCTTCGGGTTCTTGCGCCAGAACGTTCCGGTGGGCCCGTAGCGCTGAGCAGCCGCCCGGGCGAACCCGGCGATGTCGGAGAGGTTCCGCGGTGGATAGGCCCCGCGCAGCGCTTTCCTCCTTGGCTTGGTGGAGCGAAAGGTCGGCGTACCGAACAGGATCGGCAGGACCGTCATGCCCTGCCGTGCGGCGCCCTTCACGAAGCCGTCGATCGAGCCGAAGCGGTACCTGCCCTCCCTCCGCTCGATGTCCGCCCAGATGAAGGGCTGGCGGAGCGTCCCGATTCCCAGGCCGCGGTGGAGCGGGAAGCTCATCTCCCGGTAAGCGGCGCTGCCCCCGAAGGTGTCCTCGCTGACCATCCCGACGAAGCTTCGCTGCTCGATATCTCCCTGGGCGAGACCGGCATCCGGCGTAGCGAGGACGAGAAGGATCACCCCGAAGGCGAGCATCCCGACCAGCCGGCACCGGAGGCCCGGGCGATCGGTCATCCCCGCCTGTAGGCGCGAAACGAGGGTTTCTTGCGACCCATGTCGTCCAGCAGACCACGCGCCGTCTGCAGGCCGTCCGGTCTCGGTGCGTCGTCGTAGAGGCCGATCCACCCGAGCGTGTAGATGCGATCCCACCGGCGGGCGATCTTCAGGGCGGCCTTCAGCCAGCTGGCCTGCGTTCGTCGCGAGACGTAGAAGTTGAACTCGTAGTTCGGGTGATCGGACGGCACCATGAACTCGGCGAGGAAGAGCTTGAGAGGACGTGCGTTCGAGCGCTCGAGGTACCGGTCCACCCACCGGACGAGCGTGTCGAGGTCGGAGAAGTCCGCGAAGCCGTAGCCCAGCGGCGGACTCGAGAGCGCGGGTCGCCGAGACGTGAAGGGATTGTGCCCGTAGAGGTCCATCCGAGGCGGCCGCCCGTTGGGCAGTCGCATCGCTCGTATGAAGTTCAACGGCGAGATGTCGCCGGTGACCAAGGTGTTGCCGCCGATGACCAGGTTGCTGCGCCGGACGCGTTTCAGAGCGACGTAGGCCGCGTCCAGGACGCGCGCGTACAACCTGGGCCCCTGCCTCACGGCGGGCGTCAACGACGCCGGCGCGCGCGACTGCGATTTACGCCGCCGCTCGGGAGTGAGCGGCATGAAGACGGCCTGGCGGGACGGCTCGTCGTAGATCATCCAGTGGCGCACGTCTGGATACCTCCGGGCGGCGGCCTGCGCGTAGTCGGCGAAGTCCTCGGGCTTGGCCGCCCACTCCGGCGCCTTTCCACCGTTGGCCCACGGCGGCGAGGTGTCCAGCAAGAGCATGACTTCGATGCCCGATGCTCGCGCCTCTGAGATCGCCTGATCGAGCTCCGCCGGCCACTGGTAGGCGGGATCGGCCGGATCGGTGGGGTCTTGCGGCCGCGTCGGCGCGACGCTGCGCCACCGCAGCTGATACTCGAAGATCCCGACGCCGAGCTCCCGGTAGATCGGGAACTGCGAGACGCCGTCGACGCTGACCGGCCCCCACATCCCCTTCTTGAGTGAAGGAGTCGCGCCCAAGGCCTGCGCCGGCGCGGCAGCGAACGCCACGAAGAGCGCGAGCGCGACTAGCACCGAGCGCACGCGGGCTCTAAAACGCGCCGCGTCGATGTCTGGCAAAGCCCTTCGCGACGAGTGCCGCGATTCCGAGGACGAGCACCAGCACTGCCCCGCCGATGGTGAACAAGCCCTCCTCGACAGCGCTGACGCCGTTCGAGCGGCTGCCGGCCGACTCGTATGACCCGGAACCGCCACGGCCCGGATCTCCTGCGTTCGCGCCCGCCTTCGTGTCAGCTCGGGACCGGCCGAAGGAGCCGCCCGGTCCGCCCGAGCTCCCGCCGCCCGATCGCTCGGGCTTCACGCCGGCTCCGAACAATGGCGGGTTGGCGATATCGCTCCGTCCGGCCGGGCCTGCCGACGAGCCGGCACCACCTGCTCCGCCGGCTCCCTCCGCCCCGCGGCGGGCGTCGTCGAGCGGAATCGCGTACTCCTTGCCGGCGGGGGAGCCCGGATCGAAGATGACCTCGTCCGGGGCGGCTGCGGCCCGCGGGGCGGCGAGCAGCCCGCAACCGAGGACCACCAGGACGATGATTCGTAGGCGCCCCATGGCAAAGATGCTAGCCATCTGCCGCAACCGCAGCCCCGGTAGGGTCCGTCGCCGCTCTACGTGTGCCGCCCGGGCATCAGCCACTTCCGCCACCACATGTGACCTCTGTCGCCCCAAACGAACGTCTCGCAGCGCAGGGGTCTCAGCCGCAGGGCGCGGAGGAGGCTGGGCGCGAGAGGCCGATACTGACCGTCATCGCCGCCGGTCAGGCGGTTGCCTACGGGCTGTCACCGCTCTTCAACGCGTATTACGACTTCGCCACCTGGGGGGTCATCTGCCTGGCGACGCTCGCCGTGCTGGCGGTGCTGATCCTGACCGTTCCGGTTCGCCTCGCTCGGCCGGCGGTCGCAGCGCTCGCCTGCCTCGTCGGTCTCGCCGTCTGGTCCGCTGTCTCCGTCCTCTGGGCCGAGTCCGAGGACTCGGCATGGACCGAGGCCAATCGCCTCTCCTTCTACGCGGCGTCCTTCGGCGTATCGCTGTGGTGCATCAGGAGCGTGCGCTCGGCGCGCACCGTAGTGGCCGCGCTCGCCGTGGCGCTGGGAGTCTTTGTCGTCGTCGTGACGGTACGGCTGTTCTCGCCCCCGTCGGAGTTCGACGCGTTCCGCCTGGTCGAGCCGCTCGGCTATGTGAACGGGATGGCCGGGTCGCTGATGATGGCCGTCTGGGTCTTCCTCGGGCTGATCCACTGGCCGCGACTTCCAAGCTTGCTGTCCGGCGGCGCCGTGGCGCTGGCGACCCTGAGCGGGTGCCTGCTCGTTCTGACGCAGTCTCGGGCGGTGGTGCCCGCGATCGCCGCATCCGCTGTGGTGCTCTTCCTCTTCGCTCCACAGCGCGTACCCCGGGCGTGGGCCCTGATCGTCGTCTGCGGGGCGACCGCCGCGGCTGTTCCGACCCTCCTCGACGTCTACCAGCAGGTCGACCAGGTAGGAGAGAGAGCGACGCCCACGGAGGACGCGGTCCAGCGCGCCGCCCTTGCCGCCGTCGTGGTGTCCTTGGCAGCCGGCGCGCTCTGGGCGGTCGCGACGGCCATTCGATCGAGGGTCACCAGCGAGTCGCTGCGCCGGTCTGCCGTGGTGCTCGCCGCCGCGATCCCGCTCGCTGCGGCGGTGGTCGGGCTCGCGCTCATCGGCAACCCGGTCGAGCGGGCGAAGCGAGGCTACGACGACTTCACCTCGCCCAGAGTGGTGGTCCCTACCAACAACCGCTATGCGAGCTTGACCACGACGACGCGCTATGACTTCTGGCGGGTGGCCTGGGACGCTTTTCGCGACCACCCCGCGAGGGGACTGGGTGCGGGCAACTTCGCCGTCGTCTTCCCTTCGCGCCGGCGCACTCCGGAGTACGTCCGCAACCCCCACAGCATCGAGGTGCAGGTCACCAGCGAGTTGGGCGTCGTCGGAGGCGTCCTGCTCCTCGGGTTCGTCGGCGCCGCGTCCTGGTCGGTTGTCCGGCGGAGGGGTCCTACCGTCGCAGGGGCGGACCTCACCGTGCTCGTCGTCGGCGCCGGCGTCTTCTCGGTCTGGCTCGTTCATACGAGCATCGACTGGCTTCACAACCTTCCGGGCGTGACGGGCATGGCTCTGCTCGGCCTCGCTCTTATCGTCGTTCGGCCGCAACCCGCGGCGGACCGCCCACGGCCTGGCAAGGCCTACCGTCGCTGGCTGCCCTTGGCGGCCGCGGTGCCTCTGCTTGCCCTCGCAGCCGGCAGCGTCGGCCGCGCGCTAGCGGCGGACGCCTATCTCAGGCAAGCCAAGGGCCATCTACCGGGTCGCCCCGATCTCGCCCTCCGCGACGCCCGTCGCTCCCTGGATCTCAACCCCGAGGCCATGAGCGCCTACTACACGTCGGCGGCTGCGTCCGCCGGCCTCGGGTCCTACGACGGCGCCCGCCAGGCCCTGCTCGAGGCGACACGACGCGAGCCGTCCAACTACGTGCCCTGGGGCCTGCTCGGAGACCTTGAGACGCGACGCGGCAACACCGCCGGTGCGCGTGCCGCCTACGCCAAGGCGTCGATGCTCAGCCCGTTCGACCCGGACCTCCGTTCGCTGACGAGACAGCCAACCGACAGCGGCTCACCGTAGGCTAGGAGGGCTTGGCGAAACGATTGGCGAAAGTCGGATGTGGGAAGCCGCTGAGGCGACCGTAAGCTCCGGCTATGTCTCGCGGACAGTGGGTCGTCACTCTGGTCCTCATTCTCGTGGGGGTCGTCGTCCTCGCCTACGGCATTCTCAAGCCGTTGTTGGCTGCCATCCCTGTGGGGGGAGCCCTGGTCCTCGCCTTTGGATTAAGGTCGGCGGGTGCCAGAAAGTTGGAGGTCGGAACCGATCCCGTGACGGCCAAAGCCGACTTTACCGAGCCGCCGCCTACTCAACCGCCCCGCGAAAGGGGGCTGATCCTCCCGCCTGGTGCCGACGATGGGGAAACTACGCCGGAGTCTGGATCCGACCGCTGACCCCGGTGGTGACCGCGGCGATCCCCTCGCTGGGGTCGGCATCTTGGAGGAGTTGGACCTGCTGCGGGTTGACGATGATCGTCCGTCCGTCCGGCGCTTGGAGTTCCAGTAGCACCCCCTTGGCGATCGCCTCCTGCAGGAGTTTGCGAACCTCGTCGAGGGACAAGGCGATCTCGATCACTTCCCCTCCGCTGAAGCGGAGCGTGGTCACGGGGGGTCCTCCTCGGCCGGGTAACGTTATGACAGCGTACAGGGCTGACGTACCCGCTGTAGCAATCTGGCACCCCTCGCCTCGTCGAATGTCTTAGGCCGCCATGGCCAGGTTCCGAGCGCGACCGAGCGCGCACGCCAGCTTGGCGAGGATGGTCAGGTCAGCGTGAAGCCGTGGATGGTCACGACGACGACCCGGTCCTCGGCCTCGATGAAGGCATGCACGAGCAGCATCCAGCGCCACGGACCGAGCACGAAGCGCATCCCGCCCCAGCGGCCGGACAGCTCGGGCCCCATGCGCGGGAACTGCCCAAACGGCCGCAACGACCGCCGGACTCGTTCTCTCGTGTCGTCGGGGAGGCTGTGCGTGAGGATGAGCGTGTCGAGATCCGCGACCGCGGTCGCGCTCAGCTCGACGCGGGCCACCAGCTACAAGCCGTCCAGAGGAATGGTGTCGCCCGCACTGGCCTGCTCGAGTCCGAGTCGCGCACGCTCGTACGCTCCCGGGAGGCCGTCCAGCAGCGCTACGACGTTCTGCGCGTCGGCGTCCGCCTCGTCGAGGACGCCGGACAGCAGCGAGCGGGCGAGCGTGCCCTCCAGAACGTTCGTGCGCTCAGCCAGCCGTGCGAGCTTGGCCGCCCGCTCACCGTCCAAGGTGACGTTCAGCCGGCGCCCACCACGTTCCATGTTGCTGCATGGTACTACCCGAATGGGCACGGCGCGTGTCGTGCAGGCGGGGCGGTCGGCGCCGCCGCGCTCCCGGGGCCGATGGCACTTCCTGCCCTACTCGCTCTCTCTCTCGAGCAGCTCCCGGCGCGCTGCCTCGAGCTCGTCGAAAGCTCGGCTCGGGCCGCGTCGCAGCAGCCGCATGCGTGCCCCTCGCTCGTGCACCTCGGCCCCGAAGTGGGGTCGGCGGGCGGCCTCCTGCACCGTGGCGCGGTTGAGTGCGCTGAAGTGCTCGGCGGTGGCCGCATCGTTCTGCTCCTCGGCCAGCTCGATCGCCTGACGGGTCTCCTCGTAGGTCTGGGCGAGCTGCTCGTCGGTGCGGGCCTCGAGGTACACGCGACTCTGGGCGACGGTGCGGGCGGTCGCGGTCTCCTGTCGCTGATCGACGGTGTCTCTTGAATCGCTCGCCTCTCCGGGGGAAGCAGCGGTCTCCCAGGAAGCAGCCAGGTCCGCCGCCTCGGGCTCGGGCGGACGCGCGAGGGCAACGACCTCCTCGGTCTCCGCCACGGTCTCGGGCTGGGCGGACGGCTCGACCTCGGCCTCCACCGCGACTTCAGGCTCGACCTCGACCTCCACAGCGGTCTCCGCCTCGAGCTCGGCCTCGACGTCGGCCTCCACCGCGACTTCAGGCTCCACATCGACCTCGACAGCGGCCTCGGCCTCGGCCTCGAGCTCGGGCTCGGGCTCGACGTCGACCTCTACCGCGCTCTCGGGCACGAGGTCGACCTTGACAGCCGTCTCCGGTTCGATGGGGCCGTCGAAGGCGGACTCTGGCTCGATCGGGCCTGCGGGGGGCTCGGGCTCAGGCTCGATATCGGCCGCGGCTACAGGCCCCCCGGGTCGATCGAGCGCCGACTCCCTGGGAGGCTCGAGCCCGTGCTCGGCCGGCGTGTCTAACCCGAGCACAGGAGCGGGCTCGGGGTAGTCGATCTCTTCCACCGGCGGCGCCGGCTCGGCCACGTGGCGGCGCACGCCGGCGGCCAGCTCGGTCAAGCGCTCCTCGATGGCGACGCGGAGGCGCTGCTCGCGGTTCGCTCTCGTCGCCTCGGCCGACGCGAGTCGTCTTACCTCCGCCAGCTCGGAGGCATGGCGCTCCACCTCCGCGCGCGTGCGCTCGCGATCACGTTCGACGTCTATCCGCTGGCGCAGCTCCTCCTTGGCTTCCTGGGTGGCCGCACCGACGCGCCGCTCGGCCTCGGTGCGCTCCTGTTCGAGCGTCTGCTCGGCGGCGGAACGCGCGCGCAGCTCCTGCTCGACGGCCTCGCGCGCCTCGGTGAGCCTGCGCTCGGCCACGATCACCTCCTCGCTGCGGGTCTTGAGCTCCGCACGAGCAGTCTTGGCGGCCTCTTGAAGCTCGCTCATCTGCGCCTCGGCGGCCGCCCGCGCGGCGACTTGGCGCTCGGCCTCGGCCCGAGCGTTGTCGAGGAAGACGTTCAAGCGGTCGCTTGCGCCGCGCGCATCTCGCTCTGCCTCGGTTAGCGCCTGGATGCGCTGCTCGAGCTCCGTGCGCTGCTCGCGCTGCTGGTCGACCTCGGCGCGGGAGGCCTGAAGCTCGCCGTCGAGCCGCTCGACGGTGCGGCGCACCTCCTCCTCCGAGGCGACAAGGGCGGCGGCACGCTGCTCGAGCTCGAGCCGCTGGTCGCGCTCTGAGCTCGCCTGCTCCCGCGTCGACTCGACCTGCGCCTGGAGACGCTTGATCACGACACGAGCCTCCTGCTCGGACTGGGCCGCCCGCTCTCGCGCCTCCTGGGCGGCCTTCTCGCGCACCTCGAGCTCTTTCTGCATGCCCTCGAACCGGATCCGGTCTTCCTGGAGCTGCCTTTGCTGAGCGTCCAGCGCGTCCTGAGCGGCGATCCGCTCATCGAGCTCCTGGCGCAGTACGAGCCCCCGCTCGCGCTCGCGCTCGAGCTCCTGGCCCGCCTGTGCCACAGCCTCCTCGAGCTCGGCGATCCTCCGCTGAGCGCGCGGCCTGACCTCCCGCTGTGCCGCGAGCGACTCTTCCTTGGCGGCCTCGAGCTCCTCGCTGCGCCGCTCGAGCGCGGCCTTGGTTCGCTCCAGGGCCTGCTCGGCGCTCGAGCGCGCCCGGAGCTCCTCCTCGACCCGGGCGCTCGCCTCTGCGACCTGGCGCTGGGTCGAGGCGCGCTCGCGCTCGAGCTCCTGCTCGACCTCCGAGCGGCGGCGGACCTCGGCCTCTATCGCTTCCCTGGCCTGCGAGACGCGGCGTTCGGTCTCGGTCAGCTCCGAGCGGTCGCGCTCCGCCTGCGATCGCGCCTCCTCCGCCTCGGCACGCGAGTGCTGGACGGCCTCCCGCTCGGACTCGAGCGCCGCCGTCAGGCGCTCGACCTCCTCACTGGCCTGCGCGAGCCGGCGCTCGCCTTCGGCCTGGTCGCGGTCTCGAGCCGAGCGCTCGGACTCGATCAGCTCGGACAGCTGGCGCTCGAGACCCACTCGCTGCTGGCGCTCGCGCTCGGCCTCCTCGCGGGCCTCAGAGAGAAGCCTGAGCGCGGTACGGCTCTCGGTCTCGCGGCCCGTAAGAGCATCGAGGCGACGCTCGAGATCAGCCCGACGCTCACGCTCACCTTCTAGCTCCGCGCGAAGCTGGTCGAGATCTCCGTTCTCCCCGGCAGCCTGCTGATCCCGGGCCTGTTGCGACTCGATCTCCGTCCCCCAATCCTTTGGCGCGGACGCGGAGGCACCCGCGCGAGCCGGACTACTCTAGCGCCCGCTCCCGGGACCGGTCGGGCAGAGTACCCACGCTCCGCGCTACGCGCCGCCCCGGCGGAAGGGCAGCCTCGCTCCGTCGGGAAGCTGCCACCCGCCCACCTGGCATTCGGGGCACAACCCAACGTCCCCGTTCACCCGCCAGCCGCTCAGCCGGAGGTTCTCCTCGGTGCCGGCCATGAACGTGCGCTGGCAGACCGAGCAGTGGCCCTGGGACGTGATGAACACGCCCTTGCTGCCGCCGCGGTTGAAGACGGAGCGGAACTTGCTCCTCGGCTTCTCCTCGGGCGCTGGCTCGGGCGCGAACATCACCCGCTCCTTCTGCTCCGCGGCAGCGGGCTCGTTCTTCCGCTCTGCCTCTAGGGAGGAGGGGCTCGATGCGGCGCCGGCCTCGGGCGCCGCGTCGCGCTCGGGGGCTGCGTCGGGCTCGCTGGGCGATGCCGGCTCTGGCTCGGGGGCGACCCGGGCTATTTCATCCTCCAGCGGCTCAGCCATCACCGGCTCAGCCGTGGTCTCCCGGTAGGCGGCGGGAGCTCGCTCGCCGGCGAGCGGCACCGGGTCCTTGACTACAGGCTCGTCGTCGATCGGCACCGGGTCCCGAAGGCCAGGTTCGTCGTCAGCCGCCGGCGCCGAATCATCGGCCAAAGGCGCCTCGTCGACCGGCACCGGGTGCCGGAGGGCAGGTTCGTCGTCAGTCGCCGCCGGATCCTCGACCAACGTCCTCTCGTCGACCGGCGCCAGGTCCTCGACCAACGTCCCCTCGTCGACCGGCGCCAGGTCCTCGAGAGCAGGCGCCTCGGCGTCCGCGGGCCATAAAGCCTCGACTGAGGGCTCTTCGGTGAGCTCGGGCTCGAAAGGTGGCACCACCTCAGACTCGGGCTCCCGGCCGGACCAAGTCGGCTCGCGTGCTCGGCCCGGGGCCTCGGATGAGGACGGGCCGGGCATCGCGCTGCCCTGCTCCCGGGCGTCCTCCGACTCCGCGGCGATGCCGATCGCCTCCGCGTCGACGACGCTCTCGAGCTCACGCCCCACGCGCTCCATCTCCATTCGAAGCGTCTCCACAAGCTCGCCGATCGGCTGCTCGAGTGCGTTGATCCGCTCGAAGACGCGCTGAGCGGAATTCAGTGCCTCCTGTCGGGCGAGCTCCGCCGCGCGCTCCGCAGCCTGGCGGGTCTCGTCCGCCTCGCGGTCCGCGGCCTGGCGGATCTCGGCCGCCTGACGCTCCGCGGCATCGACGATCGAGTCGATGTACTCGTTGACGATCGACCCGGCGCGCCGTGCCGCGTCGCTCAACTCAGTCAGATGATCTTCCTGTGTGCCCAACGAAGGCCTCCAAGTTCAGCGTCCGGTCCGAACGGCGTGGCCCTACCTAGCAGTCGTGCGACTGTGATCCTGGTACGAGTCGTCTCCCATCTTGCCACCTTCGGGGGCATATGTCGCTGGAAGCTCGCCACGAAAGCCGCAATCGGCGCAGTGGTAGGCGCCCTGGCCTAAATTGACCGCCACCCTCTTGCTGTCGCAGTAGGCGCAGGCGACCTTGGGCCGGCGCCGCGGCAACCGCCCAACCGCGAGCAGCGCCGCCGCCGCGAGCACCGCGACGAGAGCCGCCAGCCCAACGAGTCCCATGATCCAGTAGTAGGTGTCCTCGAGCTCCTCGCGGGAGGAGGCGATGCGACCTGGCGCCGCGGGAGGCCCCTCCTCGCTCGGGCGCTCCTTAGGCCTCGCAGCGACCGCGCGGTCGCTGCGCGCCTTTGCCCGGCCACCCCTCCCTCCATCGTCTTGGTCGCGGGACGCCGCTCGGAGGTCCGGGCCGGCCTGATCGGGCACGCTCTCGCCGGTTGCGAGTGGGGTGAAGCCGACCGTGACCGAGACGTTCCCGGCGCCGCGACCTGCGCATCCGTCCCGGCCGTTCGCACGGCGCAGGCTGCGAAGCCCACGCCGCTCGGCGCGTCGCACGCGCTCGGGCGGGATGCTGAGGCGCCGAGCCAGTCGGTTCCGAGTTATCGGCGCGCGGGCGCCGAGGCCGGCGCGCAAGACGAGCACGCTGCGCTCGAAGGCCGGGATTGCAAGCAAGCAGCCGGAGAGCTTCTCCACGTTCTCTCTCAGGCGGCGCTCCGCGGTGGCCCGCCGCCCGGCACGCTCGCGCCGAAGCTGCCGGGGCGACTGGAATGCGTGGCCGGCAGCCCGCGAGAGAGAGGTGGGGAGCGCGACGCTGGGGGCCCCTCCCGCGCTCGCGCCGGCTGGGGCGGCGGCATCGTTTCTGCCGGGGTCACCCGGGGCGCCAGAGCTGCCCGGCGCAGGGACGGGCGTTGAATCCCCGCCCGCGGGGGAGTCGGAAGCTGGAGTGGTGGGCTGCTGAGGAGTCGGAGTCAGGTCCGGCAGCGGCGGCTGGGGAACTGAGGGGGCGGCCGGCAGCGGCGGCGGCTTGGGCACCTCCACCGGCACCGACGGCACATCCGGCACGGAGGGCGGCGCCGGCAGCTCGACGGGCGGCACGATGCCGGGGGCGGGCCCGTCCACCGCCATACTCGCCGCCGGCCCTGCGCTCAGCACCGCAACGATCGCGACCAAGCCCGAGATCAACCAGTGAAGTGGCTGTCGAAAGATCGTGTTGCCTCGTACCCGAATCAGTTTCACGCGGAGCGCCTCCTTGATCCTTGAACGTCGGAGAACTCGAAAACTTGCAAGGAGCGGTTCATGGCGCCTGTCCGTCGGCGGCCTGTGTAACAATTGACACATGAGGCTGGCCAGTGTCTCTGAACGTAGAGAGCTCGAGCTCAAGACCCAGCCGATGTTGCCGATAGGGAAGGTATGAGCCCCCCGCTCGTGATGCTGATGCTTTGGCTCATAGGCGTGCCGGTCGCCTTCGTCTTGCTCGTCCTCGTCTATCCCCGCTATCTCCGCCGCCGTATTTCGGCCCGACCCGTTCCGGTTCGACGCGCACGGGAGACAAGGCCTCTCCATCGCTTCAGGCGACGGGCGAAGGTGCGCGGGCCGGGCTCCAGGCCGAGTGCGTACTTGTAGCGCCCAGATCGGGGTTTGCAAAAGAGCCTTCGCACCTCCCCGGCGGGGCTAAAATGCCTTCCGCGCAGGTCGCAGGTCATCGCTTGCACAAAGTTCCGCAACCCTCCATCACGCCTCGGGTCGCCACATTGTCGATCCCGACCGCCGACTTTTCGACCTACGGTCCTATGGACTGCGGTGCCGTCGCGCTAGTTTGCGGATTGACTCGATCTTAGCTAGCGTCCGTACCGTAAGAGCGCAAGTTCCGGGCCCGGAACTCGTTGGAACATACGAGGCGTCACACACCGTTCACAGCACTTCCGGGGCGGGCGGGAATGATTTGCGCAAGCGTAGTTTGCCGATCGTTAGGAGGACGATGGCGGGAAAGCGATTTCAGCGCACGGAGCAGGGCAGGCGCGAAGGACATAGCGCCACAATCGAGACCGAGGCACCGGAGCGAGAAGTTCCTCGATTCATGACCGGCCGATCTGAGACAGCCACCATCGAGCGGCAGCTCACCGAGCCCAGCTCTCGGCGTCGAGTCCTGGTCGAAAGCGGGGTGCCCGCGGGGGACACGCACGGCCCCGTCCGCCGGCGGGACTCTCTCTGCCGTCGGGCGCTGGCCATGGCCGACATGGCGGCGGCGGCGGTCGCGCTGACCCTTGGTGTGGTGATTCTGGGCGGCGACCGGGTGACGCTGGCGCTCGCCGCGGCCATCCCGCTGGTGGTGCTGGTGAGCAAGGTTGCCGGTCTCTATGACCGCGACGAGCACCTGCTGCACAAGACGACGCTCGACGAGGCTCCGGCAATCTTCCAGCTCGCGACGCTGTACACGTTCTTGATCTGGTTGGGGGAGGATGCACTTGTCGTGGAGGGCACGGCGCTGGCAGACGGGGGCGACTTGGGCCGCGGCCAGGTGCTTGGCCTCTGGGGGCTGCTCTTAGTCTCGCTCCTGGCGGCGAGGACGGTGGCGCGCGAGGTCGCTCGCCGCCTCACCTCGACTGAGCGCTGCCTCGTGCTCGGAGGCGCGGAGGCCGCCAAGGGGGTGGATGCGAAGTTCCGTGGCGCTCGCCGCGTCGACGCTGCCGTGGTGGGCCGTGTTCCGTTGGAGCCGGGGGAGGTCAACGGCTCCGGCCCGGTGGTGCTCGGGGGCTTGGACGAGCTCGAGGGCCTGCTTGTCGAACACGAGGTCGACCGGGTGATCGTGGCTCCCACGACCGCCGACAGCGAGCAGCTCCTGTACGGGATCCGGCGGGCGAAGTCGCTGGGCGTGAAGGTGTCTGTCCTGCCGCGCCTGTTCGAGGTGGTGGGCTCCTCGGTGAGGTTCGACGACGTCGAGGGGTTGGTGCTGCTCGGTGTGCCGCGCTGGGGTCTGAGCAAGTCCTCGATGCTCCTGAAGCGCTCTGTGGACCTGCTGGGCTCGGCGGCGGGGCTGGTGGTGCTGGCGCCGCTGTTCGGGGCGATCGCCGTTGTGGTGAAGGTCCCTTCGCGGGGCCCGGTGTTCTTTCGCCAGGCACGTATCGGGCGCGACGGCAAGCAGTTTCAGATGCTCAAGTTCCGCACCATGTACGACGGGGCGGATGAGGCGAAGGCCGAGCTGCTCGATCTCAACGAGGCCGACGGCCTGTTCAAGATCGCCAACGATCCCCGGCTGACCGACGTCGGGCGGGTGCTCAGGCGCTTCTCGCTCGATGAGCTGCCTCAGCTTTTCAACGTCCTGCGGGGCGAGATGAGCCTCGTGGGCCCACGACCGCTGGTCGGCGACGACGACCGGCTGGTGACGGGCTGGCAGCGCCGGCGCCTTGACGTGCCGCCGGGCATGACCGGGATCTGGCAGGTGTTGGGCTCCTCGCGGGTGCCGCTGCACGAGATGGTCAAGATCGACTACCTCTACGGCGCCAACTGGTCGCTGTGGCTCGACGTCAAGATCCTGCTGCGCACGATCCCGCACATGGTCGCCCGGCGCGGGCTCTGAACCCCTCTCACACCCGCGGGACTCGCCCATGGTCGACCTCCATTGCCACATCCTGCCCGGCCTCGACGACGGCGCTCGGACGATCGACGACGCGCTCGACATGGCTCGCGCGGCCGCGAGCGCCGGGATCGCCAGGATGGTCGCCACACCGCACATCCGAGACGACCACCCTTTCCCGCTCGAGCTCATGGACGAGCGTCTGGGCACGCTCAGGGAGGCGTTGGTAGAGGCCGACATTCCGGTGAAGGTCGCGCGCGGAGGAGAGGTCGCCCTGTCCAAGGTGACCGAGCTCGACGACGAGACCCTCGCCACGCTATGTATCGGTATGGGCGCCTACCTGCTCGTGGAGAGCCCGCACACGGAGGTGACCGGCCTGCTCGAACGAGTCGTCTTCGAACTGCAGTCGCGTGGTTTCCGACCCCTTCTGGCTCACCCGGAGCGCTGCCCTTCGTTCCTGAGCGACCTCCCGCGGCTCGAACGCCTGGTGGAGCGAGGAGTGCTCTGCTCGGTGACCGCCGGGTCGATGCAGGGGCAGTTCGGCACGACCGTCCAGCGCTTCACCGCTACGCTGTTTGCCGCTGGCCTGGTTCACAACGTCGCCTCTGACAGCCACGATGCCCGGAGGCGGCCACCCGGACTGAGCCAGGCCTTCTGGTCCATGGAGCGCCTTATCCCGGGGCTCGGCGACCAAAGCGAATGGTTCACGACGGAGGTACCGACAGCAATCCTTGCCGGTCGTGAGCTTCCTGCGCGCCCCGCCATGGTCGCGCCACGGCGGGGTGGCCTCCGGCGCCTGCGTTCCGGCGCGAAGCGGGTTGCCTAGGCGCGGCGCATGGAGCCCGGCTGCGTAGTGATTCCCTGTGCCGCTTACAGTTCCCATCGTCGCGGCGCTTGTCCGCAACCGAGGGTCATCGTTACACCTGGGGTCGCGGTCAGGTCTTCAGCGCCGCCGCAATATCGGACACCTTCTGGACCAGGCGAAGCGTCTCCGGCATCCGGCGAAAGCCGTGGTGCTCATAGAAGCTCGTCACGCGCTCGTCGACGGCATCGACGACGACGAACCGCGCGGCAACCGTGTCGGTTGCCGCGACCACGCGCTGGAGCGCTTCGGCGAGCAGCGCACCGCCGAGCCCTTGGCCATGCAGAGATCGGTCGAGCGCAAGGCGTGCGAGCAGCACAGCGGGGATCTGGAGCGGTCCGCCACGACCCAGCGCGCGCGGCAGCTCCTCCCGCTGCAAGAGATGTGCGCTCAGCGAGTAGTAGGCCAGGGCACCTCGATCGCCGCGATGCCAGACGAACGTGCGCGCCGTCCGCCGCGCTTGAGCGCTTCGCGCGTGTTCGATCAGCCACTCGTCAAGCTCGGGCGTACCGCTGTCGAACTGGGCGAGCCGATGAGCCTTGCTCAGCTGCTCGGCGACGAACCGCAGGCTGCTTATCGCTTGACCATGCCCCGAGCGCGCTTCCCGGCGCGCGTCAGCGCCGGGCTTGGCTGGGGCGTCTGCTCCAGCGCCGCGAGCAGCTGATCGAAGAACTCGGCAGGCACGATCGTCACGACATCGCGCTCGCGCAGCACCTCATCGGCACGGCGTTCAGCGGCCGCACGCACAAAGTCGCTCGCGGACTCGTCAACCAGATTCGCCGCATGCTCGATGCGCTTCTTGGTGTCTGGTCGAACACGAAACTCAAAGCGGGTCGAAGTACCGCTCGACATGTACGTACGAGTGTACGGGTCTCCCGTATCCTGGTCAAGGCTGCTGCTACGAAATGGGCGCACGATCGCTGCCGCGGACCTCGCTGATCAGGTCGGCGCGTGTGAGGAGGCCGAGGACGAGGTCCCCGGCTGGCACCATGCCAGACCACGGCCACGATCGATCTGATCGAGGACGGCGGAAGGCCGCCCAGATCGCCAGCCGCCCCCGATCGCCCCGGCGGAGGTAGTCGATCCAGATCGAGGTGTCGGCTAGGACCACCGCAGGTAGCGGGTGTCGGTGCCTCGATCCTGTGAGGCGTCCTCGATCTCGAAGCTTCCTGCGCGCCCGATGACCCATTCGATCGCGTCCCTGCGCAGATAGGCCTCGATGGCGGACTCGACGGCCTTGGTCTTCGTCTCGCCGGGGTGACGGGCCATCAGGGCGCCCATCAGCGCGTCGTCCAAGTCGAGCGTCGTACGCATGCCATAACCATGGCATATATCTCCGGACGAGTTTGTGCTGCGCTGCGCTGCGCCCGAGATGGCTGCGCGCCGATCCCCCGCTCGACCGCCGCGCCAAAAGCTCGACCTTCCAGCGGCTCAAGCGCGCTCGGCGCTGATCTCGTCGAGGCTCACGGTCTCGCCGCGGCGAAGCGCCTCGTAGCCCTCGGCGACCGCTCGGCGCTCCTCCTCGGTCTCGGTCTCGTCGTCGAGCGGGGCGTTGTCGAGGAACTCGGTCATCACGTCCCGCTCGGCGCTCTCGCGGACGAGATCGCCTCCTCACGGTCGCCCACCGGCACGAGCAGTTCAGATCTCGTCGACGCGGGCTTCCAGGACTTTGGCGATGCAACGAGGGATCGGGCCTTCGACCAATGGCGTCAACGTGGCGAGGCTCACGGACGCGAACGAGTCGCCTTAGCTCCGCGACGGCGTGTCGATGATTGCGGTGATTGCCTTTGTTTCGGATGGCTGCTACCGTGGCGATCCAACCGGACAGAAGCCGGTGAGGACGGTGACCACCGCCACGCCCCCGCTCCCTGACAACGTGCTGCGTGCCGCACCTGAGGAGAGCGAAGCGCTCGAAGCGCTGCGCCACCTGATCGAGGAGATCTTCCGCGCGCACCGCGCCGCGCGACTCCTCGGCCCCGACGGCGAGACGCTGGAGATCCCGGCCTCCGCCTTCCACGCGCTCAAGCTCGTCGTCCAGGGCATGGCGCGCGGTCAGACGATGACGCTGGTCCCGCACGGCAGGGAGCTGACCACGCAGGAGGCCGCCGACCTGCTGCACGTCTCGCGACCGCACCTCGTCAAGCTCCTCGACGAAGGGGCGATCCCCCACTACAAGGTCGGAACGCACCGCCGCGTGCGCATCGAGGACGTCCTCGACTACCGCGAGCGGCGCGCCGCCACGCGACGCGAGAAGCTCGACGAGCTCACGCACCTCTCCGAGGAGCTCGAGGGCGGCTACCGCTGACCCCCCCCGCCGCCTCCGAGGGCCAGGCTGCCGTCGGGAGCGCGCCTATGCTCGGCGGCCGATGCCGTTCGCCGCCGTCCTGGACGCCAGCGTCCTCTACCCGCTGCCGCTGCGCGACACCCTGCTGCGCGTCGCCGAAACCGAGCTCTAGGACCCGTACTGGAGCGAGCGCATCCTCGACGAGGTCGTGCGCAACCTCCTCGCCGGCGGGGCGCGCCAGCGAGGAGCAGGCGCGCCGGCTGACCGACGCGATGGCCAGCGCATTCGACGGCGCCGCCGTGCCGCAGCCGGCGATCGACCGGCTCGAGCCGTCGATGACCAACGACCCCAAGGACCGCCACGTCCTGGCCGCCGCCGTCGCCAGCGACGCGCAGGCCGTCGTCACGCTCAACCTCAAGGACTTCCCGATCGAGGCGTGCAAGCCGTTCGGGATCGAGCCGCTGCACCCCGACGTGTTGATGCTCGACCTCTACGGCCTGGACGGCCAGGAGGTCTACGAAGCCGTCGAGCGGCAGGCAGCCGCGCTGACGCGCCCTCCGATGACGCTCGACGAGCTGCTCGACCGCCTCGGGGTCACCGTACCCGACTTCGCCCAGACGCTTCAACGGACCCGAGCGTGACGTGGGCTACCTGATCAGCGTCACGTCCAAGCCCACCTCGATCCGTCCCCATGCGCGATCGGCGGTGACCGGCTGGCCACCGAAATCGAGTGCGAGGGCAAGGCAGGCGCGATCGCCGAGCGATAGATCGGCCTTGCGCGTAAGGGGCAAGAGGCCCGCGGCGATCTCCGCTTGGCGGCTGGTGAACGGAGCAAGCGACACCCCCAGAGACTCGATCTCCGCCTCGCGCCCGGCGGTGTCCAGGTCAAGGTTGACATAGCGCGCGAGGACCTCCGACCAGTTCACGGTTGAGATCGCCGCGCCGTCGAGCAGCGGCGCAACAAGCTCGCCGCCGGGCTCGTCCCCGAGCACCGCCAGCAGCGCCGATGCGTCGAGGATCGCCGTCTTGGTCACCCGGAGCGGTCGCGAGCCGCTTCGCGCCGGCGCTCGGCGATCAGCTCGTCGACGAGGCTGCGCCTTCCCCGAGTCTCCCGAAGCTCCTCCTGCATGCGTCGCAGGAGCTCCTGGCGGGGCTCGAGCACAATGCGCCGCCCGTCGATTCGCGCCGTGAGCTCGTCCCCCGGCTCGATGCCAAGGGCGCGGCGCATTGTGGAGGGCAGGACTAGCCGTCCCTGGGCTCCGATGCGAAGCGAGCGTGCCATCTGCTCATTGAGTATGGCACGCTTTTCGTATCGTGCCACGGAAGCCGCTATCTATGCAACTGCGTGGTTGCACGGTTGCGGAGCGCGCCCGGCTGTACATAATCCGAACCACCGGGCAAGCATTCGGGGTGCATCCCTCCAGCCCGACTCCTTCAACCTAACGGAGCACTAGTTGGCGACTCGCTTCGCCATCGAGCCGTGAGGGTCCGGCGTGATCCTCTTAATCTGTGGATAGAGCACCTCGAAGCCGAGTGCCGCGCCCTCCTCGTCCAGGTCGACGTAGTGCCGCTCGTCGAACTCGACCGTTCTCGCGCGAGCACCGTCTCGGACACAGACGTAAAGCGCGGCGCACAAGAACTCGCCGACTTGCTAGCGGAGTTCGCGGTGAAGTGCGCATAGGTGGCCAGCTTGACCTCGAGGCCGTCGCCCGTCGAGCGTGACTTCGCTGGGGTCGTGTGCGTGTCGGACCGCCGCTCGTTCGAGGTCATGGCGGCCCTTCGAGCCATCGAATGTGGTTGCGCAGCGCATTCTCTGCGGGGTGCCTGGTCAGCAGCTCGTCGAGGATGCGAAGGTAGGCTCCGATCGTGTGCATGCTGCGCGGCAGATTTTGGTCGTCGGTGAATAGCAGGCCGAAGTGGTCACGGCTCTCCGCCGCCCACCGGACTGCAAGAGGGGCGACGTGCCGAGCATTGTTGGTGAGGAGCGCTCGCCGCTCCTCTGCAGCTATCTCGAGGAGCGGCTCATCGGGGCTGCCCGTCAGGCCCAGGTCGGCGACCGTGAGTACGTCGTGTCCCGCGCCCCTCAGGCGCTCGGCGATGAGTCCGGCGTAGTGCTCATCGAGCAGCAGCTTCACCGAGAACGTCCCGCCTTCTGCGGGCTCGCTCCCGTTCGCGCGCAGCGACCGCGGCCTCCTCGACCATCTCCCGGTCCACCTCGTCCTTGAAGTCGGCGTAGTAGTCGACGCATGCGCGGATCAGCCTGGTCGAGGAGCCTCGGAGCGAGGGCGTTGCCACTCTCGCCGGTAGCGCGAGCGCGGTCATCGAGCCGCGCCAATGTAGCGGCCGGAAAGCGAAACGAGCGCTGCCTAATCTGAGCATCGGCTTGTCGGCGCGCTGATCTAGCCATAATCGCATCACCTGTAGCACATTGGGTTACACATAGCCTTAGCGACTCGCTCCGCCATCGAGTCGTGAGGCTCCGGCGTGTGGTGGATTGAAGCTCAGCGTCCGCCGGGTCAGCGCCCGAGCGCGAAGTCGAGCAGGTCGACGACGGCTACCGCCGGGGCGCCGAGCGCCTCGGGCACGAGCGTCGCGCCGGCGGTCAGGCGCTGGGTGTCGGCGTAGCCCGAGGCGGCGGGCGTACGGAAGCGCTCGACCGCCTCGCCGGCGAGGTCGACGATCCAGTACTCGGGAACGCCGGCACGCGCATACAGCGGCGCCTTGACGCGGCGGTCATAGCTCAGCGAGGAGACCGCGACCTCGACGACGAGCAGCGCGGCGGACGGATGGCGGGGGCGTGGGGCATCGCGGGCGACGACGACCAGGTCTGGCTCGGGCTCGGAGTCCAGCCCGGCAAAGGTCAGCGCGCTCTGCACGCGCACGCTCGCGCGCCCCGCCAGCTCGGTGATAAAGCGCTCGGTCAGCCACTCGACCGCCGCGTCGTGCTCCGGTCCCTTGGGGCTCATGGCGACCAGCACCCCCTCGATCAGCTCGACCCGGTCGTCCTCGTCCAGCAGGCCACCGTCGATCAGCTCGTGGTAGCGATCCAGGGGGATGCGCCAAGCGACCGCGGGCTCCTGGAGCTCAACGGCGGGCATCGGCCGAGGATACACCGACCATCTGCCTTGAGGGCACCGACTTCCACGCCCGTCGCCGGCTCGTTACCGCTTG
>JBBPZA010000030.1:0-19037 GCA_038199375.1 Solirubrobacterales bacterium | reverse complement strand
TCGTAGACGAAGGTCTCGCCGCCCGACAGCGTCTCGATCGTCTCGGCCGTCTCGGGCGTGATCTGCATCAGGCCTCGCGCGCCCGCGTTGGAAGTCTGATCCGAGAAGCCCGACTCCTGGTTGATCACGGCGGCGATCAGCGCCGGGTCGATGTCGAAGCGATCCGCCTGCTGGCGGATGATGTCGTCGTGGCGCAGCGGCAGGGTCAAATCGCGCACCTTCTCGCCGACGTCGATCCGCGAGAGGCCGAAGACGATCGCGCCGATCAGGATCAGGCCGAGGAACAGCGGTCGTCGCCTCACGGCGCGTCCTTCCGCGTCATGCGCGGCCACAGGTCCATGAGCTTCGCCTCGAGGTCTGCCGGCGACCCGTGATTCTCGACCACCCAGGTAGCGCGCGCCGCCTTGTCCTCCTCGGTGAGCTGGCGGCCCGCCCGCCCCTCGACCGAGCGGTCACCTCGGGCCTCGAGCCACTCGGTGCGGCGCTCGCCGGCGACGACCACGAGAGTGCCGTCGAAGACAGCCTCCATGCCCGCCTCGAAGAGAAGTGGGACTTCGACCACGGCGAGGGGCGTCTCAGCGGGAAGCTCCGCGCGCCAGCCCACGATCCGCTCACCGACCAGGGGATGCAGCACCGACTCCAACCACTTCAACTCCCCCGGATCGCCGAAGACGACCTCCCCCACCTTTGCCCGGTCAACCCCGCCGCCGTGGGCGCGTATGTCGTCGCCCCAGCGCTTGGCCAAACGGTCCGCGGTCTCGGAGGCGGTGAGGATCTCGTGCGTGACCTCGTCGGTCGACAAGGTCGCGGCGCCAAGGCGTGCGAGCGCCCCAAGGGCGGTCGACTTGCCCGACGAGATGGCCCCGGTGAGGCCGACGAAGGGAACCGGCGGCGCCACGATAGACGGGGCTAGGGCCTCAGGTTTCGTCGTCGGCGGGCGGGTTCTCGTCCGGCTGCTCGGCAGCTTCCGCGGGCTCGGCGGGAGCGTCCGCGAAGACGTCTTCGGAGAGGCCGAGCTCGGGCACCGGCTCGGCCGCCTGCTGGACGTCCTCGGTGGGGGGCGCCGCCTCCGCGGGAGCCTCAGCCTCTGTGCTCTCGGCTGGAGCGGGTTCGCCGTCCGCCGGCGCTGCCTCGGTCGATGCCGCGGTCGCAGCATCCTCGGCGCGAGCGTCCTCGACCTGCTGCTTCAGCTCATCGGGGATGAGATCGGAGAAAGCGTTGTTCTTGGCCTCGGCGCGCTTGATCGAGAGCGAGATCCGGCGGCGCTCCTCGTCGATCTCGAGGATCCGGACCCACTTGTCCTCCCCGGGAGTGACGACCTCACCGGGAGCCTCGACGTGGTGCTCGGCCAGCTCGGAGATGTGTACCAGGCCCTCGACGCCGGGGACGATCTCGATGAAGGCGCCAAAGGCGACGACCTTGGTGACCTTGCCCTCGAGCACATCGCCCTGGCGGTACTCGTTGAGGACCTTCTGCCACGGGTCCTCCTGCGTCTGCTTGAGGCCGAGCGAGATGCGCTGGCGGTCGCGGTCGATGTCGAGGACCTTGACGCGCACGGTCTTGCCGATCTCAAGCACCTCGGACGGGTGGTTGACGTGGCTCCATGAAAGCTCTGAGATGTGGATCAGCCCGTCGATCCCCTGGAGGTCGACGAAAGCGCCGAAGTCGACGATGTTCGAGATCTTCCCCTCGACGATCTGGCCGGGCTGAAGCCGCTCGAGGATCTGCTCGCGGACCTCTTTGCGTTCCTCTTCGAGGACCGCGCGACGCGAAAGGACGACGTTGTTGCGCGAGCGGTTGAGCTCGATCACCTTGCACTCGAGCGTCTGGTCGCGGAACTCCTCGAGATCGTGAACACGGCGGATGTCGACGAGCGAGGCGGGCAGGAAGCCGCGCACCCCGAGGTCGACGATGAGGCCGCCCTTGACGACCTCGATGACGATGCCGATGACGGGATCCCCGGACTCGGCGGCTGCCTCGATGCGCCGCCACGCCTTCTCGAAGCGCGCCCGCTTCTTGGAGAGGATCAGGCGGCCGTCCTGGTCCTCCTTGGTGAGGACGAGCGCGTCGACCTCCTCGCCGAGCGAGACCTCGTCGCCGGGGTCGACCGACTTGCGGATCGACAGCTCGTTGTTGGGGATTACCCCCTCGGACTTGTAGCCGATGTCGACCAGCACCTCGTCGGCGTCGATGCGCACGACGTTGCCGGTGACCACGTCTCCCTCCTCGAAGGGCGAGAGGGTTGCGTCGTAGTTCGGTACGACCTGGCCGTCTATCTCCAGGAGGAGTCCGTTGGATCCCGCGACGATCTGGGCTGCGGGAGGTGGAGCCGCTGTGGTTTCCGCCATTCGGCGTGCAGGTTAGCGAACGGGGGCGGGTCGTTCGGCGCGGCGGACGAGCGGGTGGGCAGGCGCGCATACAATCGTCTTCCATGCCGGTGCGCGCAACCAAGCGAGGTGACGAGCGTACGCCGCTCGAGGGCGACTGGGACGTCATCGTCTGCGGGGCGAGCTTCGCCGGGCTCGCCGTAGCGCGCGAGCTGGCCGACACGCGCGCGCGGGTGCTGATCGTCGACCGCTACGAGATCGGTGAGCGCCAGACTTCGGCGTGCGGGATCCCGACGTCGTGGCTGCACGCCATGGGCCTCGAGGGATCGATCCAGCAGAGCTTCTCCGAGCTCGTCGTCCACACCCCTTACGGCACCAGCCGCTGGCCGCTGCCCTGGAGCTTCTCCACCTTCGACTACCGGACGCTGTGTGCGCTGCTGTGGGAGCAGTGCGGAGCCAACGCGGAGTTCGAGACCGCCAAGGTCTCCGGGCGCACCGGCGACGTGGTGCACACCGACCGCGGCGATGTGCGCGCCCCGCTGCTCGTCGACGCGCTCGGCTGGCGGCGGATCCTCGGGCGGGCCGCAAACGTGCAGCCGCCCGAGGCGACGCTCTCGCGCGGACTCGAGGTCCATCCGCACAGCGCGGGTGAGGAGATGGAGATCTGGTTCGACCGCAAGTACGTCCCGGCCGGCTACGGGTGGTCGTTCCCCGCGGACGGCGAGCTGCGGGTCGGGGTCGGCTCCTTCGACCCGCGCTACCACGTCAAGGAGCCGACCGTCGCGCTCGCCGACGACCTCGACATCCCGGCAGTCCGCTACCAGGGCAACTGGATCCCCCACAAGATCCGGCCCGCGGTGGAGGACGGAGCCTTCTTCGTCGGCGACTCGGCGGGCCACTGCCTCCCGACGACGGCCGAGGGCATTCGCACCGCGCTCTACTTCGGGATCGCCTGCGGGCGCGAGCTGCGCGCGGTCGTCGAGGGGACGTCGAGCCGCGCGGAGGCGCTCGAGCGCTACCGAGCCTTCTCACGCGCGCACGCGTGGAAATTCAACTGGCTGCTCGGGGTTCAGCGGCTGATCCCGAAGCTGCCGCCCCCGGTCATGCACGGAGTGATCTCGGCCTTCCGGCTGCGCGCCCTCACCCGCTTGGTGTTCGACGCCTACCTCGGCATCGCGCCGCCCGAGCTCGCGACAGGGCGGCGGCACGCCGCGCTCTCCCCGCCGCCCGCGGCCGAGGTGGACGCGAGCTATGCCGCCTACGACAAGCATCCGCTCGACGAGCCGGACGAGTGGGGAGACTTGGCGTCGTTTCGACAGGCTGCCGCCGCCGCCTCGTGAGCGCGCTGCCGGCTCGGGGGGAGCTGTGGTGGTGCGAGCTGGCCGAGATCGGCCGGCGCCCCGTCCTCGTCCTGTCACGTGACGCGGCGATCCCGCGGCTTCGACGAGTACTCGTCGCACCGTGCACGACGACGATCCGAGCGATCCCCAGCGAGGTTGTGCTGGAACCCGGCGACGACCCGATCCCCCGGCGCTCGGCAGTCAACCTGGACTCGGTCGAGAGCGTCTCGGTCGCCGTGCTCGTGAGGCGACTCGGCCGGCTCGCGGATGCCCGCATGCGAGAGGTCTGCGGAGCCCTCGGAGTCGCGGTCGACTGCCCACCCTGACGCCCGAACCGGCGCTGGTGACGGCCCCGGGCGGCTCGACGCGTCGTAAGTGGGCTGGGACCGAGCGAGCGATGTTCACCCCTACTCGCGAACGACGAGAAACGTGCCCGCAGCAAGCAGCGCGATGCCCAGGAGCTTGAGCGCCGTGACCGGCTGCTTCTCGATGCCGAGGACCCCGAGCTGGTCGATCACCACCGCCATCGCGAGCTGGCCGGCGATGGTCGCCGCCACGACGCCTCCGGCGCCGAGCGAGCGGACGGTGACCAGGACCGTGGTGACGTAGGCGGCGCCGAGCATCCCGCCGGTCAGGTAGTACCAGGGCAGTCCGCGCGCCTCCCCCACCTCGCCGAAGCCCCCGCCCGCGACGAGGACGATCGCCACCAGTAGGACCGTGCCGAACGTGAAGGAGACCGCGGCGGCCTGGAAGCTCCCGACGGTCCTGCCGAGCTGGGAATTGATCGGCGCCTGGAGAGCGATGAGCCCCCCGACGGCGGCGGTCAGGACGACGGCGACCCCGCGGTCCATCGCCTACTTGGCCTCGAGCCAGTTCGCACCGACGCCTATGTCGACCGCCAGCGGCGGCTCCCGCGCCTCCCACGGGGCGATCATCTCGCGCTGCACCAAAGCCGCGAGCTCGTCCATCTCCTCCGGCGGGCCCTCGAAGAGCAGCTCGTCGTGGATGGTGAGAATGAGCCGGCTGCGCAGCCCGGCATCGTGCAGCGCGCGGTGCGCGCGAACCATCCCGAGCTTCATCACGTCGGCCGCCGTTCCCTGGATCACCGTGTTGACGGCCAGCCGCTCCCCGAGCGTGCGGACCTGCCAGTTGCGCGCCTTGAGCTCGGGGATCTGCCGGCGGCGCCCGTAGAGCGTCGTGACGTGGCCCAGCTCGGTCGCCTGCTCGATCGTGCCGGCGATGAACGCGGCGACCCGAGGGAAGCGCTCGAGGTAGGCGTCGATGAACGCCTTGGCCTCCGCACGGGGGATGTTGAGCCTGTCGGCGAGCCCGAAGTCGCTCAGTCCGTAGACGATCCCGTAGTTGATCATCTTGGACTTCGAGCGCATCCCCGGGTCGATCGTGTCCGGGTCGACCTGGAAGACCTGCGAGGCGGTCGCGGTGTGGACGTCCTCGTTGCGGGTGAAGATCTCCTTCAGGACCGGCTCCTGCGCGATGTGCGCGAGCACCCGCAGCTCGACCTGCGAGTAGTCGGCGCTGAGGAGCACCCGGCCCTCCTCGGCCTCGAAGCAGCCGCGGATCTCGCGACCCAGCGGCGTGCGGACGGGAACGTTCTGGACGTTGGGGTTGGTGGAGGAGAGGCGGCCGGTGGTCGCGACCGCCTGGAGGAAGGTGGTGTGCAGGCGCCCGCGCGCGTCGACGAGGGCGGGGAGCACGTCCAGATAGGTCTTGGCAAGCGTGTTGAGCTCTCGCCAGCGCTCGATGAGCGGCACGATCTCATGCTCGCCGCGGATCGCCTGAAGCACACGAGCGTCGGTGGAGGAGCCGGTCTTTCCGCGGCGCTTGCGCGAGAGCCCGAGCTTGACGAAGAGGATCTCGCCGAGCTGCTGCGGTGAGCCGATGGTGAACTCGGTCCCGGCCAGATCCCAGATCCGGCGCTCCAGGCCCGCCACCTCCTCGCGCACGCGAGTGGTGATCGCCCCGAGGCGCTCGACGTTGAGCTTTACCCCCTCGACCTCCATCTCGCGCAGGACCGCCACCAGCGGCAGCTCGATCTCCTCCATCACCATCTCGAGCCCCCGCTCGGAGATCTGCGCCCGCTGGGCCTCGGCGAGCGCCGCCACGAGCACGGCAGCGGAGCCCGCGGGATCCTCGACGTCGGAGGCCATCCCCCGCTCCTCGACGAGCTCGCGGAACGGGAACGCGCGGCGGGCGGGCTCGAGCAGGTAGGCGCCCAGCAGCGTGTCATGGGCCAGGTTCGGCGGCACGGCACCCAGGGACTTCGCGTCGTGGGCGATCACCGGCCGCTCGCCGCACGCGAGCACGAGCTCCTCGGGGGACGCGCAGTCGCCGACGAGCACCTCCGGGTCGGCGACGACCCCGAACCGCCACAGTCCCTCGCGTTCGAAGAGCTCTCCTTCAGGCGTCTCGGGCGGCTCGATCGCAACGGCGACGGCCTCGCCGGGCCCAAGCGCGCGGACGTCGGCGAGGGTTCCCTCCCGCACCGGCGCCGCCACCGTGGTCGTCGCGGTCGGTGCGGGCGCCGCGGACTCGGCGTCGCCGAGCGCCTCCTCGAGCCGGCGCAGCGGGTCGCGCAGCTCGAAGCGGCGAAAGACCTCGCGCAGGCGCGAGCGGTCGGCCTCCTGCGAGGCCTCGGCGGCCGGATCGACGTCGATCTCGATGTCGCGCTTGACCGTGGCCAGAACCTTGGAGACCCGCGCGTCGTCGGCGTGGGCGCGAAGGTTCTCCTTGCGCTTGGCGCCCGAGATCTCATCGACGCTCGAGAGGACCTCCTCGAGCGAGCCGAAGCGCTGGAGCAGGTCCGAGGCGGTCTTGTCGCCGATCCCCGGAACGCCCGGGATGTTGTCGGAGGTGTCGCCCTTGAGGCCGTAGAAGTCGGGGATGAGCTCGGGCGCGATCCCGTAGCGGTCGACCACCGCCTCGTGGTCGTAGATCACCGTCTCGGTGATCCCGCGCGAGGTCGCCATGACCTTGACCCTTCCCTCCGGATCGATGAGCTGGAAGGCGTCTCGGTCGCCGGTGACCACCACGACCGGCACGGGCGGGTCGGCCGTCCTCGCACGCTCGGCGATCGAGGCGATGACGTCGTCGGCCTCGAAGCCGTCGACGTGCACGTTGCGGTATCCGAAGGCCTCGACCAGCGGCTCGAAGTGCGGCCACTGCTGGCGCAGCAGATCCGGCCGCGAGGTCCGCTGCGCCTTGTACTGCTCGTAGACCTCCTTGCGTCCCGAGCTGCCCGCGTCCCACACCACGACGGTCGGCTTGGTTCCGTGCTCGGTGAGGATCTTCACGAGCATCGAGGCGAACCCGAAGATCGCGTTGGTGGGAAAGCCCTCCGAGGTCGCGATGCTCTCTGGCAGCGCGAAGAACGCCCGGTAGACCAGGCTGTTGCCGTCGATGAGGAAGAGCTCTGAGGGCTCGTCGGGCATCGTCGCCACTCTACGAGCCGCGGCGCTGTCTGGCTGCGCGGCTCCCGTCGGATGGCCCTAGTGGCGTACCGATGCGGTGGTACGCTCCCGTTCGTATGCCGACCGCCAATCCCCGTGTCCAGGTGACCGTCGATACCGAGCTCGCAGCCGCGCTCGCGAAGATCGATCCCACTCCACGCAGCCGCTCGCGGCTCATCCGGGACATGGCGCTGCGAGGCATCGAGGCAGAGCGCGAGCAGCGGGAAGCCGAGCGCCGGCGCGAAGCCAAGGAGTTTCTTCTGAAGATCGTTCGAGGCGAGACCGACTACGACCCGGCTTCGGCTCTCGCGGCTCACGCGGAGCGTGAGGCCAGCGTGTGATCGAGCCCTTCGGCTCGGTTCCCCTCGTCATCGACACGTCCGCCTGGGGCCGTCAGCACGAGCCGGCCGTGTCGGCGCGATGGAGGGTCACCGCGGAGTCCGAGCTGCTCGCCTGGTGTCCGGTGGCGGCGTTGGAGATCCTCGCGTGGACCCGAGACGAGGACGAGTTCGTCGAGATCTCTCGCGGGCTCGCCGAGCTTGGTCAAGCCCCGGTCACCGCCACCGTCTGCGCCGCCGCGCTCGGCGCAATGACCGACCTGCGCGGCAGCCGCCGCATCCCCGCGGCTGACTACCTGATCGCCGCGGCGGCCGCGGAACGTGGCTTCGGCGTGCTGCACGAGGATCGCCACTTCGACCTACCTTCCTCGACGAAGATAGGAGGCAGAGATGATGAAGATTACGGTGACGGGAGCGACGGGCCTGATCGGCTCGCGCATCGTCGAGCAACTGAGGGCAAGGGGCGACGAGGTCAGCGTCCTCTCGCGCGATCCCGATCGCGCGCGCAAGGCGCTCGGCGTCGAGGCTCACGCCTGGGACCCCGCGGAGGAGGCGGCGCCCGCCGCGGCGCTCGCGGGCCGCGACGCAGTGGTCAATCTCCTGGGCGAGAACGTCGCCCAGCGCTGGTCCGACGACGCCCGCCGGCGCATCGCCTCGAGCCGCGAGGTCGGCACGCGCAACCTGATCGCCGGCCTGCGCGCCGCCCAACCGCGGCCGGCGGTGCTGGTCTCCGCGTCTGGCTCGGGCTACTACGGGCCCCACGGCGACGAGCCGGTGACCGAGGAAGAACCGCCCGCCGGCGACTTCCTCGGCGCGTTATGCGCGAGTTGGGAGGCGGAGGCGGACGCGGCGCGAGAATTGGGCCTGCGCGTCGTGCGGATGCGCACCGGCATCGTCCTCGATCGCAACGGCGGCGCGCTGGGTCAGATGCTGCTGCCCTTCCGGCTCGGGATCGGCGGGCCGATCGCCGGCGGACACCACTACATGCCCTGGATCGCGGCGGCCGACGTCGCCGGCATGTACCTGGCCGCGCTCGACGGCGACGACTGGTCCGGGCCGATCAACGTCACCGCCCCCGAGCCGGTGACCAACCAGGAGTTCGCGAAGGCCCTCGGCCGAGCCCTGCACCGCCCGGCGGTCGCTCCCATTCCCGCCCTCGCGCTCAAGCTGCTCTACGGCGACATGGCCCAGATCATCCTCACCGGCGTGCGGGCCGTGCCCGCGCGCGCGCAGGAGCTCGGCTACCGCTTCCGCCATCCCGAGCTCGACGAGGCGCTGCGGGAGGCGTTGAACGAGCGGCCGTAGCGGCTCCCGGGGGCTCAGGTCTGGGCCTTGAGCACCTTGTCGAACACCAGCGAGCCGCCCTCGACCCGGTAGGCGCCGTAGTCGGTCAGCGTCGTGTCGCCTTTCTCGTCGATCGAGTAGGTGCCCAGTGCCGACTCCCGGTTCTTGGTCGCGAAGAAGGCCTCGATCACGGCCCCGCGATCGTTGGCCCTCTCCCCGGCGGACTTGAGAGCTTCGAGCACGGCGCTCATCGCCTCGAAGCCGTAGATGGCCTCGGCGCCGGGCTCGCGCCCGTAGGCGTCGCGGAAGTCCTTGAAGAACTCCTGGCCGGCGGGTGGGTAGAGCGGGGGATCCAAAGCCGGGCTGGTGAGGAAGGTGTTCCGGCCGGCCGGCCCGATTGCCTTGGCGAATCGCGCCTCGGCCAGCGAGGCCGGACCGAAGAGCTTGATCTGCGGCGACCGCGCGAGAAGCGCCTTCCACAGCTCGACCACCTGGCTCTGCATCTCCCCGCCGTAGAACAGTGCGTCGGAGCGTGAAGAGGCCACTCTTGCCGCGAGTGCCCGCGGGTCGACCCGCTGGGGGTTGATTGCCTCGTTGGCGGCGACCGCGACATCCTGGTCGCGCGCTTTCTCGGCGACTTGGTCGGCGATTCCCTTTCCGTAGAGTGACCGGTCGTTGACGATGTAGGAGCGCTTGACGCCCTGCTCCTTCATGTAGGTCGTGAGGGCCTTGGCCTGGATGTGATCGGCCGGAACGACGCGGGCGAAGTTGCGCTCGCCGGTCGGGTAGTACTTGTCGGGCTCGTCCTTGCCCGCGCCCTCGGACCGCGTGAGGCCCACCGCGGTGTCCCCCGGGCTCACTTGGAGGATCCGCGCCCGGTTGAGGATGGGCGCCGAGACGGCCGAGCCCGCCGGGTCGAGCTCTCCGATGTAGGCGATCGAGGTGGCGTTCTTCGCGGCCGCCCGTGCGTTGGCCGCGGTCCGCCCGGGATCCTGGCGCCCGGTCTTCGCCGAAGCGCTGTCGAGCGCGACGAGCCGTACCTGGAAGTCGCCAACCTTGCGACCCGCCTGGTCGAGCGCCAGACGCTCGGCGGCGAGGACGTCGAGCCCGCGCTGACGCGACACGCCCTGGAGGGGAAGGCTCGTGTAGATGACGAGCTGCGAGCCTGGGATCGTCGCACCGCCGCGCTCGCTCTCACCGCACGAGGCCGCGCCGGCCGAGGCCGCCAGGATGACGAGCGCCGCGAGGAGCGCCAGGCACCGTCGTCCCGGCTCGACCCTTCCCCTCACCCGAAGAAGACCTCCCCGGTGGCATAGAGCGCGGGGTCGAGGCGCTTGAGGTCGACGACCGCCTCGCTGAGCGGCACGCGGACGATCTCCGTCCCGCGCAGGGCGACCATCTTCCCGCCGTCGCCCTCGTGGACGGCGTCGACGGCCGCGACGCCGAAGCGCGTGGCGAGCACGCGGTCATAGGCGGTCGGGGTGCCGCCGCGCTGGACGTGGCCCAGGATCGTCATGCGGGTCTCATCGCCGGTGCGACGCTCGATCTCGCGCTCGCGCGCGACGCCGATGCCGCCGAGGCGCACGTGCCCGAATGCGTCCGTCTGAGCGCCCTCTGCCTCTGGCAGCTCGAAGCCGGTCCCCTCCGCCGGCACGGCGCCCTCGGAGACCACGACGATCGAGAACGTGCGACCGCGCTTGCCGCGCCTGCGGATGCGGTCGCACACCTCTTCGATGTCGAATGGTCGCTCGGGGACCAGGATCGCGTCGGCGCCGCCCGCGAGGCCGCTGTAGAGGGCGATCCAGCCCGCCTCGCGGCCCATCACCTCGACGACCATGACCCGGTCGTGGGACTCGGCCGTGGTGTGGAGCCGGTCGATAGCGTCGGTGCAGATCTGCACGGCGGTGTTGAAGCCGAAGGTGAAGTCGGTGGCCGCGAGGTCGTTGTCGATCGTCTTGGGTACGCCCATGACCCTGAAGCCGTCCTGCGCCAGCCGGTTGGCCACTCCCAGGGTGTCCTCGCCGCCCACCGCGACGAGCGCGTCTATCCCGCAGCTCTCGAGCGCCTTGACGAGCCGCTCTCCGCCGCCGTCCTCGCGGTAGGGGTTGGTGCGCGACGTGCCGAGGATCGTCCCTCCGCGAGGAAGGATGCCCGCCGTGGTGTCGGGGGTCAGCGGAGCGGCGTCGCCCTCCAGGACGCCCGCCCAGCCGTACTGGAAGCCCATGATCTCGTGCCCGTAGACGGGGACGCCCTTGCGCACGACCGCACGGATGACGGCGTTGAGCCCCGGGCAGTCCCCGCCGCCCGTGAGGATTCCGATCCGCGCCACGGCCTGCCCGGACTAGTCGCGGCGCGACGCGGCAGAAAGGGCGATCTCGACGACCGCCGCCAGCGTGAGGATCAGGAGGAGGAGGAGAAACGCGTCGAACCCGTTGCCCCTGGTTGCCCACGCGACGACGTAGACGACGAGACCGATGGCGAGGGCGACGACGAGGCGCATCGCCCGGAAGGGTATAGCTCCGGGGGGCGGCCCGCCCCCAAGCAATCAGCTGAGCGCTTCGGCGAAGCGCTCGACGAGCGGGCGCACGGCGGCTGCCGGGTCGGCGGCCTCGGAGGCGGCGCGCACCAGGCGGCTCCCGACGATCACCCCGTCGGCGCCCGCGCGCGCTACGGCGTCGGCCTGCTCGGGCGTCGAGATGCCGAAGCCGACCGCGACCGGAACCGCGGTGTGACGCTTTGCCCGGCCGACGAGCTCGTCTACCGCGACGGTCTTGCGCTCGCCCGTCGTGCCCGCCACCGAGACGGCGTAGAGGAAGCCGCGCGCGGCCTCGCCCGCGATGGCGAGGCGGTCCTCGGGCGTCGTCGGGGCGACGAGCGGGACGAGCGCGAGACCATGGAGGGCCACGGCCTCGGCGAGCTCTGCGGCCTCCTCGACCGGGAGGTCGGGGACGATGACCCCGCTCACCCCGGCGCCGGCGAGCGCGCCGGCGAAGACGTCCAGGCCCCGGGCGAGGATCGGGTTGGCGTAGCACATGACCACCACCGCGACGCGCGAAGCGAGCGCCTCGGCCACGTTGAGCACGCCGTCCAGCGTCGCGCCCGCGGCCAGGGCGGCGGTCGCCGCGGCATGAATCGCCGGGCCATCGGCGAGGGGGTCGGAGAACGGCACGCCGAGCTCGACGAGGTCCGCGCCGGCCTGCGCGTAGGCCTCCCCGACGCGCCGCGAGCCCTCGAGGTCGGGGAAGCCGCCCATCAGATAGGGCATCAGCGCCGCTCGCTTGCCCGACCCGGCGAAGGCGGCGGCTATCCGCTCGGGGCCGGTACTCACTGGCAGCGCAGAACTTCGGCGAGATCCTTGTCGCCGCGCCCCGAGAGGCAGACGAGGTCGAGGTCGCCGCCGCCGTGCGCGAGCGCCCACGCCAGGGCGTGCGAGGACTCGAGCGCCGGGATGATGCCCTCCAGGCGGCAGCAGTCGCGCAAGGCGGCGAGCGCCTGGACGTCGGTGACCGCTTCGTAGCGGGCGCGGCCCGAGTCGCGCAGCCAGGCGTGCTCGGGGCCGGTGCCCGGGTAGTCCAGGCCGGCGGAGATCGAGTGCGCCTCGGCGATCTGGCCCTCGTCGTCCTGCATCACCGCCGAGAGCGCGCCGTGCAGGACGCCGGCCCGGCCACCTGCGGTCAGGGGCGCGCCGTGGCGGCCGCTCGCCATGCCCTCCCCCGCCGCCTCGACGCCGACGAGCTCGACCTCGAGGTCGTCGATGAATCCGGCGAAGGTGCCGATCGCGTTGGAGCCGCCGCCCACGCAGGCGATGACACGAGCCGGCAGCCGGCCCTCGCGCTCGAGGATCTGGGCGCGCGCCTCGTCGCCGATGATCCGCTGGAGGTCGCGGACGAGCACGGGATAGGGCGCCGGCCCGACGCACGATCCGATGACGTAGTGCGACCCCTCGACGTTTGCCACCCAGTCGCGGATGGCTTCGCTGACCGCCTCCTTGAGCGTCCGCGCGCCGGCCTCGACGGGAACGACCTCCGCTCCCAGCAGCCCCATGCGCTCCACGTTGGGCCGCTGCCTGCGGATGTCCTCGGTCCCCATGTAGACCACGCACTCGAGGCCCAGGAGGGCGCACGCCGTCGCGGTGGCGACGCCGTGCTGGCCCGCGCCGGTCTCGGCGATGACGCGGGCCTTGCCCATCCGCCGGGCCAGCAGCGTCTGGCCGAGCGCGTTGTTGATCTTGTGCGCACCGGTGTGCAGGAGATCCTCGCGCTTGAGGTAGACGGGTCGCCCTGCCCGCTCGCTGAGCCGCTCGGCGAGGAAGAGCGGCGTCGGGCGACCGGCGAAGTCGCGCAGAAGCACGGCGAGCTCCTCCGCGAAGCTCGGGTCCGCGCGCGCGGCGACCCACGCCGCCTCGAGCTCGGCGAGCGCGGGCATCAGCGTCTCGGGCACGTACTGCCCGCCGTAGGGGCCGAAGCGGTGCGCCACGCCGAGCTCTGTCTTCACGAAGGCGCCCCCGCCGCAGGGCGCTGGACCGCCCTGGGCGCGACCTGTTCACGGGCGCCGCCTTCTGCCGCGTCCCGGTCGGCCCCCGTCGCTCTCACCGCCGCGAAGAACGCCTCGAGCTTGACGGGATCCTTGCGGCCGGGGTGCGCTTCGACCCCGCTCGCGACGTCGACTCCCCAGGGGCCGACGCGCTCGATCGCCTCGCCGACGTTCGCGGCCGTGAGCCCGCCGGAGAGCACCAGGGAAACCCTCGAGCGCCGGTTCGCCAGAAGCGCCCAGTCGAAGGTCTGGCCCGTCCCGCCGGGGACCCCCTCGGCGTGGGCGTCGAGGAGATGGAAGCCGACGCGGCGGAAGACCTGCACGGCCTGGATGTCGGCGGGCGAGCGGACGCGCACCGCCTTCATCACCCGCGCGCCCGTTCGACGGGCTACCTCGTCGCAGAAGCTCGGCCCCTCGTCGCCATGGAGCTGGACCATCGTCAGACCGACCGCGTCCGCGGTCGCCGCGACCTCGTCCAGCGGCGCGTTGACGAACACCCCGCAAACCTCGGCGCGCCTTCGCAGGGCCCGGCCGATGGCGACCGCAGCATCGACCTCGCAGCGGCGCGGCGAGGGCGGGTAGAAGATGAGCCCGATGGCCCACGCGCCGAGCTCCGTGGCCAGCTGTGCGTCGTCGACGCCGGTCACGCCGCAGATCTTGATCCTGGGCCGCTCACTCATGGCGCCTCATGTTAGGAGCGTCAGAGGCTCAGTGCTCGGGCTCGTCGTGCGGGCCGGCGAGCTCGCGACAGGCGGCCTCGACGTCGGCGGCCAGCATGAGCGCCTCGCCGACCAGCACCGCGTCGACCCCGACGCGCTCGAGCTCGTCGAGCTGCTCGCGCGTGCTGAAGCCCGACTCGGCGACGACCGTCTTGCCCGCGGGGACGTCTGAGAGCAGCTCGTAGGTCCGCTCGATCTCGACGGAGAGGTCGGTGAGATCGCGGTTGTTGATCCCGATGACGTCCGCGTCGATGTCGAGCGCGGCCTCGAGCTCCTCCTCGTCGTGGACCTCGACGAGGACGTCGAGGTCGATGTCGAGCGCCTCGGCGTGCAGCCGGGCGAGGTCCTTCTGTCCGAGCGCGGCCACGATGAGGAGGATCGCGTCGGCGCCGGCCGCGGCCGACTCGTAGACCTGGTAGGGGTCGACGACGAAGTCCTTGCGCAGGATGGCCAGCGAGGATGCTGCGCGCGCCTCGCGGAGGTCCTCGAGCGAGCCGTGGAAGTGCTGTCGCTCGGTGAGGACCGACAGGGCGGCGGCGCCGCCGCGCTCGTAGGCGCACACGACGTCGACGACGCCGGCCTCGTCGCGCAGCGCCCCCGCCGACGGCGAGCGGCGCTTGTACTCGGCGATGACCGAGATGCCGGGACGGACGAGGGCCTCCGAGAAGGGCCGGTCCTCCCTGCGGGCCAGGGCCGACTCGAGCTCGGCGAGGGGGATCTCGCGACGGCGTCGCTCGAGGTCGGCGCGGGTCGCCTCCACGATGCGCTCGAGGACGTTCATCGCGCGAGCTCGTGCGTCTTTGCGACGAAGCGCTCCAGGGTGTCGGCGGCGGCGCCCTCGTCGATCGCCTTCTCGGCGGCGCGGACTCCGGCCTCGATGCTCTGCACGCGACCCGCCGCGTAGATGGCGGCGCCCGCGTTGAGCGCTGCCAGATCGCGGGCGGGGCCGGCCTTCGCGGCGAAGATCGACCGCGCCGTGGCGGCGTTGTCCTCCGGCGTCCCGCCCACGACAGCGGTGTCGAGCGCGCGCGCGAGGCCCACCTCCTCGGGCGTGAGGACGTAGTGCGCGATGCGCCCGTCGTCGACCTCGACGACGTGGGTCGGTGCCGAGGTGCTCAGCTCATCCATCCCGTCCTCGCTGGACACTACCAGCGCTCGCCGGGCGCCAAGCGCCGCCAGGGCGCCGGCCATCGTCTCGAGGAAGGCGGGGTCCGAGACCCCGATGACCTGCCGGGCCGCTCCGGCCGGGTTGGTGAGCGGGCCCAGGAAGTTGAAGATGGTGCGCACCGCGAGCTCCTTGCGCACGGGGACCACGAAGCGCGTCGCGGCGTGGTGGGCCGGCGCGAACATGAACCCGAAGCCGACGTCCGCGATGCAGGCGGCCACCTGCTCGGGCCCGAGGTCGATCCGGGCGCCCAGCGCCTCGAGCAGGTCGGCCGAGCCCGAGAGGCTCGTCGCCGAGCGGTTGCCGTGCTTGGCCACACGGCAGCCCGCCCCGGCGGCGATCAGCGCCGCCGTGGTCGAGACGTTGAAGGTCGGCCGCCCCCCGCCGGTGCCGGCGGTGTCGAGCAGGTCCTCGGGACTGCTCGCCGGCACCCGGGCCGACATCTCGCGCATCGTCCGCGCGAGGCCGGCGAGCTCCTGCACCGTCTCGCCCTTGGCTCGGAGCCCGATCAGGAGGCCGGCGATCTCGACCTCGGAGGCGTTGTCGGACATGACCTCGCGCAGGACCTCGGCTGCCTCGTCGGTCGAGAGATCGCGGCCGGCGGCCACGGCATCTATCGCGCACGTGAGGACGGGGTTGGGCATCCTCAGCCCGGCCGGCTCGCGCCCGTCGCGCCAGCGACGCCGGCCGCCCCGGTCGCACCCGCACTGCCCGTGCCCAGGAAGTTCCGGAGGAGGTCCTTGCCGTGCTCGGTGAGAACCGACTCGGGATGGAACTGGACGCCCTCGGCCGGCAGCTCGCGGTGGCGGATGCCCATGACGACGTCGCCGCCGAAGGCCGTCTGTTCGAGCTCCGCGGGCAGCTCCGGATCGACGACGAGCGAGTGGTAGCGCCCGACGGTCAGCGGGATCGGCAGCCCTTCGAAGATGGTGCGCCCGTCGTGGGCGACCGTCGTCGTCTTGCCGTGGACGGGGACGTGGCGGATGACGCGCCCACCGAATGCCTGGGCGAGCGACTGGTGGCCGAGGCAGACACCGAGCACGGGGATCCCGCGCTCCGGGAACCTCCGGACCACCTCGACCGATATCCCGGCCTCGTTCGGCGTGCAGGGTCCGGGCGAGACCACGACGCGGTCATAGCCGGCCTCCAGGAGGTCGTCGACCGCCGCGCGGTCGTTGCGGACGGCCTCCACCTCAGCGCCCAGCTCGCCGAGGTACTGGACGAGGTTGTAGGTGAAGGAGTCGTAGTTGTCGACGACCAGGACCCGGGTCATCGCTCGGCCCGCTCGATCCGGCGCAGGGCTCGATCGAAGGTGAGGAGCTCTGCCTCGCGCTCGAGGGCCGTCGCCAGCGTCACCGCGTCGGGAAGCCTGAGAGTGCGGTGGCGGGCACGCAGCTCGGCGGCCTTTCGCGCGAGCCGTCGATCCAAGGGCACGATCTCGACCTTGCCATGCTCCACGAATCCGTCGACGATCCCCATTTCGCCACTGCGGACCGGCCGCACGAGCGCCTCCGCATACGTGGTCGCAGCGATCAAGCGTCGATGCTCTCGCGCGAGCCACGGGCGCACCTGACGAACGGCGGCCGGGTGGTGCGAGTCCAGGGGGGCGAGGAAGCCGATGACGACGTCAGCGTCGAGGACTACCGTTCCCACTCGTCGCGCAACTCGTCGAGATAGCCGGGCGGATACGTGCCGGGCGCCATTGCCCCAGCGAAGCGCTCGATGAAGCTCTCGACCCGCTCGAGCTCCACGCGCCCGCTGCCGGCCGGGCGGACCATGATCTCGTCTCCCGGGGAGAGACCTGCTTCGCGCATGACCGCCACGGGAATCGTGATCTGGTTCTTGGAAGACACCTTGGACACTGCCTTTACTCTAGCGGTAAACTCGTAAAGGCGCTAAGGCCATTCCGGCTGGGAGACCGCCAGCTCGATGGCCGCGAGCACGCCGCGCGCCTTGGCCACCGACTCCTCGTACTCGTAGGCCGGCTGCGCGTCGGCGACCGTGCCGCCGCCCGCCTGGACGTGCGCGACGCCGTCCTTGACGACCACCGTGCGGATGTGGATGGCCGTGTCGAGGTCGCCCGTGTAGGAGAGATAGCCGATGGCGCCCCCGTAGGAGCCGCGCTTGACGGGCTCGAGCTCGTCGATGATCTCCATCGCGCGGACCTTCGGGGCGCCCGAGAGGGTGCCCGCCGGCAGCGCAGAGCGCAGCGCGTCCATCGCCCCCACCTCGGGCCGCAGGATGCCGGCCACCGAGGAGACGATGTGCATCACGTGGCTGTAGGTCTCCACGGCCATGAAGGTCTCCACCTCGACCGAGCCGTACTCGCTCACCCGGCCGAGGTCGTTGCGCCCGAGGTCGACGAGCATGACGTGCTCGGCGCGTTCCTTCTCGTCCTGGAGGAGCTCTTCGGCCATGCGGGCGTCCTGCGCGGCGTCGGCCCCGCGGGGGCGCGTGCCGGCCAGCGGCCGCGTCGTCACGCGCCGGCCCGCGACGGTGATCAGCGGCTCGGGGCTGGCGCCGGCGAGCTGGAAGTCCCCGAAGTCCAGGAAGTACATGTACGGGCTGGGGTTGACCACGCGCAGGCCGCGGTAGATGGAGAACGGGTCGACCGGGACGGGCGCGCTCCAGCGCTGGGAGGGGACGACCTGGAAGACGTCGCCGGCGTGCACGTACTCGACGATTCGCGCGACGAGGGCCTCGAAGCGCTCGCGCGGCATGTTGGATTCGAAGTCGGGCATGGCGCGCCCGATCGCCGGGGGCCGCGCCGGGCGCGGGACGGGCCCCGCCAGGCGCCGGCGAACCTCCCCAATCGCCTCGGCCGCCCGGGCGTAGGAGCGCTCGAGCTCCTCTTCTCCGTATACGTTGGCGAGTACCGAGACGGTGTGCTTGAGGTGGTCGAAGACCACGAGCACGTCGGAGAGCATCAGCGCGAGGTCGGGAAGCCCTACCGGGTCGGGGTTGGGCTCGGAGAGCGGCTCAACCGTACGGACGAGGTCATAACCGAAGATTCCGACCGCGCCGCCGGCGAAGGGCGGCATGTCGGGCAGCGGCGCCTGGGAGAAGCGGCCGACCTCGCCGGCCGCGAGCTCGTATGGATCGCCGGGATCGCCCAGCGACCAGCGCAGGACCTTGCGCGGGCGGTAGCCGATGAACGAGTAGCGACCGACACGCTGGCCCTGCTCGGCGGACTCGAGCAGGAACGACGGCCCACCGTCGCGGAGCTTGAGGAAGGCCGAGACGGGCGTCTCGCAGTCGTCGATGAACGTCTGGCGCAGCGGGATGAGGTTGTGCTCGCGGGCGAGCTCGCGTACCTCATCGAGCGAGGGGGCGATGGAGGGAGCGTCAGCGGCGACGGCCATTGAGCACCTCCTCGGCGTCCCCGAGGTCCAGTCCGCGGGAGCGCAGGAGCACGGCGAGGTGGTACAGGACGTCGGCGGCCTCCTGCGCAACGCGCCCGTCGTCCTCCTCGCGGGCGGCGCGAACCACCTCCTCGGCCTCCTCCCGCACCTTGGCCCCGATGAGGGGCGGGTCGGCGAGCAGCTGCGCCGTGTAGGAGCCTTCCGGGCGCTCGGCGGCTCGCTGTGCGAGCACGCGGTCCAGAGCGGACAGGGCCTCGTGGGGCGCGGCCTCCATGTCGCCGCGATAGAAGCAGGTCCGCTCCCCCGTGTGGCAGGCCGGTCCGGCCGGCTCGACGAGGGCGAGCAGGGCGTCGGCGTCGCAGTCGTAGCGGATCCCGCGCAGCGCCAGCACGTTCCCGCTGGTCTCACCCTTGCGCCACAGCTCCTGCCGCGAGCGGCTCCAGAAGTGGACCTCCCGCGTCTCCCGCGTACGGGCCAGCGCCTCGGCGTTCATGTAGGCGAG
>JBBPZA010000029.1:0-18138 GCA_038199375.1 Solirubrobacterales bacterium | reverse complement strand
TCCGCCCGAGGAGCTCCGCCGCAAGTGGAAGATCAAGCGAGACACCTCGAAGCGCGGCTACACCGAGGACGAGGTGCACGCGGACCTCGACAAGCGCGAGCCCGACTCCATCGAGTTCATCCGGCCCCAGGAGCGCTACGCCGACGTCGTCATCAAGTTCATGGAGCCCGAGAAAGGCAACAAAGAGAAGCTCGACGCCCACATGATCCTGCGCGAGAGCCTCCCGCACCCCGACCTCTCGCCGTTCCTCGACAACGGCGACGAGGGCATCACGCTCGTCGAGGAAGACCCCGATCCCTACGTGCGGATCCCGGGGAACGTCGACCACGACCATGCCACGGAGGTCGAGGAGGGGATCTGGGAGAAGCTGCACTTCGCCAGCCACCTGCGCTCGGACCGGCTCGGGCAGTTCTCCGTCGGCGACGAGGGCAAGCGCTCCGACACGCTGGCGATCGTGCAGCTCCTGATCCTCTTCCACATGGTGACCGCGAGGGCCACGGTCGCGCTCGGCGGCGAAGGCGCCCGCTCGGAGGACCAGGACGAAATGAAGGACGACGCCTGAGCTGAGGGCGGGCCCGGCGATCGACGGTCCGCTACGCGTTCGCCTGGCGTTGGCAAGCGGCACTTCTGGTGGCAGCGCTATGGTCGGCACGGCGATGAACGTTGCGGTGGTCGGTAAGGGCGGCTGTGGGAAGACCTCGATCTCGGGGACCATGGCGCGCGTGCTCGCGCGCCGCGGCCACGCCGTCCTCGCCGTCGACGGCGACCCGAACCCGAACCTGGCGCTGACGCTCGGCGTCCCCGTCGAGCAGATCGACACGCTGCCGACGCTCCCACCCGGCCTGGTCGAGCCGACCGACCAGGGGCGACGGACGACCATGACCCTCGACGAGGTTCGCGCCGCCTGCGCGGTCGAGGGCAGCGACGGCGTCGCGCTGCTGGTCATGGCAAAGCCGACCAAGGCGGGCACCGGCTGACTGGGCAGCCTCCACGCTGCGGTCGTCAGCGTAAGCGAGATGGCATCCGAGCTTCCCGAGGGCGTCTGCATCGTCGACACCGACGCCACGGTCGAGCAGTTCCTGCGCATCGCCGCGATCCGCGCGGACGCCATCCTGGTCGTCGTTGAGCCCTACTACAAGTCGCTTGAGACCGGGCGGCGGATGGCCAGGCTCGGAAAGCTCCAGGGCTACGAGCGGGTCGCCCTCGTCGCCAACAAGGTCCGCGACGAGCGCGAGCGTGCTGCCGTCTACGCCTTTGCCGAGGAGCACGGCCTGGAGGTGGCCGGCGTCATCCCCCACGATGAGCGGCTGCCCGAGGCCGAGTGGGCGCAGAGCGCGCCGCTCGACTTCGATCCAGGCAGCGCCGCGGTCGCCGCGATCGACGAGATGGCCCTACGCCTCGTCGCCTGAGCGCGCGCCTCGGCGGCACTCGGCCTCGTCGATGCCCGCCGCCAGCTTGGCCAGCAGCTCGTGGAACTGCTTTCGCTCGCTGGGAGTGAGCGGCGCGAAGAAACGCTCACCGTGATCCTTTGCGCGCCGGCGCAGCTCGGTGAGCACCTCCCGCCCCGACGGGGAGAGCCGGATCTCGTAGCTGCGCCGGTCCGCAGAGCTCCGGATGCGCTCCACGAGCCCGTGCTCGTCGAGGCCGTCCATGCGTGCGACCATGGTGCTCGGGTCGATTCCCGTGCTGCCGCTGAGCTCCTGCTGGGAGATCGGCTCCTCGGCTTCGATGATCATCAGCATCCCGAAATGCATCGGGTGCAGCCCGTAGGTCCCGACGATCTCCGCGAAGGCTGAGAACGACGCGCTCGAGACGCGGCGCAGCAGGAAGCCCGTGTGAGCGTTGAGCGCCGGATGGTCCGGAAACTTCACGCGGAGATCATACGTCGGACGAACGATTTGTGATACACAGGGTCCGACGGCGACTCGTACCCCGGTCCAGGCCAGGAGGCCCCCTCATGGAGCAGCTCACCCGTCGAGTGATGCGTCACAAGCGAATGGTCGCCATTGGCTGGATCCTGCTGACGGTGGTGGGCGTGTTCGCGGCCGGCCCGGCGAGCAAAGCGCTCGATCAGCGCTTCAGCGTGCCCGGTCGCGAGGGCTGGGAGGCAAGCCAGGAGATCCTGCGCCTGTACGGCACCGGAGGCGAGACGCTTCCGCTGGTACCTGTCGTCCAGCTCCCGGAGGGTAAGACCGTCGCCTCGCCGGGGGTCAAAGCCGAGCTGCGCCGCCTGGAGGGCGTAGCGCAGAAGGCGGTCCCGGCCGCCCGAGTGGCGGGGTACGGGTCCACCGGCGACAAGGCGTTCACCTCGAGCGACGGCCGCACCGCCTTCGTCTACGCCTTCCCGCCGCGCGGCGACGACCCGTTCGGAGGCAGCGTCGAGGCCCAGCGCAAGCTTCGCGCCGCGCTGGACGGCGCGACCGTCGGCGGCGCGCCGGTGCGCCTGACCGGCTACGACGCGTTGTTCGACTCCTCCGGCGAGGCCGACGCAGGTACGGGTGTACTCCTCGAAGCGGTCATCGGCGGCGTCGGCGCGCTCGTCGTCCTGGTCTTCGTGTTCGGCTCGGCGCTCGCCCTGGTGCCCATCGGCATGGCGATCTGCTCGGTGCTCGTCTCCTTCCTGCTGCTCTGGGGCCTGACCGCGATCACCGAGGTCTCGCCGATCGTGCAGTTCCTGGTGGCCCTCATCGGCCTCGGGGTCTCGATCGACTACGCGCTGTTGATCGTGGTGCGCTGGCGCGAGGAGCGAGAGAAGGGTCTCGAGGGCGACGAGGCGGTCATCGCCGCCATGGGCACCGCCGGCCGCGCGGTCGTCTTCTCGGGCACGACCGTCGCCGTCGGCCTGCTCGCGCTTGTCGTCCTGCCGCTGCCGTTCCTGCGCAGCATGGGCTACGGCGGGCTGCTGATCCCGCTGGTGGCGACGCTCGTCGCCATAACGCTGCTCCCCGTCATCCTCGCGACCATCGGGCCGCGCCTGGACCGCAGGCGCATTCGGCGCCGCGACCGCAGCCACGCCTTCTGGGAGGCCTGGTCGAAGGCCGTCGTCAAGCGCCGCGGACTTGCCGCGGTCGCCGCGGTGGCGATCCTCGCCGCGCTGCTGGTTCCGGCGTTCAACCTGCAGATGGGCAATGCCGATCCCGACACGATCGCCAAGTCCGGGCCGGCGAAGGACGGCCTGGATGCACTGGCCTCGTCGGGGATCGGAAAGGGCGCGATCGCGCCGACCGAGACGCTGGTCGCCACCGCGGACGCCGCGAAGGTCGCCTCCGCTCAGGAAGGCGTGGAGGGCGTGCACGGTGCGGTCGCGCCGCCGGGCCCGGCGTGGCGGCGGCAGGGTCAGGCGATCGTCGCCGCGATGCCGCGCGAGGGCGACGAGACCCAGTCGGGCCGCGACAGCGTCCAGGGCCTGCGCGACGCCGCTCACACAGCGAGCTCGGATGCTCGGGTCGGCGGGTCGGGGCCCCTCAACGCGGACTTCATCGATGCGGTCTACGGCGCCTTCCCGCTGATGATCGCCATGATCTCGATCCTCACCTTCCTGCTGCTGGCCCGGGCCTTCCGCTCGCTCCTGCTTCCGGCGAAGGCGGTCGTGCTCAACGTCTTCTCGGTCGGCGCGGCCTGGGGGGTGATGTCGCTGGTGTGGCAGAGCGGCCACGGATCGGAGGAGATCTGGGGCATCGCCGCCACCGGGTCGATTGCCTCCTGGATCCCGCTGATGGTCTTCGCCTTCCTCTACGGGCTCTCGATGGACTACGAGGTGTTCATCCTCGCGCGGATGCGCGAGGAGTACGACCACACCCACGACACCGACGAGGCGGTCGTCTTCGGCCTCGGCCGCACGGGTCGGCTGGTGACGAGCGCCGCGCTCATCCTGTTCCTGACCTTCGCGGCGATGGCCTCGGGGCCGGAGACCGACGTGAAGATCCTCGCGACCGGCCTGGCGGCCGGCATCATCCTCGACGCCACGGTCATCCGAGCGCTCCTCGTGCCCGCGGTCGTGTCCCTGTTCGGCAGCTGGAACTGGTGGCTGCCTGCGGGTGTCGCCAAGGTCCTGCGCGTCCGGCCCTCTCCGGAGCCGGCCACGGAGATGGGGGGGGCATAGGCGGCCCGGCGCGGTGAGGCATCGTCGCCACTACACGCTCGAGGAGGCCAGGGCGCTCCTTTCGTGGGTCGCGGAGCGACTCGTCTCGCTTCGCGGCGCACGTGACCGCCTGGGAGACGGCGAGGCTCGTCAGGCGCTTGCGAACGGCTCCTCGGGCAACGGCGGCGGGAGCCCGGGCAAGCAGGTCAGCGAAGCGTTCCTCGAGCTCCGTGCCGGCATGGCGGACCTGGACGAGCGCGACATCGTTCTCCGTGACCTCGACCGCGGGCTCATTGACTTTCCCGCGATGCGCGACGGCCGCGAGGTCTACCTGTGCTGGATCGACGGGGAGCCGGACATCGGGTTCTGGCACGACCTCGACGCCGGGTACGCCGGCCGCCAACCGCTCTAGCAACGAGATCGTCCGCGAGGCGCGTCGACCGGGCCAGGCTTGAACCTCGCCGTGGGCGTGAGGATCACGCGCTGTCACTTGGGCGGGAGCAGCCCGGACTCGCGGGCCTCCTCCAGTTGCCGGGTGGCGAACATCGAGATGACCCCGTGGGAAAGCTCCTCGCTCGAGCCCTCGTCGATGTCGCGCACCATCTCCCCTGTCACGTCGCGATAGCCGAACCGCTGCATCGCCTCGGCTATCGCCTCGTAGACCTGCTGCTCGCCTGCCATCTCAGCTCCCCTCGGAGATCGGGCGCTGTGAACCGGCGACCCTGACCCCTTCGAACGAAGAAAGGAGCCTGCTGGATTTCGCGTTCGCCTGCGGTCCGGTCGACCTGCGCCGATCCCCAGGCGGACTGGCCGACCTCCTGACCTCCGGGTAGGAACCCGAGCGCTACTCGACCCCCCAGTGCAGGTCGAGCGCCTCGACCAGGTTCGAGAAGTCGTCCGTCCATACCGCCGAGTCGGGCGCGCTCGGGCACTCATGCCACCGCCAGTCGGCGGCGGTGGCGCCGAAGTCGGTCTTGCGCCGCGCCATGGCAACCCAGTCGGATTCGACTCCCTGCTGGGCGACGCACGCGAGCCCGGCGTCGCGCGCGAGGTTGCCGACCACCGGCTCGAGGGCGAGATAGTTGTTGGAGATGTGGAAGGCGAGCACCCCGCCCCCGCGCAGCCTCGACCGGTAGAGCGCGAGCGCCTCACGGGTGAGGAGGTGCGTGGGGATGGCGTCCGAGGCGAAGGCGTCGAGGACGATGAGCCCGTAGCGGCGGTCCGCGGCTCGCGACAACGAGAGGCGGGCGTCGCCGAGGACCACGTCGTAGCGGCCGGGGCAGTCGCGCAGGTAGGTGAACAGCCGCGGGTCGCGGGCGATCCGCTCGACCGCGGGGTCGATCTCGTAGAAGGTCCAGCGATCGCCGGGCCTCGCGTAGCAGGCCATGGTTCCGGCACCCAGGCCGACGATCGCCGTTCGCGTGGTGATCGCCGGGCTGAGGGTGTACATGAGCTGGCCGATCGGGCCGTCGCGCCTGTAGTAGGAGAGGAGCTCGAGCTCGCGGCCGGGCGCGCGGTCCTGGATGCCGTGCGTCGTCGTACCGTCGATCAGCTCGTGGACGCTGCCGCCCTGCGAGGCGACGACCCGGTAGGCGCCGAAGAAGCTGCGGTCCCTGTAGATCACGTTCTCCGTGACGCCGATGGGAAGCAGGCCTGCCGCGACGATGGCGCCCACCGCGAGCCCGAAGCGAAGCGGGCGTCGCGCGAAGGTCAGGGCGATGCCGGCCGCCACGCTCATCGCGAGGACCCTCTCGGTCTCGTTGGTCTCCTCGCCGCCGAGGCTCACGAAGTCGCCGCCGAGGCTCACCAGCACGAGCGCGATCACCGCGACGGCGCCGACGGCGAGCGGCAGTGCGAGATCGAGCCGCCGGGCGAACCGCCCGGGCGCGATCCGGGGCGCGCGGCCGGGGAGGCACAGGCAGGCCAGAACCACGGCCAGCGGATACTCGAGCAGCGAGTCGAAGGCGGCCGGTGCGACGATCGCGGTGAAGGCCCCGCCGAGCGCGCCGCCCAGCGCGACCAGGAGGTAGAAGCCCGTCAGCGACGTCGCGACCGGACGATCCCGCGCCAGCTCTCCGTGGCAGACCATAGCCGCGACGAAGAAGGCGGCGAGGTGGACGAGCATGACCAGCCACAGCGGGTCGCGCGCGCCGACCAAGAGCCCGATCGCGACGACCACCGCCAACCCGGGCAGGGCCGGCACCATCCACCGGTGCAGGCCCAGCGCGTGGCGCCCGGGGGAGAAGACGATGGTGAACGACAGCAGGTAGAGCGACAGCGGGACGACCCACAGCAGCGGGAGCGGCGCGATGTCCGTCGTCAGGAACGTCGTGGTGGCGAGCATCAGGCTCGAGGGCACGAAGGCAAGGGCGACCCAGCGCAGGCGCCTGGCGGTCGAGGGGGCGGTGAGCGCACGCGGCGCGGCCGCGGCGCCACCCGACTCGACCTCGGCGGCCACGGCGGGCATGGAGCCGACGACCGGCGGGGCCGCCGTCTGGTTGGCGCCCGGCGCCGCTCGCGAGCGCCACACGACCACGCCGCAGACCGCCACCAGCGCGGCGAGCACCACGTAGCCCGCCGACCACAGGCGCCCCTGCTCGCCCAGTCGCAGGCCGGGCTCGAGCGCCAGGGGGTAGGCGAGCAGGCCCAGGACGCTGCCCAGGTTGCTCGCACGGTAGAGGAAGTAGGGGTCGGCTGCCGCGGGATGGTCGGTGTCGGCGAGCCACCGCTGCAGCAGGGGAGCGGTCGTCGAGACGACGAAGAAGGGAAGGCCCACCGTGAGCGCCAGAAGCCCGAGTAGGTGCGGGAGGGGGCTGCTGTCGGCCGGCGGCGCGAGCGCGGGCACCCCGATCGGGAGCGCGAGCAGGCCCAGCGCGAGCAGCGCCATGTGCAGCGCGGCCTGCCGGCGCACGCCGAGCCGGCGCGTGCTCACGTGCGCGTAGAGGTAGGCGCCGAGCAGGGCCGTCTGGAAGAAGACCATCGACACGTTCCAGACCGACGGCGTGCTTCCGAACAGCGGCAGGATGAACTTCGCGAACATCGGCTGGATCAGGAACACAAGCCCGGCGCTCACGAACAGCGTGACCGTGAAGAGCCACAGGACCATCCTCTGTCGCACGCGATCGCCCGAGGCGCGCCGATCCCGATCGTCCGACCGTCTGGCGGTTGGCCTACTCGTAGTAGTCCGTGAACGGAGGAGGCTCATCGCCGCGGTCAGCCGCTTCCCCGCGCTCGCGGTAGTACGAGATGGGCGGCACGGACGGATGCCGGGCGACCGGCCGTGCGACGACCTCCGTGTAGAAGGGGTAGGCGTGCGGATGGCGCTCCTCGACCACCTCGAAGCACGCCGCCGGGAGCATCGCGCGAAGCGCCGAGGGGCTGATGCCCCACCAGAAGTTCCCGTGGCCGAGCATCGGCGTGTGGTAGATCACTCCGACGCACCACACGAGATCGTGGGTGCCCACACGCTCGAGCGCCACCGGGTCCTCGAGGTCGCCCTGGACGAAGCGAATGCGAGATCCCTCACGCTCCCTACGGTCGCGGAACTCCGGTGTCGCGTCGCCGGCGTCGTAGAGCGTGCCCTCGGTGGCACCGTGCTCCTCGGCCTGAAGGGCGACGTCGCCGTGGATCCCGAACAGTCCGCCGATGTCGGCGAACGAGCGACGGTCCCGGGCCCAAGCCTCCCTGCTGGGCTTTCCCAGCCGCCGACGCGCACGAGCGGCGGTGATCCACGCGCGCGTCCCCAGGGCCACCGCCGGATCATAAGAGTCCTACGCGTGCGCGGCGCCGTCGACCGGAAGCCGCTCGCCGAGCGGCGCCGCGGCTCGGGCACGCCGCGCGCGCGAGCTGACCGGTGATTGCGCTCGCCGCCGTGATCGCCGCCGCGACCGCGGCGGGCGTGGCCCTCGAGCGCCGGCTTGGCGGCCGGGCCGACCGCGGCGCGCGGAGGGTTATGGGGCTGATGCTCTGGGTGCTCCTTCCGGTCGTCGCCTTCTTCAACATCGCCGCGCTCGAGATCACGCCCAGGGTCGGGGCCGGCATCGCCTTCGGCTACGCGGCGCTCGGCGTCGCGCTGGCGGTCGCCTACGTCTCGGGCACCTACGTCTTCCGCCTGCCGCGCGCCGGCGTCGGGGCGCTGATGCTCGCGTGCGGCTTCGCCAACACGGGCTACCTCGGCCTCCCCTTCAGCGCCGCGCTGCTCGGCTTCGACGAGCTGCCGAGTGCCGTGGCCTACGACACGCTGGTGTCAGGCCTCTCGTTCGTGACGATCGCGTTCTCCGTCGGGGCGGCCTTCGGGACTGTGGCCGAGCGCCCGCGCGAGCGGGTCACCGCCTTCCTGCTGCGCAACCCGCCGTTGTGGGCCAGCATCGCCGCGCTGCTCGCGCCCAGCGCGCTGGCGCCCGACTGGGCGGTCGACGGTTCCCAGCTGCTCGTCTTCCTGATCCTGCCGCTCGGCTTCTTCGCGGTCGGGGTGACGCTCTCCTCGGTCGCCGGTCCGGGCGAGCGAACCTTCCCTGCGCTCACGCCCCCGATCGCGGCAGGGCTCCTGGTGAAGCTCGTGCTCGCACCGGCAACGGTGCTGGCGCTCTCGGAGACGGTGATCGGCGTGCCCGACGCCTACCTCTCCCAAGCCGCGATGGCGGCGGCCATCAACACCATCGTGATCGCCAACGAATACGGGCTCGACCGCGCCCTGGTCGCCGCCGTCATCGCCTGGTCGACGGCGATCGTCGTCACGGCGGGCCTCGTGATCTCGCTTGTCTGAGGGGGCCCCTCGGGGACTGCCGCTGCCCTCAGCGGCGGCGGCCGAATAGGGCGGCAAGAAGTTCGTCGGGTGACCGATTGCGCTCGTCGCTAGGCGACCGGAACGATCCGGGACATCAATGCGCGTGCGGCGCGCGTGACGAGGTCTCGGTCATAGGTCAAGAAGAAGTCGAAGCGTCGCTCGGGGTCGGCGCCTTGGTCGCCGAGGTCCCGGGCCACGAACGCGCCCGCGAAGTGCGGGCTCACGACGATCACGTCCCACTCCCCGCGCAGGTCGTTGTGGGGCTCGAAGCTCGCGCCCCGTACCCCCGGCGCGGGCTGCTCGCTCATACCGATCCCGAGTGCCCCGACCAGGGCGGCGCGGTCGGCAAGGCGCTCGTATCGCTCCCGGGTCTCCGCCGTGAAGAACGATCGAGCCGGAGCGCTCGGCCTCGGCGCCGACCGCGTTGACGGCGCGTGCGCTCTCGACGCAGAGCCGCCGCTCCTGCACGAGCCGCATGTCGAGCTTGATCACGTCCGGGGCGAGGAACGGCATGAGGGCGAGGGATCGCTCGTCCGCGCCGACATCGTCGAGCGCGATTCCACACCCGCGCTCGCGCAGCCAACCAACGGCGCGAAGCACATCGGCCGGTCGGGCAGTCAGCGCTCGCTCCGTGAACTCCACCACCACGCCCAGGTCGCCCAGGCGCCGCTCGGCCTGATCGCTGAAGAGGTCGCTGCGGCCAAGGGCCGAGGGCTCCACGTTGAGGAAGAGAAGGTGCGGCGGCCGCAGCCCGGCTTGGAGGGCGCCGTCGAGCGCAGCTTCGCGGCAGGCCTGGTCGAGCTCGGCGACGAGATCGGCGCGCTCAGCCTCGTCGAAGAGGGCGGCGGGCGACTCGAAGGCTGAGCCCGCGGGTCCCCGCGCGAGCGCCTCGAAGGCAACCGGAGACCCCTGGTCGAGCTCGACGATCGGCTGATAGACGGCCCTGAGGCGGCCGGTTGAGATCAGCTCGTCGACAGGAGAGCGCACGTTCGTAAGCATGCGCCCTATATCGGCGAGGCGCGCGCGACGGGTTAACCCGTCGCCGTGTCAGTCGACCTTCGGCTCGGCCCCGAGCTGCTTGAGGATGCCGAGCTCGTCGCTCGATCCCCAGCGCTCGACGATCTTGCCGTCCTCGAAGCGCCCGATCTGGATGCCGTTGACCTCGATCTTCGTGCCGGTCGGCGCGATGCCCTCGAACTCGCCGTCGTGGGTGCCGGTCAGGGTGTAGGCGATTACGACGTGGTCGTCGTCGACCACCTCGTGGCGCGGCTCGATGTGCGCGTCGGGAAAGGCGGAGGTCAGCGTTGTCCAGAACGTCTTGAACCCGTCGCGGCCGGGACCCTGGCCGGGCGCCGGGTCGTGGTCGACCGCGTCCTGCGCGAAGGCCTCCACGGCGGCATCGACCTTTCCGGCGTTGATGCTGCTCGCGAGATGCTCCTGGGCGGCGATGTTGTCTTCCTTTGACACGGTGTCTCCTCGGGTCGGGGTTCCCCTTCGGTCCCCCGCCTGCTCGAGGACTAATCAGGCGGCTTGACCGATGGCGCCCCCGCGTTCCAGACCGGCCGGCCGGGCCGCCGGCGTCACCATGAAGGGCGTGGCCGATCAAGCCGAGATCACCCAGACCGTCCTCGGCGTCTGCGAGGACGACGACGTCCTGCGATCGGCACTGCGACGAGGCCTGGAAGGACAAGGCTTCCGGGTGGTCGCCGTGGCCAGCGGCCGGGCGGCGATCGAGCGCTTCCAGGCGGTGCGTCCGGCGGCGGTCATCCTGGACATCGGTCTGCCCGACGCCGACGGCCGCGACGTCTGCCAGGCATTGCGCGCCGCGGGCCTGGACGCTCCCGTGCTGTTCCTCACCGCGAGAGACGCCGTGCCCGATCGCATCTCCGGCTTCAACGTCGGTGGCGACGACTACCTCACCAAGCCCTTTGCGCTCGGCGAGCTGTTCGTGCGGGTACGGGCGCTCCTGCGCCGCTCAGCGGCCGCGCCGCCCGCCGTCGAGCGGATGCCGCGGGGACTCCGACTCGACCCCGCCGCCTTGCGCCTGCACGTCGCCGATCGCTCGGCCGAGCTGACACCCACCGAGTTCCGGCTCCTGGCCGCCCTCGTCGCTCACAGCGGCTCGGTCGTGCGGCGAAGGGACCTGACGTCGACGGCCTGGCCCGACGGGGCGATCGTCCACGACAACACGCTCGACAGCTACCTGGCACGCCTGCGCCGGTACCTGCGCGAGCTCGAAGCGCCGGTCGAGATCCGCACGGTGCGGGGCGTCGGCTACGAGCTGCGATGAGGTCCCTTCCCCTCCGCGCCCGGGTCGTGCTCGCGTCCGTCTACGTCCTGGCACTGGGCGTCGTGGCGATCGGGATCACGATCAACGTCCTGCTCACCAACTCGCTCGACGCGGACGCCGACGCGGTGCTTCGCGCGCGGGCCGACGCGCAGCTGGCAACCGTGGATCTCAGGGCCGGCACGGTGGTCGTCAGCGAGGGCGCCCAGGACGAGGCGCTCGACCGGGAAGCGTGGGTCTTCGCCGGCGGCAAGGCGATAGCACGGCCTCCCGCTCCGCCCGCCGTCGACCGCGCGGCATCCCGGCTCGCCGGCGCCCGGCCCGGCACGACTGTGGACGTCGGCGGCGCGGTGCGCCTGCTGGCCGAGCCCGCCTATGGCGCCGACGGCAGGACGCGGATCGCGACGGTCGTCGTAGGCGTCTCGCTGGGGCCGTACGAGAAGAGCGAGCGCATCGCGCGCCTCGGCACCGTCGTTCTCGGCGCGTTCGTCGTGCTCGCCGGGGCGCTGGTCGCCTGGCGCGCCGTCGGGGCGGGGCTGCGGCCGGTGGAGAGGATGGCTCGTCAAGCCGCTGCCTACGGCGAGCATGATCTCTCGCAGCGCTTCGACCTCGGGCCTCCGCGCGACGAGCTGACCACCCTCGCGGCCACCCTCGACGGTCTGCTCGACCGCTTGGAGGCCGGCCTGCGGCGCGAGCAGCGGCTGACCGCCGAGATCGCCCATGAGCTGCGAACTCCGCTGAGCGGCATCCGCGCCGAGGCCGAGCTCGGGATGGCGGCCGGCCGGTCCGCGGAGGACCCACGCGAGTCGCTGGCGACGATCGTGGCCGAAGTCGATCGGATGAGCTCGACGATCGACGCGCTGCTGCGCGCCGCCCGTGGTCTAGGACCTGACACGGCGACGTGCGACCTCGCGCAGGCCGTCACCGCGGCGGTCCAGGCCAACGCCGCGACGGGGAAGGACCAAGGCGTGGCCATCACTGTCGAGGAGCCCTTCCACTCCTGCCGCGTAGCTGCCGATGCGGCCTTCGTCACCCAGCTCCTGAACCCGTTGCTCGAGAACGCCGTCCGCCATGCGACCACGACCGCCTGCATCACGGCAGCTGCCGCGGGCGACCAGATGGTGCGGGTTCGCATCTCAGACGACGGTCCGGGGATCCCGGCGCAGGACGTCTCGGAGATCTTCGAGCCGGGCTGGCAGACGTCCGGCGGATCGGGGGCCGGGCTCGGCCTGGCACTCGCGCGGCGACTCGCCCGGTCGTTGGGCGGAGAGGTGCGCGTCGCCCGCCCCGATCGCGGCGCGGAGCTCGTGGTCGAGCTGCCGGTCGTCACGTCCGTCGCCTGAACGGCGCGCGGCGTCCCTCGGGCCGCGCCGCGGGCGTTCAGGCGCCGTCCAGGTTCGCGGTGCCAGCCTGGCGCCATGACCACAACCACCCACAGCGCCTCGCGCGCCAGGCAGATGCTCAACAAGGTGCCGGAAGTCACCCTCTACTTCTGGATCATCAAGATCATGGCCACCACGGTGGGCGAGACCGCCGCCGACTACCTCAACGTGGACCTGGGCTTCGGCCTGACCAACACGACCTACGTCGTGGGAGCGCTGCTCCTGGCGACGCTCGGCTGGCAGTTCAAGGTCACCAGGTACGTGCCGGGGATCTACTGGCTCGCCGTGGTCTTCATCAGCGTCGTCGGCACCCTCATCACCGACAACCTGACCGACCGCTTCGGGGTATCGCTGGTGATCTCGACGATCGCCTTCGGAATCACCCTCGCGGTGACGTTCGCGGCCTGGTTCGCCAGCGAGCGGACGCTGTCCATCCACACCATCATCACCAGCCGGCGGGAAGGGTTCTACTGGCTGGCGATCCTGTTCACCTTCGCCCTGGGGACCGCGGCCGGCGACCTCGTGGCCGAGCGCTTCAGCATCGGCTACGCGTTCTCGGGGCTGATCTTCGGCGCGATGATCGCCGCGGTGACGATCGCGCACTTCGCCTTCAAGCTCAACGCGGTCCTCTCGTTCTGGATCGCCTACATCCTGACCCGCCCGCTCGGCGCGTCGATCGGGGACCTCTTGTCCCAGCCTCGCGCCGACGGCGGTCTCGGGCTGGGAACCACGGTGACCAGCGCGGTCTTCTTGGGGTCCATCCTCGCCCTGGTGACCTTCCTGGCCATCACGAAGCGCGACCAGACCCCGCCCGAGGTGATCCTCGCCGAGACGGAGCACGAGCGCCACCCCCGTCGCCCCGAGGGGCCGCTCGACCCCTCGGGTCAGGAGGCCTGAGCGGTCGAGTCATCCGCCGCCCGCGGGAGGAGAAGCCGCACAACGGGGTTTGGGCCGGGGTCGGGGACGTCGAGGCGGCCGCCTTCGGCGTGCGCCAGCGATCGAGCGAGCGCCAAGCCGATGCCATGGCCTTCTCCCCGGCCGCGCCGGCGTTCGAAGGCCTCCTCGACGTCGAGCGCGAAGCCTGCCCCAGCGTCGCCGACCTCCACCGCCACGTATCCGGCGACCGGACGCGCCGCCACGGACACCTCTCCTTGACCGTGCTCGCGCGCGTTGTCGATCAGCACGTCGAGGATCTCGGTGAGCATCCTCGACGACGAGTGGACGTGCAGCGGCTCGGACGGCAGGTGCAAGCGCAGCGGCCGGCTGTCTGCGGCAAGGACGCCCCGCCAGCGGGCCTGGGCGTCGTCGAGGAACGGTCCGAGGCCGACGCGCTCGTGTCGCTGCGGAGCATCGCGTGCGACGGCCAGGAGCGTGTCGATGGTCGACTGAAGCCGGTCGACCTGCGCAAGCGCGGCAGCCGGCTCGGGTGAGCGGTCGTCGCGCAGCTGCATTCCCTCCAGCTCGATGCGCAGCGCCGCCAGCGGCGTGCGCAGCTGATGCGAGGCGTCCGCGGTGAAGGCGCGCTCCCGTCCTACGAGCTCGTCGAGCCGTTCGGCCGTCGCATCGAGTGCGCGGGCGACGGCATCGACCTCCGCGATCCGCTCGCGCGGCGCCCGGCCGGCGAAGTCGCCGTCGCCCAACCGGGAGGCCGCGAGTGCCACGCGCTCCAGCGGGAGCGCCAGCCTTCCGCCGAGCACGCGCGCCGCGATGACCGCCAGCAGCACCACTGCGGCGCCCACGGCGGCGAGCAGCAGCCAGGCCTGCCGGATGTCGCTGACCGCCCCGCTCTCGTCTCGGGCGGCACGGACCGCTCCGGTCACCCGCTCACCGCTCAGCAGCGGCACCGCGACCAGCAGGTCGCCGGACGCGCGGTCGTCCGCGGGCCGGGCCGATCGCAGCGCGGCTCGCACGGGCGTGTCGGCGCGGGTCGGGCCCCGCCCCGCTACCCGGCGCCCGGCGCGGTCGTAGACGGCGAGGTGGTCCGCCGTGCGCGGCAGCTCGATCCGGTCGGCCGGTTGGCTCCCGAGGTCGATCTCGCGCGTGGCCGCCACCGTGTCGCGCTGGAGGCGCAGCAGCTCCTCGTCACGGTAGGTGCGCCCGAGGAGGAGCGCGAGCGGCACGGCGAACAGGACGACGGCGACCGCGGCGACGCCGGCTATGGCGGCCACGAGCCGGCGTCTCATTACAGCTCGAAGCGGTAGCCGACGCCGCGCAGGGTCGTGATCGCCTCGGGGCGGCCGAGCTTCTGACGCAGGCTCATGACGTGAGTGTCGAGCGTCTTCGTGGAGCCCAGCCAGTCGGTGTTCCACACGTCTTGCATGAGCCGCTCGCGGGTGACCGCGCGCCCGGCTTCGGAGATCAGCAGGACCAGCAGCTCGAACTCCCGGGGGCGCAGGGCGAGCTCCTGGCCGTCGACGAAGGTGCGCCGGGCGCTGACGTCGACGGTCACGCCTCCGGCCTCGAGCGGCTCCGTCGACGGCGATGGCTCATCCGCCGCGCGACGACGCAGCTGTGCTCGCACCCGAGCGAGCAGCTCGGAGAGCCGGAACGGCTTGACCAGGTAGTCATCGGTACCGGCGTCGAGACCAGCGACGACGTCGAGCTCCTGGTCGCGGGCGGAGAGGATGAGGATCGCCAAATCCGCCCTGGCGGCACGCATCCGGCGGCAGACCTCGATGCCGTCCAGGTCGGGCAGCCCGAGATCGAGCACGACCAGCTCGGTGTCGGCGCCTGCCGCCTCGACGGCTCGAGCTCCTCGAGCCAGGCGCGCCACGTCGTAGCCCTGGCTGTCGAGAACGCGGACGAGCCCCGAGGCGATGGCCTCGTCGTCCTCGACGATCAGGATTCGCGCACCCATCTCGTAATCAGCGTACGGGTGGACAGGAGACCGATCGCCAACTTTGACCTGGCGTTGACCTTGCGAGGGCCGGACGCTGACCCGCACCGCTTACGGTCGCCGTCCCATGCAGGAGCCGACCTTCCAAGGAGAACCGATGCGCAAGCGTGCAGCACTCACCGTCAGCGCCGCGATCGCGGTGATCGCCGCCGCCGGATGCGGTTCGTCGTCGTCCTCGAAGGACAGCCGGGCCGCCAAGCCGGCCGATCCGAACGGACCCGAGATCAGCCCGGCCGGCGACATCCCCGACAACCAGGCGTTCGTGGTCTACACGCCGCCCGGCGCCGGCTTCACGATCAAAGTGCCCGAGGGCTGGTCGCGCAGCGCCTCGGGCGGCGCGGTCACCTTCACCGACAAGCTCAACGCCATCCGTGTCGAGCGCGGGCTGGCGGAAGGCGCCGCCGAGCGCCGGACGGGCCGCGCGCGACGAGCTGCCCAGGCTCGCCAGCGCGGTCAAGGGCTTCCGGGCGGGCAAGGTCACGACTGTCAGCCGCAGGGCCGGCACCGCGATACGGATCACCTACCTCGCCGACGCGAAGCCCAACCCGGTCACCGGCAAGGCGGGCCGGGACGCGGTCGAGCGCTACGTCTTCTTTCGCAAGGGCAAGGAGGCGATCCTCACGCTGTCCGGACCCAAGGGGGCAGACAACGTCGACCCGTGGAGGATCGTCACCGACTCGCTGACGTGGTCGCGATGACGGCGCTGCTGCACGCCGAGAGCCTGTACCGGTTCTTCCACGCCGGCGACGACGAGACGCTCGCCCTCCAGGGCGTGTCGCTCGAAATCGAGGGCGGCGAGGTCGTCGCCGTCACGGGACCTTCGGGCTCGGGCAAGTCAACGTTGCTGGCGTGCCTGGCCGGCCTGGACGAGCCGGACGGCGGGATGGTCCGTGTGGACGGCGAACGACTGTCGCGTCGATCCGAAGCGGATCGCGCAAGCGTCCGCGCGAGCAGGATCGGGATGCTCTACCAGCAATCGAACCTCGCCGGGCACCTGTCCGTCGAGACCAACATCGCGATCGCCCAGCGCCTCGCTCCAGACAAGACCTCGGCCGCCTGGCGAGCGGAGCTCCTGGAGCGCTGCGGCCTGACGGCGCGCGCACACGCGCGTCCGAGCCAGCTCTCCGGCGGAGAGCTGGTCCGCGCCGGCCTGGCGGTTGCGATGGCCAATGACCCGAAGGTCCTGCTCGCCGACGAGCCGACCGGCGAGCTCGACGAGTCCACCGCCCGGCGCGTGCTGGACCTGCTCCACGGCCGCGCCGCCGAAGGCGCCGCGGTGCTGATCGTCACCCACAGCCCTGATGTCGCCGCCCTCTCGCACCGCGAGATCCGCTTGCGAGACGGGAGGGTCGAGCCGTGATCGGCTCCTACCCGCTCGCCTGCGAGTCGGGCTTCTGCGCCGCGACGACCTGGAGATCGCAGTCGTGATCGGCTCCGGTCCGCTGGTCGTCTGTGAGGGCGCCGCTCGCACCTACGGCGCGGGCCCGACCGCGACGGTCGCCCTCCAGCCGACCGACTGCGTCGTGCAAGCCGGCGACCGGGTGGCGCTGGTCGGCCCCTCGGGGTCGGGGAAGTCCACCCTGCTGCACCTCATGGCGGGGCTCGATCAGCCCACCGTCGGCCGAGTCACTTGGCCGGCGATCGGCGGCCTGGAGGCCCTGACGCCCGGACCGGTGGCGGTCATCTTCCAGGGCCCGAGCCTCCTGCCGCCATTGACCGTCGCGGAGAACGTGGCGCTGCCGCTGGTCCTCGGCGGGATGCCCGACGACAAGGCCGAAGCGGCAGCGCGCCTCGCGCTCGACCTGCTCGAGCTAGTCGACCTTGTCGACAAGCTGCCGGAGGAGATCTCGGGCGGGCAGGCACAGCGCGTCGCCGTGGCGCGCGCCCTGGCCGGTGAGCCGTCGCTGATCCTGGCCGACGAGCCGACCGGCCAGCTCGACCGCGCCAACGCCGCCGTCGTCGTCGATGTGCTGCTGGCCGCGGCCGAGCACGCGGATGCGGCGCTTGTCGTCTCCACCCACGATCCGACGGTCGCCGAGCGGCTGCCCGGGTCGTGGCATATGCAGAGCGGACGCCTCAGGGAGGAGCAATGGTCGCGTTGACCTGGCTGCGGGGGCTCGTGGCCCACCGCCGGGGCCGCCTGGCCTGCACGGCGCTGGGCGTCGCGGTCGGCGTGGCCCTGCTGGCCTCGATCGGCACGTTCCTGTCCTCGACCACCTCGAAGATGACCGGGCGGGCGATCGGGCGCGTCCCGGTGGACTGGCAGGTAGAGGCCCAGGACGGCGCCAAGCCGGCCGGCGTGCTGTCCCAGGTCCGCCGGCAGAGAGGGGTCACCCGCGCGCTGCCGGTGAGCTTCGCCGAGACGACGGGTTTGAGCGCCGCCACCGGCGCCTCCACCCAACAGACCGGGCCCGGCAAGGTCGTCGGCCTGCCCGAGGGCTACGCCCTGGCCTTCCCGGGGGAGATCCGTGCGCTGTCGGGCTCGGGCACCGGCGTGCTGCTCGCCCAGCAGACCGCCGCCAACCTTCACGCCAAGGCCGGCGACAGCGTGCGCATCGGCAAGCCCGGCGGCGGACGCACGTCGGTCAGGGTCGACGGAGTCGTCGACCTGCCCGCCGCCGACTCGCTGTTTCAGAAGGTGGGCGCTCCGGTCGGCGCACAGCCGCAGGCTCCGCCGGACAACGTGATCCTGCTGCCCCAACGCGT
>JBBPZA010000028.1:0-42845 GCA_038199375.1 Solirubrobacterales bacterium | reverse complement strand
GTGGGGATCACGCTGCGCGCCGACGTCCTCGGCGTTCTCTTCGGGCTGCTCTCGAGCGCGGTGCTGCTGGCGGCGCTCGTCTACGAGCTGCTCGCCGGGCTGCGGTCGCGCATGTTCCCGGCGCTCGTGCTGTTCATGGCCGCCGGGCTCACCGGCCTCTTCCTGGCCGGCGACGTGTTCAACTTCTACGTCTTCTTCGAGCTCTCGATGATCTCCGCCTACGTGCTGGCGGGCTACGGCGAAGAGCCGCGCCAGGTGGGCGCCGGGTTCATCTTCGCCGTGGTCAACCTGCTCGGCTCCTTCCTCTTCCTGATCGGCGCCGCGGGCGTCTATCACGTTACGGGAACGCTCGAGATGAGCGAGGTCGCCGCAGCGATGACCGGGGTCGCGCCGGGCCCGGCCGCGCTGATCGCCGTCGCCTTCTTCGTGGCCTTCGGGGTCAAGCTGGGCCTCTTTCCCTTCCACTTCTGGCTTCCCGCCGTCTACACGAGCGCCGAGCCGGGAGTGGCGGCGATGCTCAGCGGGGCGCTTGCGAACATCGGCAGCTACGGGCTGCTGCGCTTCGGCGCAGAGCTCCTGCCACGCGAGCTCGAGCTCGGCGCGAGCGCGCTGATCGTGCTCGGGAGCGCGAGCATCGTCTACGGCGCGCTCCAGGCCCTATCGCGGCGCAGCGCCGCCGAGGTGCTCGCCTACTCGGCGATCGGCCAGGTGGGCTACGTGATCGTCGCCCTTGCCATCGGGGGCGCGGCCGGCTACGCGGCGGCCGTCCTCTACGCGGTGGCCAACGCGCTCAACAAGACGCTGCTCTTCCTGGCCGTCGAGGTCCGCGGCCGGCTCGTCGGCGCGACGTTCGCCGTGGGGGCGCTCAGCGTGGCCGGGGTCCCGCCGACTGCGGGGTTCCTCGGCAAGCTCGCGATCTTCGATGCCGGCATCGAGGCGGGCAGCGCCGTGCTGGTCGGACTGATCTTCGTCGGCGGCGCGCTCTCGTTCGTCTACATGCTCCAGATCTACCAGCACGACTTCTGGCGGGGGGAGCGTCACGGGTCGCCCCACGGGCCGGCGCTGCGCGCGCCGGCGGCGGTCCTGGCCCTGGTGGTGCTCGCGCTCGGCTTGTGGCCCGAGCCGCTCGTGGCGGTCAGCCGGGAGGCGGCGGAGGTCCTCGTGGGAGCGGGTTCGTGATCCGCGGGCTGCAGGTGGCGCTCCTGACCGGGGTCTACGCGCTCACGCTCGCGAGCCTGCATCCCCTCGACCTCGCCCTCGGCGCCCTGCTCTCGGCCGCCGCGCTCGGTGCCCTGCGGCGCTTCCTCGCGGCGGGTGAGCCCTCAGCCGGAGGGCTGGGACGGCGGGCGGTCCGCTTTCCGGCCTTCGCGGCGGCGGTCGCCCTGGAGGTCGCAAAGGGCGTCGGCGAGGTGACCCTGGCCGTGCTGGGCGTCCGGCCGCCCACGCGGGCGGACATCGTCTCCGTGCCGTTCGGCGAGCGCAGCGCCAACGGCGTGGCCGTCTCGGCGCTGGCGGTCACCCTGTCGCCCGGGGAGGTGCTCGTGGACGTCGACTGGGACCGCCGGGTGATGCTCGTCCACGTCCTCGACGCGAGCGATCCCGAAGCGGTTCGCGCCCGCCACCGTCGCTTCTACGAGCGCCACCAGCGCGGGGTCTTTCCCTGATGCACGACGCCGTCTTCTACCTCGGAGCGGTGTGGCTCACCGTACTCCTCGTGGCGTGCGCCGCGCTCGTGCTGAAGGGCCCGTCGACGGCCACCCGGATCCTGGCTCTCGACACCCTCGTGCTGATGCTCACCGGCCTGCTCATCCTCTACGCGGGCTGGCAGCGGGTCTCCTATTACCTCGACGCCGCGCTGATCGTCGCCCTGCTGGGCTTCGTGAGCACGCTCGCCGCCGCGCGCTTCTACGGTCGAGGGAGGCTGTTCTCGTGAACGGCGACCTGCTCGCCCTCAGCGCCGACGCCCTGGTCGTGATCGGGCTGCTGGGCGCCACGCTCGGGGTGTGCGGCCTCTACCGCATGCCCGACCTCTACACGCGCCTTCACTCCGCGAGCAAGGCCGGCTACCTCGGGCTGGTCGTGCTGCTGGTGGCCCTCGTCACGACGAAGGACGGCGAGATCATCGCCAAGTCCGCGTTAATCGCCGCGTTCCTCGTGCTCACCGCGCCGGTCGGGTCGCACGCCCTCGCGCGCGCGGCCTACCGTCGGGGCGAGTCGCCGCGGGATCGCGAGCGCGGGAGCGACGGGGGGCCTGAGGAGGCCGAGGGCGCGGCCGAGGCCGGGCGTCGCTGAGCGAGGACCTCGCGCCGGGGGCGGCGTCACCCCACGCGCCCACCGCGCTTCGCCTCGATTGCGCACGGGCGCTGCGACGAATCCCCCTCGGAGGGCGTGCCGCGAAGCGCGATCCAGCGTGGCGTTATGACGTCGGTGCCAGGGAGGGCCACTACGAGCGCCGGGGCCTCAACGAGCGGTGGCTCGTCGACACCCCCCGCCGGCACGGTCCTCGTCTGTCCCGCGCTGGCGTGGAGAGGTTCGCCATGACCTTGTGCTACGGTGACGCACATGGAGTCATCGGTGGGTGTGCGCGAGCTGCGACAGAACCTCAGCCGCTATCTGGAGCGCGTGAAGGCGGGCGAGGCGTTCGTGGTGACCGAGCGCGGCAGCGAGGTCGCCCGCCTCACGCCTTCCGGTGGTCGCCAAAGCGCGCTGACGCGGCTGATCGCCGAGCGAGGCGCGACGATTCCGCAGGGCGATCTGATCGCCAACCTCGGGCCGCGCCATCGCGTCGAGGGCCCGTCTGCGACCGATGTGCTCGCCGAGCAGCGAGAGGAGCGCCTCTGAGCGCCGCGGCGACGCTCGCCTACCTCGACACCTCGGCGTACGTGAAGCTGATCGTCGAGGAGCCCGAGTCCGTTGCCCTGCAGCGCGAGTTGGGTCGCTGGTCGGCATGGACATCAAGCGCGCTGCTCGGAGTTGAAGCGGTGCGCGCCTGCCGGCGCCTGGGCGAGGAGGTCGCCGATTCGGCGGAGGCGAGGCTGGGCGACATCGCGCTGGTTCCGATGGACGGCGCGGTGCTGGCGATCGCGCGACGACTTGACCCCAGCGAGCTCCGATCACTGGATGCCATCCACCTGGCGACCGTGCTGAGCATCGGCGCCGATCTCGGTGGGCTGTTCAGCTACGACGACCGGCTGACGGCCGCGGCTCTCGCGGCGGGCCTGCGCGTGCTGGCGCCCACCTGACTCGGCCTACAGCGACGAGCTCGATCCCCTCCAGCGGGTCGGGCGGCGGCCTCCGCGCTGAATTCTCGTTCTCAGACAACGAGACCGGCATGTCCTCCAGCTCGACCTCACCGAGGAGGCCAAGGACCTGCTCGTCGAGAAGGGGTGGGACCCGGCGATGGGCGCCCGGCCGCTGCGCCGCGCGATCCAGCGCTACATCGAGGACCCGCTGGCCGACTACGTGCTGCGCTCCGAGCTGCCGTCGGGCTCAGCGCGCCACGAGCGAGCGCGCCCCGACGCTGTAGTCGTGGGTCAGCAGCCGGCCGTCAGGGTTGCGCCAGCGCAGACGCAGCAGCGGCCGTCCGAGGGTGCTGAGGCCCAGCAGGCTCCCTGCCGGATCGACATCGGGCACCGCAACGCGCTCGAGGCGCCGGCTGCCGTCGAAGAGGTCGACGGCGACGGTGCCGGGGGCCCTGACCACGACCACCCGTCTTACTCGCCCGTCTCGCAGCTCGATGTCTCGCGCTCCGAGCGCCGCCCCGGCCGGTGCTCGCTTCGCGGCAGGGCCGGTCAAGCGGCCGGCCCGGCCGCGTGCCGACTCGGGCATGTACTCGACGCGCAGGAGCAGCTCGTGGTCGAAGCCGCTACGGGCGCGCTGCTCGGGGGGGCGCGCGTCGATTATCAGGGGCCCGAACCAGCGGGCGGTCGTGGCACCGCTGACGCGCGGCCGCACGCCGATCGCCGCACCGGGCGTCACCTCCACGCCGACGAGGTCGCCCGCGCGGATGGGCACGTTTGCCGCGAAGGCGTGGACGCCCGGGTCGGTGACGCGCTCGTAGGCCGTGCGGGCGGCCGACAGGTACCGCTCCCCGCGCGGGCGCAGCACCTGGAGCGCCAGCTCGCCCCGTGCGCCGCGGACGGTCCACCTGCGGATCTCTCCGTCGCGGGGCGCCACCGACGTCCGGCCTGCAAGCCGCGTCTGGACCACGGTGCATGCCTGCGACGACCCGCTCGGCGCCTGCCCGCTGCAGTCGAGGGACTCGACGCCGGCGGAGGGCAGCGCGCTTCCCAGCACCGTCGCCTGCGCAAGCACTCGGGGAGCGCCCTCCGGCTCGCTCCGCGAGCCGGCGAGCGCGATGGCGAGCACCGCCGCGCCGACAGCAGCGCAAAGCGCGCCGGCGAGCGCTCGCCGGCGGCGCCGTGCGGGCGGGCGGTGCGCGGGCGCCGAGGGCGGAAGCCTGGCGGCCGCCGAGGACACCACGGCCGCCGCCGAGGGCGGGCGCCCGGCGACGAGCGAATCCCCATCGAGCTCGAGGCACTCGCCCGTGAGCCGCGCGAACGCGATCAGGTCCGCCTCCGCGGTCCCTGTCCCTGTCCCTGCGTCGCGGCCGAGCCCGAAATCGGTCACGAACGCGCGGTCATCGGCGTCGACGAGCACGGCGCCGGCTCCGAGCGCCCCGTGCACGATCCCGTCCTCATGCGCGGCGTCCAGCGCACCGGCGACCTGCTCCAGCAACCCAAGGGCACGCCCGGCCGGGACTGCTCCCGCCTCGCGCAGGTCGGCAAGGGAAGAGCCGCGCACGAGTCGCATCGCCACGTAGACCCCGTGCTCGCAGGTCCCTGTCGCGTAAAGGGCGACCGCGTGGCGGTGCTCCGGCCAACGCAGGCCTCCGAACCTCTCGAGGAGGTCGGGCTCGGGACGCAGCAACTTGAAGGCGACGCGCCGGTCCAGGCTCAGCTGGGTCGCCTCATAGACGACACTGCGCGATCCGCGCCCGATCGTCCGCTCGAGGCGGAAGCCGGCGAGCACGGTCCCGGGCCCGAGCTCGGGCCGGCGTGCGTCAGTCGACGAAATCGAACTCGCGCGGGAAGGCGACATAGAAGTGGTCGAGGATGCGCGAGCTGTTCTCCTTGGCGTACTCGATGAAGATCCCGAGCGCCGCGGGCTCGGCCTCCTCGACCGCGACCTCGAAGGTGATGATCCGCCCCTCGCGGGGATTGAAGTCGGGCACGTCGATGCGCGCCGTGCGCCGGCCGCCGATGAACTGGTCGAGCACGAAGCGCTGACCGAGCGCCACGAGCGCCACTCCTACGGGGCGGCCGTTGCGGAAGCGCATGCTGCGACGGGTCCGCACGCGTCCGGGCGGAAGCCGGGCGGCAGCCGCGCCGGTGACCTGTCGCGGACGTCGCTGCTCGCCGCGGGGCGCGTACTCGACGCGCAGCAGGAGCTCACGGTCAAAGCCCGATCCCGGCCCGAGGTCCGCCCGCCTTTCGACGGCCAGGCGCGGGATCCAGCGCCTGGTCGTCGCGCCGTCGATGCCCGCACGCCCCCCGACCGCCGAGCCCGGCAGCACCACCACTCCGAGCTGATCCCCCCGCTCGACGGCCAGGTTGGCGTCGAAGACGTGGACGGCGTCGTTGCCGGCGAACTCGTTGCGCGACGTGGCGACTTGGAAGGCGCCGGCGCCGCGCGGGCGGACCACCGCGAGCGAAAGCTCGCCGCGTGCCGAGCGCACCGCCCAGCGCCGGACGACGCCGTCCTCGGGCACCACGAGCGTCCTCCCCGGCTGCGCGGCCTGCACGATCGTGCAGCCGGGCGAGCTGGGCCGCGGGGGCCTGGCGCGGCAGTCGAGCGGGTCCCCCGGCTCGGCCAGGTCGCTGCCCAGGACCCGGGCGCCCGTCAGGGGCGGCGGGCCGGCGGAGCGCTCGGGATCCTCGTCGCCGTCCACGACCGCCGCGACGCCCGCGCTCACGGCCGCTCCGGTCAGGGCCGCCACCGCGAGCAGGACCGCCAGCCGCCGTGCGGGCACCGGGCGCGCCGCCGGCGCAGCGCGAGGGAGCGGCTCGGCCGTTGCGCCGCCGAGCGCGGCCGCTCCCGGTGGCGGCGGGGGGCCCAGGTCGGCGGCGCCCGCGGCTTCCAGCTCGCCGCGCACGGCGGCGACCAGCGCGGTCGCGCTGTCGGGCCGTCGATCGGGGTCCTTCGACAGGGCGCGATCGAAGAGACCGTCGAGCGACCGGGGCAGCTCGTCGCGGCGGCGGGTGATGCGGGGCGGCGGCTCGCTCGTGTGCGCGTAGAGCACGGCCGCCTGGCTCGTCCGCGGAAAGACGGCCGTCCCCGTCAGGCACTCGAAGACCATCGCGGCGAACGCGTAGCGATCGGACGCGGGCGTCGCCTCGGCCCCGCGGATGACCTCCGGAGCGAGATAGGCGACGGTGCCCAGGAGCCGGTCCGGGGCGGTGACGCTGGTGGCGCCGCCAAGCCTGGTCAGTCCGAAGTCCCCCAGGTAAGCCTCGTCGGAGTCCCCGACGAGGACGTTCTGAGGCTTGACGTCGCGGTGCACGAGCCCGGCGGCGTGCGCCGCGTCGAGCGCGTCGGCGACTTGGGCGAGCAGGGCGAGGGCCCGCCTCGCGTCGAGCGCCCGCCCCTCCATGAGCGCCGCGAGCGTCGAGCCGCGAATCAGCCGCATCGCCAGGTACAGGCCGTGCTCGGACTCGCCCGCCTCGTACACGGTCACGACGTGCGGGTGCTCCAGCGAGGCCTGCAGGCGTCCCTCGCGCCGGAAGCGCGCGACGAACTCGGGGTCCGAGCTCAGCTCCCGGCCGAGCGTCTTGAGCGCGACCTCGCGCCCGTGCTCGACGTGTCGCGCGCGGTAGACGACGGCCATCCCGCCGCGGCCGAGGACCTCCTCGATCGTGTAGCTGCCGGCTACTGTCCCTGTGGCCAGCCTCATCTACCTGTCGGAAGTAGATCACGTGGCCAGCGACTCGCCAAGCCCCGCGGCGCGAGAGAATCCGGGCAATGGCGTTCGCATCGCATTCGCTCTCCCCGTCCGAGCTCGCGTCTCTGGTCGACGCCGAGCGGCAGGGCGGGCCGTTCCTCGCTTACCGCGACGGCGCGGACGACCTGCGCCTCACGTCGCTCGAGGGCATCGAGCGCGTGACCGTAGGCCGCGACGCGCGCAGCGAAGTGGCGCTCGCGTGGGACCCCGAAGTGTCCCGCGCCCACGCGCAGCTCGAGCGCGTCGGCGGCGACTGGACGATCGTGGACGACGGGTTGTCGCGCAACGGCTCCTTCGTCAACGGCGAGCGCGTGACGGGCCGCCGCCGGCTCGGCGACGGCGACGTCCTGCGCCTGGGTCGCACCTCGCTGGTCTTCCGGGCCCCCGGTCCGACTGCGGAGAGCACCGCCGCCGCCGGCCCCGCCGCACTCGTGCGCTTGAGCGAGGCCGAGCGTCGCGTCCTGGTGGCCCTCTGTCGCCCGCTCGCGGGCCCGGGGAACGCGGCGGTTCCCGCCACCAACAGGGAGATCGCCGGCGAGCTGCATCTGTCGGTCGACGGGGTCAAGACCCACGTGCGGGCACTGTTCGCGAAGCTGGGCATCGAGGACCTGCCCCAGTACCGCAAGCGCACGGAGCTCGCGCAGCGAGCGCTCGCGGCGGGTGTGGTTAGCGCCCGCGACCTTCGCGACTGACAGGGGTGGCAGTCACCACCCCTGTGGGTACTTGCGCGGCCGGCGTGTGCCCCGATGCTTGCGTACATGCTCACCGCGGCCGGTCGTCAGGTGGATCGTGCGCTGCGGCGTGGCGTAGCGCCGGGCGCGTTTGGCCTTGGTTTGGCCTTGGTGGCACTGGCCCTGTGGGCGGCCTCCGCGTCGGCGGCCGCGGGGGACATCTCGACGGTGGCCGGTACCGGCACGGCGGGGTTCTCGGGAGAGGGCGGCGCTGCGACGGCCGCGCAGCTGAGCTTCCCGGTCGCGGTGACCGCGGCGCCCGGTGGCGGCTACGCGATCGCCGACCAGGTCAACAACCGGGTGCGAAAGGTGGCCCCGGACGGGACGATCACGACGATCGCGGGCAGCGGCACCGCGGGGTTCGACGGAGATGGTGGGCCTGCGACCTCGGCGAAGCTCAATGCGCCGTCGGGGCTGGGGTTCCTGCCTGACGGGTCGTTGCTGATCGCCGACGCCAACAACAATCGCGTGCGCAAGGTGGCGCCGGGCGGGACGATCAGCACGGTGGCGGGGACGGGCGCGGCGGGCTTCGGCGGCGACGGCGGCCCGGCCACCTCCGCACAGGTCAATTTCCCCTACGACATCGCGGTGCGGGCCGATGGCAGCTACCTGATCGCCGACACCGACAACAACCGGGTTCGCGTCGTCAGCGCGGGCGGGGTGATCGATACCTATGGCGGCACCGGTGGTGCAGGGGCGTTGAGCAAGCCCTTCGGCGTCGCCCTCGCGGCCGACGGAAGCGTGCTGATCGCCGACACCTTCAACCATAGGGTGCGCCGGGCGACCTCCGGTGGCGCGATCGCCACGGTGGCGGGGACGGGCGCGGCGGGGTTCCTCGGGGACGGCGGGCCGGCGATCGAAGCGAGACTGAACCTCCCCACGCGGGTCGCGGTCATGCCCGGCGGTGGCTACCTGATCGCCGATCGCGCCAACCATCGCCTGCGGCGCGTCTCGCCGAGCGACGTGATCTCGACGGTCGCGGGCAACGGGACCGGCGGCTTCGGCGGCGACGGCGCTCCCGCGACGGCCGCCCAGCTCAACCAGCCCGTGGGGGTCGCGGTCACCTCCGACGACGACTTCCTCATCGCCGACACCTTTAACCACCGGATCCGGTCCGTTGACGCCGGCGACCCCGCCCCGCCGCCTCCTCCGCCACCGCCTCCGCCGGGGGCCGGCACCTGGTATCCGGTGGGGACGGGGGCGAGCCCGATCAAGAACGACACCAACGCGGACGCCAAGGGACCCAGCCTGGCGGATCTCGGGGGGTCGCCGCGGATCGCGTGGGCGGAATCCGCCGGGAGCGCCGGCTACCAGATTCGCGCGAGCCGTTATGACGGGACGATGTTCGATCCGAAACCGTGGCGGCAGCTGCTCAATCCGCCCAATCCGAGCAACAACAACGCGGCCGATCCGATCAACCAGGCGGCGGACGGTCCTCCGACCCTGGCGATGGTCCCCGCCCCCGACGATCCGTCGCGGCGCGAGCCCTGGGTCGCCTGGAAGGAGAGCTCGGGCGCGCCCGGCGACGTCGGGATCCGGGTGAGCCGCTACGGCGGGTCGAGCTGGCAGAGGGTGGGCCCGGCGTTGAGCACCGGGCTTCAGGCGCTGGGAGGTCCCAGCATCGCGGCCATCGGCGGGTCGGCGTACGTCGCGTGGGCTGAGAACGACGGCACCAACTATGAGATCCGGGTCAAGCGCTTCGACGGTACGACCTGGCAGGAGGTCGGGACCGCCGGGAGCATCAACGTCTCCTCCACGCGGGATGCGACCAATCCCGACCTGGCCGACATCGGCGGGGTGCCGCACGTCGCCTGGACGGAGAGCGACGGGACCAACACCGAGATCCGGGTCAAGCGCTTCGACGGGTCGGCGTGGCAGGAGGTCGGCTCGGGCGCGAGCCCGATCAACGTCTCACCGAGCCAGTCGGGCTTCGCGCCGAGCCTCGACGGGGTCGGCGGCGTTCCTCACGTCGCCTGGTATGAGTCCGACGGGTCCTTCAGCCAGATCCGGGTCAGCAAGTTCACCGCGGGTGCGTGGAGCCAGGTGGTCGCTGGAAGCCTGAACTCGGACCCCACGCAGAATGCGACCTCCCCGAGCCTTGCCAGCATCCGCGGCGTTCCCCACGTCGCCTGGCGCGAGCCCGGAGGCCCGACGTTCAACGCGCAGCTCCGCGTCAGCCGGCTCACCGCGGCCGGCACGGCGTGGCAGAGCCTGACGACGAGCTCGGCGGGGCTCAACCGCGATCCCGGCAAGGACGCCTACGACCCGGAGGTGGCCTCGATCGGCGGCGTGCCGGTCGTCGCCTGGGCGGAGGACGAAGGCGGCAGCAGAGAGATCTTCGTCTCGGCCTTCGGCGAGCCGTCTACCAACAGCTCGCGGCCGACGTTCACCGGCACGCCGCGGCCCGGCAATCAGCTCAACTGCTCACCGGGCACGTGGACGGGGAGCCCGACGTTCACCTACCTGTGGGACCGCGCGCCGCGTTCGACGACCGCCGACGACGACCCGGGGTGGACGCCGATCCCCGAGGCGGGTACCCAGGGTGGGCCGCCGAGCGCCTATGTCGTCCAGGCCGCCGACGCGGGGTCGCGCGTGCGCTGCCGGGTGGTCGCGACGGGAGCCGACTTCAGCGCCCGCGAGGCGGTCAGCGCCTCGAAGCGGGTCGACAACGGCCCGCCGGTCAACACGCGGCCGCCGCGGACGACCGGAACGCCGATCACCGGGCAGACGCTGACCTGCGATCCGGGGGAGTGGACCAACGGTCCGGACTTCACGTACAGGTGGTTCCGCGATGGGGCGCAGATCGCCGGCGAGAGCGGCCGGACCTACCGGACGGCTGACGGGACGGGCATCGATCTGGCGACCGGCCGCATTCCGTTCGACGGGGACAACGAGATCGGTTGCGAGGTGACCGCGAGCAACGACGTCGGCGGCTCGGGTGCCCTTCGGGCCAACTCGCTCCATGTCGTCTTCGCCACGCCGCGGAATATCACGCCCCCGAAGATGGTCGTCCAGCCCCCCCAGGCCAATCCCGTCGGCCGGGGCGCAACGTGCTCTCCGGGGGCCTGGGAGCGCGACTACGGCCAGTACACCTACTCGTGGTATCGCAACGGCGGCCTGATCGCCGGCGAGACCGGCCAGACCTACACCACGAAGGTCGATGACCTGGGCAAGAACCTGCAGTGCGGGGTGGTCAGCACCAACCCGGTGGGCCCGTCGAGCATAGCGGGCTCCAACGAGGTCCTGATACGGCTGCCCATCGGCACCGAAGACGCCGCGATGCTCAAGGCCGGAGCGCGCAACGAGTTCGATCCGGTCAACCTGATGGCACTGAGCAAGCAGTACAAGGCAGTGGTGGAGGCCATCAACGTCGAGCGGTTCACGAGCGCGGTGGAAGCCGACGAGAAGCGGTGCCAGAGCGAGCCGGGCGTGCCGGCCGAGGCGCCGAAGCTCACCGTGAAGGACTTCTTTGCTACCCAAAAGCGCGCCCAAAACGGCGTGATCGACGTCCCGGCGAAGGTCGGCCGCGACCGGCGGTCGCGGCGCGGCGCCACGGACGCCTATAAGAACTTCTGCGCGCTGCTGCTGCGCAACAGGCAGGCGGTCGCCATCGGGCCTCAGGGCGTCATCTACACCGCCGCGGTGGTCTCGGACCCCCGTCCCCGTGGCCGAATCAAGGACGAGCCCTGCTCGCGCGCCGGCACTCCATTGACCGAGGCGCTCCTCGAGCTCGAGGACCAAGGGATCCCCATCCGCTGTCCTGACCTGGGCTACTTCTTCCCGCCGGTCGATCCCAACAACCCCGGCACTCTATCGTTCGACCAGCAGGCCAGGCTCGACCCGGTCACGCCGGTGAGGGTGCTGTGGGACTACAACTGGGACGGCAAGCTCGACGCTGACTGCTCGGCGGATTCCCCCGTCGTCCGCACGATGCTCGACAAGAAGCAGTGGATCGTGCGAGCGGTGATCGTCACCCGCGCCAGCGCCGCGACGGGCGTCTACCCCTCAGGGAGGATCGTCTTCAACCACTTCTCGCGCTCCACAGTCCTGCCGGGTCAGGGGTTGCGCGAGGCCCAGCCGTTCGCGTGCCGGACCTCGCTCGAGCCGCCGCCCGATCCCGAGCAGGGGCCGTGCCTGACCAAGGGGACGATCGGCCGCGTGCAGGTTCAGGGCGACCTTTGCCCGGTCTACATCCGCGCGCTCGACCCCGCGGCGATCGCGGGTCTGCCTCCCGAGGTCTATGCGGTGCTCAAGGAGATGGCGAAGAACGTGGCGCTCCACAGGCCGTCGGGTCCCGAGCGGGTTCCGGTGCCCCTCACTCCCACGAGCAGCCTGCGAGCGTTCTCGGCCGCATCGGCCGGCGACCGAGAGACCGCGGCGGCCTACGCCAACACGGCCTCCTCGTACGCGAGCATCGACGATCCCGATCTCGACCCGTTGCAAAACCTCCCCGCGGGCAAGGTCCCCGACGTCCAGGCGGCGGTAAAGGCCACGACGGACAAGGCGAAGAAGGTCTTCGACCCCGAGAAGGCCAACTTCTCGCTCGACCAGATCTACTGGGGGCAGGGGCCGGTTAAGGTCAACGGGGTCGCGCTCCTGCCCGAGGACAATGCGCCGACGCTGCTCGTCCCGACGGAGGCGGGCAAGGCGATCCAGGAGGTGAACAGCGCGGGCAAGCAGGTCGAGGCGGTCAAGGCGATGACCATCAACACGCCCGAGGCCCAGGTCGCGCTCGGCTGCGCAAAGAAGCCGACCCTGGAGGGCTGTGCGCTTCCGCTCGCCAAGCAGAAGCCGGTCAAGGCGGTCCTCGACGAGGCCAAGTCGAAGGCCGAGGCGGTCCTGACCAAGGAGCTCGACCTCAAGAACACTGCCGACAGCCTCAAGAAGAAGGCCGCCGAGCTGACGAAACCCTTCACGCTCACCGACGCCAAGGCAGACGTGAAGCTCGAGAACGACGGGACGGCGACGCTGACCGCTGAGACCGAGGTTCCGCTGCTGAAGGACACCAAAGGCAACGGCTTCACCGTGAAGATGACATTGAAGGGCGACCTCGACGGCAAGGTCACGCTTCAGGGCATCAAGGTGGGCCCGATCAACGCGAAGCTCGGGGGGGTCAACCTGAGCGGCGTGGTGGTCGAGTACAACCAGGGCAACCTGAACCTCCAGGGGCAGATCCTGTTCCCGCCCAACGGCGAGGGCATCCGGATCGAGCAGTTCGGCATCGATCGCAACGGGGAGCTCACGGCCTTCAGCCTCAACTACGTGGCCGGCGCGGGCAGCGGGATCCCGATCGGCCCGGGCGTCTATATCAACGAAATCGGCGGCGGTTTCACGCAGATTGGGCCGCCGTTCATCCTCAATACCACGGTAGGGGTCTCCGCCGGACCGAGCGCCGGCGGCGGGTGCTCGGTGGCCGGCGTCCGCTCAAAGCTCCTACTGGCCCTGGGCGGGCCGTCGCCTAAGCCGGATGTCGTCGCTGACGTGGTCGCAGACGTGATGGTCATGTGCTTCAAGCTCGGGCAGTTGAAGTTCCACGCCGACTCGTCGCCCTACGTCAGCGTGGACGGCCAGGCCGGCATCAACGAAGGGCCGCTGTCGATCAAGGGCAAGTTCTTCGCGGCGATCGATCCCAAGCGGGGCTGGCAGGGCGGCGGCGAGGCGGACCTGACGCTCAAGAAGCTTCCGATCGTCGGGGACGTCGGCCCGCTGGGCGGAAAGTTCGTGATCTCCAACAAGGGGGCGGCCGCGTGCGTGGAGATCAGGACCCCGCCGCCGCTTCCGGACTTCGCGGGCGGGATCGCCGAGCGCTTCCCCGGCGGTGTCCCGCCGCTCACGACCGTCCAGCTGATCGCCAATTTCCGGGCGTTCCTGGGCTGCGACCTCTCTGAGTACAAGCCGCTGGGGCGGCGGATCGTGGCCAGTGACGCGCAGGCGGGCGCGTCGACGTTCACGTTGCCCAGGGACGCCTCGAACGCCGTGCTCTCGATCGAGGGCGCGGGCGGAGCACCGCGGGTGCGGCTGCGCTCGCCGGCGGGCAAGGTCTATGACTTCGCCAACGCGACCGGGCCGGTGAAGATCGACAACGCGATGGCCCAGATCGTGGCGAAGGAGGGCCGCACGGTGGTCATCCTGGGTCGCGCGCAGACCGGTACCTGGACGGTGGAGTCGCTCGCGGGGTCGCCCTCGGTCGTGCGCGTGCAGCTCTCGAAGATCCTGCCCAAGCCGAAGGCGTCGGGCAAGGTGGCGGGCGTCGGCTACTCGCGGACCCTGCGCTACAGGATCGCGCCGCTGGAGGGCCAGGAGGTGCGCTTCGTGGAGGACGCGCCGGGCGGCTACAAGGTGCTCAAGACCGTCAAGCGCGGCGGGCGCGGGAGCTTGCGCTTCATGCCCGGCGAGGCGCGGGGCTCCAAGCGCACGATCACGGCACAGGTCTCCCAGGACGGTTTCCCGCGCGAGAACGTCAAGGTCGCGAGCTACCGGGCGGCCAACCCTCCCGTGGGCCGGCCGGGCAAGGTCAAGATCAAGCGCAAGGGCAGCCGCGCGGTGGTCCGGTGGAAGAAGGCGTCGCTCGCTTCCCGCTACGAGGTCGTAGCGACCGGCAGCGACGGCAGGCGCAGTATCTTCTTCGTGTACAAGGGCGCCAAGCGCCTCACCATCCCCGGCGTTGCCCGCGACTCCCGCCTCTCGGTGAGAGTGGTCGCCTTCAGCCCGAGCGGTCGCAAAGGTTCGGCAGGCCGCGCGAAGCTCAAGTCGCCCAAGAAGAAGAAGCCGTCGCGCAAGCGGTGAGCGAGGCGCACGGTATGTCCTGGTGCGGTCAGAAGCCGCCCACGCTTCCGCCGCGGAATGATTCCGCGGAAGCGCCGATGTCGGGGACGCCATCCGAGGTCTGCGTGGGGCGAGCCTGCTGCCGACACGCCGCCGGACTGCAGCCGGGGCGTGGCGGCGGGCGGGGGCGCTTCTCTCACCGCCGGTGGGCGGCCGTGTTCCCTACTGGAGCTGAGACCGGCGCTTCAGGGTTGGATTCCGCTCAGGTGGGAGCGTTCCGTAGCCGTCGGTTCTCACTCTCATCACGAGCTCTCACGGAGTGAGCCCTGCGCAGCAGGTAGGCACGCCGATCCCGGTGCGAGACGCGCCCGAGGCTCAGTGCCGGCGCTCGATGCCGGGCACGAGGTCGAAGCCGCGGTCGAAGCTCATGATGCGCTCGATGCCGTGGTGGTGCATGACGGCGACGTGCAGGGCGTCGCGCGCGGAGAGCGCGGCGTAGCGCAGCACGATGTCCTTCGCCGCCTCCGCGTCGCCCCTTTCGATCGGGAGCACCTCGTCGACGATTTGGAGGGTCGCGTCGAAGGCCGGCTGGATGGCGTCGCGCCGGCCGATGGCGGCGTAGCGGTGGCAGAGCTCCTGGAGCACCTCGACGTCGGTCACCAGCCGCTCGCCGGCGGCCACCGCCGACTCGAGCAGGCGCTGGGCGTCGACCTTGTGGGGATGAGCCGCACCCAAGAGGTACATCGGGACGTTGGAGTCGACCAGGATCAATGCGGCGGGGGATGTCCGTAGCCGCTGTCGATCTCGGCGAGCATCTGGTCGACGTCGGCCGTCGGAAAGGCATGGCCGGCGGCCATGCGGACGGCGGCCAGCTTGCTGGCCATATCGTCGTGAGGCTGGCGCCGTCGCGCCTCGTGCAATGTGCGACGAACCCACGCAGAGAGCGTCAGTCCTTCTCGGCCGGCGGCGTCGCGCAGCTCGCGCAGCTCCCTTTCCTCGAGCAGCACTTGAAGGCGCTTACTCATGGTATGAGTATTCTAGCAGTGTATGGTGTGCCTCGACGGCGCACCGATGTGCGGGTGCCACCTTTGAGCAGGAGAGCGCCCTGTCCGGGATCCCGCAGCCGAGGGGGCGAGATTCGGGTCTCCAGGGCCTAGGAGGGTCGATGGACGTCGTTCGGCCCGCGAGTACGATGGAGGGCGTGACGGTTACCCGACCGATCAGCGCCGAGGAGTACCTCGCGACCGGCGACGAGGAGCGCAGGACCGAGCTCATCGACGGGGAGGTCGTCACCATCGAACCGGACTGGACGCATCAGCGCACGGCGTTTCGCATCGCCTATGCGCTCGAGACCTGGATTCGGGAGGCGCCCGGGCGCGGGGCGGTCTCGATCCCGCTCGACGTCCTCCTCGACGACCGCAACGTATTCGCTCCGGACCTTCTGTGGTTCGCGGAGGGTCGCGTGCCGGCGCCGGGATCCGCACGTCCCTACGCGCTCCCCGAGATCGCCGTCGAGGTCCGCTCGCCCTCGACATGGCGCTACAACCTGGGCCGCAAGAAGGACCACTATGAGCGACGCGGCCTCAACGAGCTGTGGCTCGTCGACACACCGGCCGACGCGGTCCTGATCTTCCGCCGCTCCAAGGCCGGCGTCCCCGGCCTCGACGTCGCGCTCGAGCTCGGGCGGGGGGAGGAGCTTCGCTCGCCGCAGCTGCCGGGCTTCTCGCTTGCCCTCGACGAGCTGTTCGCAGCCTGAAAACTTCCGGAGCCTCCCGGCCGGCCTTTCAAGCGATCGAGCGCGTCTCGGCGACCAGCGACACGGGAATCGGGGTCTCGGACGTCATGCGGGCCGCTCACCACAACGTCGCGAGCCGCTCGTGGTCGTCGACGAGGAAGGTCACCCTGGCCCTCCAACGGAGCGCCGGGCTCGAGCGGCGTCACCTGAGAGACGGGCGTACCCGTCCTCAGCGGCCGATCACGTCGACGTCTACACGGACGCCGGGCGCGCCGGCCAGACGCGCGTCGAGCGTGATGAGCGGCAGGACGAGCCGCTCGGCCAACGCCACATAGAGCCCGTCGTAGAACGGGACGTCTTTGCGCAAGGCCCAGGCTCGTCCGAGCAGCCCGACATGGGCGGCGCGCCGGAGGGGAAGGTCTGCGAGGTCCTCGAGCGCCTCCCGCGCGAATCTGGCGCTCAGCTCGCCGGCCAGCAGCCCCCGCCGAAGGACGTGACCCACCTCCGCATCGACCAGGTGCGGCGCCCACAGGTGGCCGACCCCGGAATGCAGCCGCGCTCGAACGGCGTCCGCGTGCTCACCGCCCGCCAGGTACTCGACGAGCGCCGACGCATCGACGACCGGCATCAGCGATTTCGGACATCGTCCAACGCCGAGAGAACGGTCTCTGTGCGCAGGCGCGACCTCCCTCGCGCCGTCACGCGGGCGTCGATCTCCTCGAGCGAGGGCCGGAGGGCGGCCTCGTCGAGATCGCGCTTTATGTAGTCGGACAGCGACATCCCCGCGGCGACGGCGCGCAGCTTCAGTGTCCGATGCGTCTCATCGGACACGCTGCGGATCTGGATCATCTTCGACATGTGGAGCACAGTAACACGTGTGCATCACATGTTCAGATGCTCTTATCGCCCGTCAGGCATTGCCAGATTGCCACCTTCCCGGCAGCAGAGGCCACCTCGAGCAAGGAGGGCGGCCCCGGCGCCGCCCCCCGATGCTCGCCAGCGTCCTTTAGAACTCGACGATCAGCTGCGCCGCGGTGAAGCACTGCGCGGCCGGGGTGCCCGTGCCGTCCTGTCGAGCGATCCCGTCGATGGTCACCGACGACGAGCCCTTGTGAAGGATGATCCGGAACGTGTTCGACCCGTTGATGGTGAACGGCGTGCTCGTGCCGTTCAGGGGCACGGTGATCACCGCGTCGTTCGCCCCGACCTCGCGCGCGTAGCTGACCGCCTCGCCCGAGGTGTTGTTGAACGAGATGTCCTGCGCGGGATTCTCGTTCCCGGCCGGAGGAGCCTGATCCCGGCAGACGCTGGTGAGCGTGCCGAAGCCAGGAATGACCGCGAGCTGATTGGGCGCGCCGATCATGTTGTCCTTGACGTCCTGCGCCAGAGCGATCGTGGTGATTCCGCCGCTTCCCCCGATGACGTCGGCGACGAACTTGCTGGGGATCTTCCCTGAGTTGACGCCGCCGGCCTGCGTGGCGACGAGCCTGCCCTTCGCGCCCTTCAGCGACGAGCTGGCTCCAACCGCGCTCTTGCCGTCGACGGCGCCGGCGTTGCGTGCGAAGTCGACCGCCGCTACGGCCGAGCCCGTGGTTGCCATGACCAGGGCGACGATCGCGACGACCATGGACGGTGAGGGTCGTCTGAGCCTCATGCGCTACCTCCTCTGTAGGTTCTTGCTCCCGTGAGCCGCAACTAACCGCGAGGCGGCGCCCATCCGGTCCAACCCCGTGTGGGCGACAGAGTCTCGCCCCCGAGGAGGACGGATGACCGAGCCCGAGGTGGAGATCAAGGTCCGCGACCGCGGGCCCTACAAGGTGACGGGCCCGATCCGGCTGGTCGACGCCGACGGCCGCGAGCACCGCTTCGACGACGACCGGCCGATCGCGCTGTGCCGCTGCGGCCAGTCCAACACCAAGCCCTTCTGCGACGCCTCGCACAAGGAGGCGGGCTTCGAGGACTGCTGGCGGGCCGAAGATGGCTGAGGCGCGGCTTCATCTCGACTCCGCGTCAGCTCTGTGACGAAAGCGCCCCGGTGGGGCATGCCGTCGGGAGCACCGCTTACGCTCGGCCAATGGCGCGAGTGACCGCCGACCACCTCTGCCGCGAGTGCGCCCACCGGGAGCCGCGGTGGCACGGTCAGTGCCCGGGCTGCGGGGCGTGGAACGCGATGGAGGAGGTCGCGGCGCAGCGAGGCCCGGCTGCGGGCGGCGCCGCGCCGGGTCGCGGTCGCGGTCGCGCGGCGACGCCCCGCCGGCTCGGCGAGGTCCGCTCGACGGCCGTTGACCGGCTGGCCACCGGCATCGGCGAGCTCGACCGTGTGCTCGGCGGGGGCGTCGTGCCCGGCTCGCTGGTCCTGCTCGGCGGCTCCCCCGGGATAGGCAAGTCCACGCTTACGACCATGGCGCTGGCGAACCTCGCCGGCGCCGGCCGGCGGGTCCTCTACGTCTCCGCCGAGGAGTCGGCCGAGCAGATCCGCCTGCGCGCGGAGCGCCTCGGACCCGATGCCCTGCGCATCCCGGTCGTCGCCGAGACCGACCTCGAGACGATCCTCGCCACCCTCGAGCGCGAGGCGCCCGAGGTCTGCGTCGTCGACTCCATCCAGACGCTGCACTCGCCCTCGCTCTCGGGCGCTCCGGGCACGGTGGGCCAGGTTCGCGAGGCGGCCGGCGAGCTGATGCGCGTCGCCAAGGCGGGCGGGAGCGCCGTACTGCTCGTCGGCCACGTGACCAAGGACGGCGCGCTGGCCGGCCCACGGGTGCTCGAGCACCTGGTCGACTGCGTGCTTCAGTTCGAGGGCGAGCGCGAGCGGACCTACCGGACCCTGCGCGCGATCAAGAACCGCTTCGGCTCGACCAACGACGCGGCGGTCTTCGAGATGCGCGGAAGCGGCCTGGTCGAGGTCGCCGACGCGTCGTCGCGCTTCGTCGCGGAGGCGACGGGCGCGCCCGGCAGCGTCGTGCTCGCAGCCATGGAGGGCTCGCGGCCGCTGCTGGTGGAGGTCCAGGCGCTCGTCTCGCCCTCAGAGCTCGAGCAGCCGCGGCGGGTGGTCAGCGGCATCGATCGCAACCGGCTCGCCCTCGTCCTCGCCGTCCTCGCCCGGCACGGCCGCATCGCGCTGGGCGGCGCCGACGTGTTCGTCAACGTCGTCGGTGGCGTCCGCGTCGACGAGCCGGGCGCGGATCTTGCCGTGGCGCTCGCCGTGGCCGGCGCCGCTCGAGGGGTCCGCAGGCGGGAAGAGGAGGTGGTGGACGCCGCCGCTGCCGGACGGGGTCCGCTTGGCGCGGACGGGCCTCCGTTCGGCCCGCGAGGCGCGGATTCCGCTCCTCCTGCGGCCCCAGCGCCTGTCGCCTGCTTCGGGGAGATCGGCCTGACGGGTGAGCTTCGGTCGGTCGCCCACGCCGACCGCCGCCTCGCCGAGGCCCGCCGCTTCGGGCTGGCCCACGTCGTCGCGCCGCTGGGGAGCGGCGCGAGTGCAGACGCGGCCACCGTGCGCCAGGCGCTGCGGTTGGCCGGCGGAGGGGCGGCGGTTGGGCGCAGACGCGCAGCGTGACTTGAGGGCCCCGTTCTCGGTCCGGGGCGCCTGGACGGTCCGCTACGCCGGCGTTAGGAATCGAGGGCAACCGGTGGGCCCTTGACTTCGGCCCCACGGCCTGCCACGCTATTTTTCGGCAAATGGCGCATTAGGGCGGAAATTACCGCAAAACCCCGGTACAATGACCCCTCTATGCCCTCCCGAACCGGGGAAGAGCTTCGCGAGCTCGACGCAAGGCAGGAGCCCCGACTGGTCAAGGCGTTGGAGATGGTCGCCCCCGGCACCGACCTGCGGGAGGGGATCGACGACATCGTCCACGCGCGTACGGGAGGGCTCATCGTCGTCGGCGATCCCGAGGAACTGGGCTTCCTTCTCTCCGGTGGGATCAAGCTCGATGTCGACTACACGCCCCAGCTCCTGTATCAGGTAGCCAAGATGGACGGCGCCATCATCCTCAACGCGAACGCGACGAAGATCGCCTGGGCCAACGTCCAGCTCACTCCCGATCCCACCATCTCGAGCCTCGAGACGGGCACCCGCCACCGCACGGCCGAGCGGGTCTCCAAGCAGGTCGACGCGCTCGTCGTGGCCATCTCCGAGCGGCGCGACGTCGTCTCGCTCTACGTCGACGGTGCGAAGTACATCCTCGCCGACATTCCGAACGTGCTGGCCAAGGCCAACCAGGCGCTGGCGACGCTCGACAAGTACCGCACTCGGCTCGATCAGGTCTCTACCCGCCTCACCGCGCTCGAGTTCGAGGGCGGCGCGACCCTCCACGACGTCCTCACCGTCCTCCAGCGCGCCGAGCTGGTGACCCGCATGGCGGTGGAGATCGAGCGCCACATCGTGGAGCTGGGCACCGAGGGCAGGCTGATCGAGATGCAGCTCGACGAGGTGATGGTCGGCGTCGCCGCCGACAAGGCCGCGCTCATCCACGACTATCTCGCCGAGCACTCCGATGAAGGCTTCGCCATCGTCTTCGACCAGCTCGCGCGGCTGCCCCACCAGGACCTTCTCGACTTCGGGCGCCTGGCCGAGCTGCTGGGCTACGACCGCAAGCTGAACACCCTCGACTACCCATCGTCTCCAAGGGGCTACCGGATCCTCGGGCGCATCCCGCGCCTGCCCAAGCTCCTGGTGGACGAGATCGTGCGCGAGCTCGGGGGGCTCGACGAGCTTCTTGCCGCCACCGACGGAGAGCTGGAGACGATCGGCGGTGTCGGCGAGATAAGGGCGAAGGACATCCGCGAGGGCCTTCGCCGCCTGCAGGAGATCAACCTCGTGGACCGCTATCTGCAGACATGAGCCGGAACGAGCGTGAGGACGTCGCCGGCCCCCAGACAAGGAGGCACCTGATTACCGCTGTGACCGAAGAGCAGATCATCGAGAACCTGGAGATCATCGAGGCGGAGTGCATCGACTTCGAGATCGGCGACAACGTCGTCTACCCGCACCACGGAGCGGGCCAGGTCCTCAAGAAGGAGCAGAAGGAGATCTTGGGGGAGACGCGCGAGTATCTGACGATCAAGATCCTCCACAACGCCATGACCGTCATGGTTCCCTGCGAGAAGGCCGGCAAGGTGGGCCTGCGGCGCGTCATCGACGAGGAGACGGTCAAGAAGGTGCTCGACGTGCTCTCCGACGACATCTCCGAGATGCCGAAGAACTGGAACCGCCGGTTCAAGCACAACCGCGACAAGATCAAGACGGGGGACATCTACGAGCTGGCCGAGGTGGTCCGCAACCTCGCCATCCGGGAGGCCGAGAAGGGCCTGTCGACCGGCGAGAAGCAGATGTTCACGCGGGCGAAGAAGATTCTCGCCTCCGAGCTGATGTACGCCCTGGAGATGGAGGAGGAAGAGGCGGAGGAGCACCTCGACACCGTCCTCTCGCGCGCTCCCGCGGAAGTGGCCGTCGGCTGAGCCTGCCCGGCGCGTGAGCGGAGCGGTCGCCATCGTGGTGGCCGCCGGCAGCGGCGAACGCCTTGGCGCCGATCGGCCCAAGGCGTTCGTCGTGGTTGCCGGACGACCGATGGTCGAGTGGAGCGTCTTGGCGCTGCGCGATGTGGTCGACCATGTGGTGGTGGCGCTGCCCGAGGGATTTCAGGCGCCGGAGGGGACGACCGGGGCGCCGGGCGCGGCGACGCGGTCGGGCTCGGTGCGCAGCGCCCTGGCGGCGGCCCCGCCCGGTGACCCGATCCTCGTCCACGACGCCGCGCGCCCGCTGGTGACCGCCGATCTCGCACGGCGCTGCCTGAATGCGCTCGAGGGAGTCGACGGAGCGATCGCCGCCGCCCCGATGACCGACACCGTCAAGGAGGCCGGCGACGACGGCCTGGTCTGCGCGACGCTCGACCGGTCCCGGCTGTGGGCGGTGCAGACCCCGCAGGTCTTCCGCCGGGAGGCGCTCGAGCGCGCGCTCGACGTCTCCGACGCCGCACTCGAGAACGCGACCGACGACGCCTGGCTCGTCGAGCGCAATGGCGGGCGCGTCCGCGTCGTGCCATCCTCGGCGGCCAACCTCAAGGTCACCACCCCGCGCGACCGGCGCATCGCCGAAGATGCCCTGCGCGAGCGATGCTGACTGACTGCCACGTCCACCTACGGCCCGATGAGGACGCCACGCCCGCCCGATGCTGACCGACTACCACGTCCACCTACGGCCTGACGAGGCCAACACTCCAGCGCAGGAGTACTTCACGGCGGCGAACGTGGATCGCTACCGCGCCGCGGCGGAGGAGCAAGGCATCGCAGAGCTCGGAGTGGCCGAGCACGTCCATCGCTTCCGTGCCGCGCTCGACGTGTGGCGCCATCCCTACTGGGTGAGCAGCGCCCACGACGACCTCGACGCCTACTGCGGCTGGGTGCGCGAGGAGACCGACCTCAAGCTCGGCATCGAGATGGACTTCCTATCGGGGCGCGAAGATCGCATCGCCAACCTGCTCGAGGCCTACCCGTGGGACTTCGTGATCGGCTCGGTGCACTTCCTGCGCGACGAGGCCGTCGACAACGAGAGCTTCGACGTCTGGAGCCGGGCTGACTCCGCCGACCGCGTGTGGTCGCTCTACTTCGACACCCTTGGCGAGGCGGCGCGCAGCGGCCTCTTCGACGTGCTCGCTCATCCCGACCTCGTGAAGGTGTGGGGGGCGCAGCGGCCCCGGCCCGAGGGTGACCTGCGCCGCTTCTACGAGCGCGCCATCGAGGGGATCGCCGAATCGGGGATCGCGGTGGAAATCTCGACCGCCGGGCTGCGCAAGCCCGTGGGGGAGATCTATCCGGCGCCCGCGTTCCTCGAGCTCTGCCTCGAGGCGGGCGCGCCGATCGCTCTCTCCAGCGACGCCCACGTCCCCGACGAGGTCGGCTTCGGCTACGAAAGGGCGCTCGAGGCCCTCGACGAGCTCGGCGTGGGTGAGCTGTGCGTCTTCTCGGGCCGCGAGCGCCGCCTGGAGCCCATCGGGTGACCCGGGTCGGCCTCGGCTACGATTCTCATCGGCTCGTCGAGGGTCGGCGGCTGGTCCTCGGCGGCGTGGAGATCGAGCACGAGCGCGGGCTCGAGGGCCACTCCGACGCCGACGCGCTCGCCCACGCGGTCACCGACGCCCTGCTCGGGGCGGCCGGCCTCGAGGACATCGGGGCGCACTTCCCCGACACCGAGGAGCGCTGGCGCCACGCGGACTCACTCGCGCTGCTCAGCGCGGCGGTAGGACTGCTCGCCGAGCGCGGGCTGGCGCCGGTCAACGTCGATGCGACGGTCGTGATCGAGGCGCCGAAGCTCGCGCCCCATCGCCAGGCCATGCGCGAGCGGCTCGCCGGTGCGTTGGGCCTCGACGTGGGGCTGGTGAGCGTCAAGGCCACCCGCGGCGAGGGCATGGGCTTCGTCGGGCGTGAAGAGGGTGTCGCCGTCCTTGCGGTCGCTCTGGTCGAGCCCGTCGCGTAACGGCAGATGTGCGCCCGCGCGGAGCAACATGAACCGGCCCTAATCTAAGCCGGGCGGCTGCCCGTGCGAGCCTCGCGGCGAGCGGCCGCGCTCCTGCGCAGCTGGTCGTGCTCGACCTGTCGCTTGAGCTGCTGGAGAGTGCGGCGCAGATGGCCCCGGACGGTCGGGGCCGCCAGGCGCTCGGCGAGGACCCCGAAGACCCCGGCGCCGGCGACGCCGTAGGCCAGGCGCAGCTCGACGCGGGTGCGGCCCGGGACGCGCTCGCGCAGGCGCCAGCGCCCGCGCTGGTCGATGCCGGTGATCGAGTTCCAGGCGAGCTCGTGGGGCGCTGACCACTCCACGACCTCGACGAGCCCGCCGACCTCGGCCGAGCCGACGCGCATGAGCATCCGGTAGCGGGCCCCCTCGCCGGTCGGCTCGTCGCTGACCACCTCCCAGCGCGTGAAGCCCGACATGAAGTGCAGGTAGCGCGCGGGATCGGCGAGGTGCTCCCATACGCCCTCGGGGGAGGAGGAGATCTCGATGGCCTCGACGACGCGCACGGTCGCTCAGCCGATGATCGGGAGGCGCCGCTCGCTGGCCAGGGCGTCGAGGGTGTCCTGCATCAGCCGGGTCACGTGATCGTAGACTTCGTCGACGTCGGGATCGGGGCCGAACTCCTCGCGCAGGTGGATCGGCGGCAGCGCCTCGACGGTGATCTTCGCGGGCAGCGGAACGTGGCCGAGCATGTCGCCGACGTTGAGGCCCCAGGGCAGCGCCAGGGAGATCGGCAGGACCTTGAGGCGGAAGGCCTTGTCGAGGCGCAGCAGCTTGGAGAGCGACTCGCCCCGGGAGAGGAACAGCGCAGTCTCCTGGCCGCCGACCGCGACGACGGGGACGATCGGCACGTCCTGCTCGAGCGCCAAACGGACGAAGCCCTTGCGACCGTCGAAGTTGACCTTGTGGCGCTCCCAGCTCGGGCGGTGAACCTCGTGGTCTCCGCCCGGGTAGACGAGCAGCGCGGCGCCGGACTCAAGCGCCTTCTGGGCGTTCTCGGGCGATGCCGCGACCGTGCCGAACTTGCGCAGGAACCCAAGCCCCGGCATGGAGAGCACGAGGTTGTGAGCGAGCTGGTAGAAGGCGCGCTCGACGCCGAAGTAGGCGCAGAAGGCCAGCGTGAAGACCACGGTGTCGGGGGTCACGTTGCCGCCCGAGTGGTTGCCGACGAGCAGGACCGGACCGCGCTCGGGCACGTTGCCCAGGCCGCGCACCTCGGCGCGAAACCACAGGCTCGCCAGAAGCCACTGGCGGGGGAGGCTCTCGCGGATGTAGTCGGGATCTCGCTCGTCGAGGTCGGCCGTCGGGATGCGCGACTGGACCTGCCCGGCGAGCCCCCGTGCGAGCCGGCGCAGCAAAGAGCCGTCGACCTGCTCCGCGGGCTCGTGGCCGTTGCGCGAGGCGCGCTGCGCGGTCGGGGACTCGGCCATGGCTCTACGCCGCGGCGGCGTGTGGGACGGCAGGCGGGCGCGGCGGTGCCGGTCGCCGGCCGCCGAGCGCGTCGACCTGCGCCAGGAAGCGCAGCAGCAGGCCGTTGGTCTGCTCGGGGCGCTCGATCTGGGGCGCGTGCCCGCAGCCGTCGAGCACGATCTGCTCGGCGCTCGGCAGGGAGCGCCTGACGTGGCGCTGGAAGCCGGGCGGGATGATCTTGTCGTGCGAGGACCAGACGAACAGCGAGGGCGGCTCCAGCGCTGCCAGCCGCGGGTAGAACCCTTCCTCTCCGTAGGGGTCGTCGAGGTAGAGGTTGCGCGCCGAGGCGAGGAAGGCCAGCCGCGCGCCCGGTGAGCCGTAGATGCGCTGGAACTCGTCGGTCGCGACGTCCGCGAGGCTGGGATCGACGAGGTCGGGATCGGCGAACATGCTCCAGAAGTGCTTCTCGACGGTACCGCGTGAGAAGCGATGGGGAAGGAGGCCGACCTCGGGTCGCAGGACCCGCACGAGTCGATGCCAGTCGCGCCTGACGAAGGCCACCGCGGGACACAGGAGCCCGAGCGCCGAGACGCGCCGGGGGTCCGTGAGGGCGGTCTCGATGGCCACCCGGCCGCCCATCGAGTTGCCCACGATGTGGGCGCGCTCGATCTCCATCTCGTCCATCGCTCCCAGCACGCAGCGCGCGAACCACCGCGCGTCGTAGGGCGCCGTGGCCGGCTTGCTCGAGGACCCGAACCCGGGAAGGTCGAGGGCGTGCACGCGGTAGCGGCGGCTCAGCGCCGCGGCGGTGTCGAAGAAGGAGGCCTTGGTCGCGCCCAGGCCGTGGAGGAGGAGCACGTCGGGGCCCTCGCCCATGGTCAGCGTCGAGAGTCGCATGCGCCCGACGGGAACGCTGTGAAGGTGGACGAGCGGATCCCGGCCGTTGGGAAGGCGGAAGAAGCCCTCGAACCCGACGGCCAGGTCGAGGTCGCCGCGAACGTAGAGCGTCCGCTCGGAGAAGGCCTCGATCCCGCTCAGCTCTCCCTGGCGCAGACGCAGCCAGGTGCCGGCGTCGGTGCCGATGGTGACGTCGGGACGGCGGTTGGTGACCCCTTTGCGAACGCGGGCGCCGTGGCTGGTCAGGCGCACCTCCCACGTGTGGCCGACGTCGGCCAAGCGCACGTGGTAGGTGGCGTCGAAGCCTTCCTGTGCGCCGAGGTAGCGCCCGGGCAGGCCCCGGAAGGCCTGCTCGACCAGGTGGAGCCTGCCTGCGGCTGCGGTATTGCCACCCTCCGACAAGGTGCGCGAAGCATATACCTCGCGCCGGCACGACACCGGGTTCCGGAGCGCCGGAAAGACCGCCCTCCGGGCGGTAGGGTCCTCGCTCCATGCGCGAGATTTCCCTGCACGACACGCGCTCCGGGCACGTCTTGCCACTGCGGCCGCGCGACGCCGGAAAGGTCGGGATCTATGCCTGCGGGCCGACCGTCTACGGCCGCATCCACGTCGGAAACGCGCGGCCCTTCATGGTCTTCTCCGTGCTCAAGCGCTTCCTCGAGCACGAAGGACACGACGTGGCGCTCGTGATCAACGTCACAGACGTCAACGACAAGATCTACGACGCCGCCCGCGCGGCGGGCGTGCCCAGCCTCCAGCTCGCTCGCGAGATGACGGCCCGCTACCTGGAGGACACCGATCGCCTCGAGCTCGGGCGCCCGGACGCTGAGCCGCTCGCGAGTGAGACCATCGGGCCGATCGTCGCGCTGATCGAGCGGCTCGTCGAGCGCGGCCATGCCTACGCCGCGGACGGGGACGTGTACTTCTCGGTCGCATCGTGGCCAACCTACGGCTCGCTCTCCCACCAGGATCCCGACTCGATGGACCAGGGCGAGGGCGTCGAGGGCTCCGAGCGAAAGCGCGACCCGCGCGACTTCGCGCTCTGGAAGGCCCGCAAGGCCGGCGAGGACGCGTGGTGGGAGTCCCCCTGGGGCGAGGGTCGGCCCGGCTGGCACATCGAGTGCTCGGCGATGGCGGAGGAGCTGCTGGGCCTCGACTTCGACGTCCACGGCGGTGGGTCAGACCTGGTCTTCCCCCATCACGAGAACGAGGCCGCCCAGACCGAGGCGGCCCACGGCGTCGCCCTCACCCGCCTGTGGATGCACAACGGGATGGTCCGGATGGGCGAGGAGAAGATGGCCAAGTCGGTGGGAAACATCCGGCTGCTCCACGGTGCGCTCGACGAGTTCGGACGCGACGCGCTGATCGTCTACTTCCTCGCGGGCCACTACCGCCAGCCCATCGCCTTCTCCGTCGAGCGTCTGGAGGAGGCCGGCGCCAGAGCGACCCGGATCCGCGAGGCCGCGCGCCGACTCGTCCCGGGTCCTTCGCCGGTGGAGCTCGAGGCGCTCCGGGAGCGGTTCTTCGACGCGCTGGCCCACGACTTCAACACGCCCGATGCGCTCGCGGTCGTGGCGGACTGGATTCGCGAGGCCAACCGCAGAGGCGGCGAGGTCGGGGACGCGGACCTTCGCGAGATGCTCGGCGTCCTGGGGCTTGGCCGGCTGGTCGAGGCCGGCGCGCGGGAGGACGAGGCCGGTGAGCGCGTCCGTGCGCTGGTGGGCAGACGCGAGGAGGCGCGCGCGAGCCGGGACTTCACAGCGGCCGACCGCCTGCGCGAGGAGATCAGAGCGGCGGGGTGGGAGGTCCGCGATGGCCCGACGGGGCCGGAGCTCGTCCGGGCACGCTGACCGGCTCCCGGTCCTCTACGGCCGCAACCCTGTGCGGGAGGCGCTTCGTGGTCGCCGCAAGGTCCGCCGCGTGTGGGCGACCGCAGCGGCGGCCAGGGAGCCGTGGCTGCGCGACATCGAAGTCGAGCGGGCCGATGTGGCGGAGATCGCGGAGCGCTGCGGCTCGCCCGAGCACCAGGGCGTGTGCGCAGAGGTCGACCGCTATCCGTATGCCGACGCTGCGCGACTCGTCGCCGAGCCCGAGGCGCTCGTCGTCGCGCTCGACGAGGTCCAGGATCCTCAGAACCTCGGCGCGGTGTGCCGCGTGGCCGAGTGCGCGGGCGCGACCGGCGTCGTCGTTCCCGAGCGCCGGGCCGCCGAGGTCACCCCGGCGGTGGCCAAGGCGTCTGCAGGAGCGGTCGAGCACGTGCCGGTTGCCCGCGTGCGCAACCTGGCGGACTTCCTCGGTGAGGCCAAGGCGGCGGGATGCTGGTGCTACGGCGCCGCGTCCTCGGGCGGCGTGCCCTACGACGCTCCGGACTACGCCGGAGGGGCCATCGTCGTGCTCGGCTCCGAGGGCCGGGGGCTCCGGCCGCGGGTGGCGGCGGCCTGCGACGCCCTGATCGCGCTTCCCCTGTGCGGCAAGGTCGAGTCGCTCAACGTGGGCTCCACGGCTGCGGTGATCCTGTACGAGATCTTGCAGGCACGCAGGGGAAAAGGTTGACAGCGACTCATAACTGTGGAACGCTGCACGCGCTTCAACGTAAACCTGAGGGTTCATCCTCGGGGAAGCGGCGCCAGGGGAGGAAGGCGCCACGAACGCCAAACGGGCCGCGGCGGCTGCTGCGGACCCGGAAAGGACCGTACTCGTGGCCCGTACCTCAGCACAAGCTCAGGCTCAACCTCAGCTTGAAGATGGTTACCTCGTCGCGCTCGCCAAGCAGGGGAGCACCGACGCCTACGACCGCCTCCTGCGTCGCTATCACGGCTTCGTCCGACTGAAGGCGTCGTCGTACTTCCTCGTCGGGGGAGACTCCGACGATCTCATCCAAGAGGGCCTGGTCGGCCTCTACAAGGCGATCCGCGACTATCGCTACGACCGTGAGTCGAGCTTTCGCAACTTCGCCGAGCTGTGCATCACTCGCCAGATCATCACCGCGGTCAAGACCGCGACGCGCAACAAGCACTCGCCGCTCAACCAGTACGTTTCGTTCTCCTCGACGCCCGCGGGGTTCGACGACGGAGAGCCCACCCTCGACGAGGTACTGCCGGGCCCGCAGGTCAACGACCCCGTCAACCAGGTCATCTCCTCCGAGGAGCTGCGCTCGCTCGTGGCCTGTCTGTCCTCGGTGCTCTCTGAGCTCGAGTCGCGCGTGCTCGCCCTCTACCTCGACGGCTACTCCTACGACCACATCGGCGGTCGCCTGGAGTGCGACACCAAGACGGTGGACAACGCCCTCCAGCGGGTCAAGCGCAAGGTCGGCGCGCACCTCTCCTCGCGCAACGTGATGGCCTAGAGCGGGGGCGGGCCGCGGAAAGGATCCGTTCCGCGGGCGCGCGTCCGCGGGGAGTGTCGGTCCTCCGAGGGCACCCCGCGCCACTCGGCCGCTACCCTCGCCCGGTGCCGACCTGGCTTGTCATCGTCCTCCTCGTGATCGTCGGGCTCGTCGTTGCGCTCGCGCTCGCGGGCGGGGTCGCGGTGGCGCGCCGCCGTCGCGAGCAGGCCCCGGCGTTCGAAGGCCAGCTCGTCGAAGCCAACCGGGCGCTTGCCGCAGCACATGCGCAGGACAAGGGATGGGACGCCGGCGCGCTGCGTCAGGCAGCCCGGCGGGCCTTCGAGGCCGAGCGGCCCGGGGACACGGTGCGCGACATGCAGCTCGTCCAGGTCGTTGACCCGCCCGGGATAGAGCGCGACAGGGCGGTCTTTCGCTTCGAGACCGAGGAAGGAGGTGCTCACGAGCTCACCCTCGGGCGCGCCGCCGACGGCTGGCGCCTGGAGCGGAGCGACTAGCGGATCTCCCCGAGGTCTCGGCTGCGGCCCTCGACGTCCGGTCGCGCACCGACGGCATTCCACATGCTCTTGCCCGAGGGTGCCATCGCAGGCCCCGCGGCGAGCGCCGCCGCCACCAGTCCCGCCGCGCGGCGCAGCCCGCGGTCGCGGGAGGCCGCGGCGACCAGTGCGGCGACCTCGATCGCCGAGAACGCCCGCGCGTGGCGGTCGGGCTCCCAATAGGAGACGGGGGAGGGGAAGCGACGCCGGCTCAGCGGCCAGGCCGGCGGCCAAGCGTCCCGGGCGTGGGTCGCGTAGTCGACCAGGAGGTGCCCGAGCCAGCCGGCGGCGAACGCGCGAGGCGCTCGGCCCACCAAGGCTGCCGCGGTCGGGGCGAGCAGGGAATGAACCGCCATGTGAACCGGGGCGAGCCTCGGCCCGTGGTAGGCCGCGTCCAGGAGCCCCTCCGTCGGGCGACCGCGGGCGCGAAGGACAGCGATGGCGCAGATCGCGGGGAGGTCGGGCGCGACGGCGCCGAGCACCGCCTCTCGGCACCGACGTCGACCCCGCCCGGCCTTCCACGTCCAGTAGGCGTGCGAGGTGGTCAGCAAAGGTTGACGCCGCGACAGATACGGCGGCGATCGGGGTATCCCATGGTCAAGGGAAGGAAGTACTCCACCGGAGGGAGATCGTCATGCTCATGCTCGCCAGGCTGGTGAAGTTCGTCACGGGAGTGGTGGTCGCGCTCCTGGTGGTCGGCATCCTCGTGCATGTACTCGGCGCCAACACGTCCAACGGTCTCGTCTCCGCCGTCGATGATGCCGCGCGCTGGCTCGCGACGCCCTTCAAGGGCGTGTTCACGCCGGAGGGCAAGGACGCGCGCATCGTCCTCAACTGGGGCCTCGCTGCCGTCGTCTACTCCATCGTCGGAGGGGTGATCGCGAACCTGCTCTTCCGCGCGTCGCTCGATCGGGAGGATCGCTGGCGCTCGCGCCGAGGGCTCGCCTAGCCTCCTCGCGCGTTCATCGCGTCTCGCCGGCCATGAGGCCTCGGATCCGGCGGGGCGAGTCCTCCCACCAGATGACGCGCCCGTCGACGGTCACCGCGTCGTTGAACGCTCCGGCGGGAGCCTGGCCGAACGGCCCGGTGCCCAGCGTCAAGGTCATGACATTGCCTTCGGTCGCGATCCTTGGAGAGTAGGAGGGGCGCGTTTGGGGTGCTGCGCACGCGAAGGGGCGGCCGCGTTGCCGGGTTCCGCTCGAGGAGCCCGCCCTCGGACTCGAACCGAGAACCTCTGAATTACAAGTTCAGTGCTCTGCCAATTGAGCTAGGCGGGCCGGGTGGCCGAGGGTAACGGCAAGGCTCAACCCTTCTACCCCGCCAGCCGCTCCCGCCACCAGGCAACCGTGTCTGCGAGCGTGCGCGCGAGCGGGATCTCCGGCGACCATTTCGTCGCCGAGGTCAGCCGGTCGCGGGAGCCGCACACCTCGAGGACCTCGTGCGGTCGCATCAGGCGCTCGTCGACCGCGTGGTCGACCTCCAGCCCGGCTGCCTCGCCGAGCAGCGCGATGACCTCTCGTACGGAGGTGGAGACGCCCGTGCAGACGTTGTAGGCGCCGGGCGAGGCGCGTTCGCCGAGCAGACGGTAGGCGCGCACGACGTCGCGCACGTCGGTGTAGTCGCGCCGCGAGTCCGGGTTGCCCGACACGATCCGCGCGCGGTCCCGGCCGGCGACGAGGGCCTCGGCGAGCTGGCGGGCGAAGGAGGCGATCGCGTAGGCGGGCACCTGCCCGGGGCCGGCGTGGTTGAAGGCGCGCGCGCGGACGACGTGAACGCCGTGGGCGTCCGCATAGAAGCCTGAGAGCAGGTCGGCTGCCGCCTTGGAGACGGCGTAGGGATTCTGGGGGCGCAGTGGCGCGTCCTCGTCCACGGGGAGCCGGACGGGTGGGCCGTAGACCTCCCCGCTCGAGGCGATGACGACCCGGGCTTCGGGAGCCTCGCGCCGGACGGCTTCCAGGAGGTTGAGGGTCGTCTCGGTGTTCGCTCGCAGGGTGCCAGCCGGGTCCGCCCAAGAGGCGGGGACCAGCGCGACCGCCGCGAGGTGGAAGACCCGCTCGGGCTCGACCGTCCGGACGACCTGTCGCGCAGCGGCGGCGTCGGCGAGGTCGGCGGCAACCCACCGGATGCCGTCCCCTCGCTCGCCGATCTGCTCGCGCGAGAGCGCCACCACGTCGTCGCCCGCCCGGGCGCACGCCTCCACGAGGTGGGTCCCGGCGAATCCCCTGCCGCCGGTGATCAGGACGCGAGGGGCGCTCAGCCTGGATCCACGCTCAGGACGCGCGGCCGGAGACGACCTGCTCGAGGCTGCCGTGTCCGTTGGACGACACGATGCCCTCGAAGGGGGGCGGCAGCTCCTCTACCGGCGGGTTGAGCCGGCGCTCGAGCTCTGAGAGGACGACCGCGAAGATCAGGTGGCGCCAGGTCGCCTGCGCGAGGGCCCGCCGGTTGCCCGTCAGCCGAGGGAGCTCGTCGCGGGCGGGGTGGAGCCGATCGATCACTCGGCCGAGCGGCCACAGGGCGAAGTTCTCGGCCATCCCGGCGAGGACCCCGCGCGCCAACGGCGGCAGGGGGACCATCGGCCCGACGTTCGCGTAGGTCGCCCCGAACAGGGCGCCGTTGACGCAGTGCAGGGCGAGGCCCACCGGGTACCACGCCGGGCCGCGGGTGACCATCTTGCCCAGCAGCTCGACGTCGTCGTAGCGGCTGGCGAAGGCGCGCTTGTCCAGCGGCTGCTGCGCGGCCCACACCGCAGTGGCGACGGTGCCGGCGAGCGCGCCGCGCACGGTGCGATCACGGTCGAGGGCCATGGGGAGGACCGGACTGTAACGAGCGGACGCCGGGCGGGTATCGCCGTACGTGGACTTGGCCTCCCATCACGCCCGCACGCGGGAGCGCGGAGTCAACCCAGTGGTCTATTGGATCGGCTGGGCGGTCTTCCGACCCTTCTTCGCCATCTACTTCCGCCTGACGCTCATGGGCCGGGATCACGTGCCCGACGACGGCCCCGTGATCTTCGCGGCCAACCACCGCAGCTTCCTGGATCCGTTCATCATCGGCGCGCTCACCCGGCGCCCGATCTACTACGTGGCCAAGCGCGAGCTCTTCGAGAAGCGCCTGACCGCGTGGTTCATCGGTTCGCTGGGGGCTTTTCCGGTCGAGCGGGGCGCGAGCGACGAGGAGATGCTCGAGACCGCGCGCGCGATCCTCGAGCGCGGCGACCCGCTGCTCATCTTTCCCGAGGGAACGCGGACCAGGCCCGGGTCGCTCGGAAACCCCAAGCGCGGGGTCGGTCGCCTCGCGCTGGAGACGGGCGCGTCGGTGGTCCCCGTCGCCGTGATCGGCACTGAGGCCATCCGTCGCGGGTGGCGGGTCCGCCCCCACAAGGTGCGCATCCGCTGTGGGCGGCCGCTGACGTTCCCGCGCGTCGAGAGCCCCTCCGCGCAGCTGGCGACAGCGGTGACCGATCGCATCTGGCCGTGCGTGATGCTCCAATGGGAGTGGCTCGGCGGCCTTCCCCCGCTGCGCCGGGCGGTCGTCATCGGCGCCGGCTCGTGGGGTACGGCGACGGCCGTGCTGCTCGCTCGGGCAGGAATCGAGGTGGAGCTGGGATGCCGGACGCGTGAGCAGGCGGAGGCGCTCGCCGCCTCGCGCGTCAACGAGCGCTACCTCCCGGGCGTCGCGATTCCAGACGGCGTGTCGGTCACCCGGGCCCAGGACGTCTCCCTCGGCGGCGCGGACCTCGTCTGCTTCGCGGTCCCCGCTCGCGCCCTGCCGGGTGCGGTCGCGGCCGCGGGCGGCTCGATCACCCCTCGCGCGGGCGTGCTCGTGGTCTCCAAGGGGCTGGCTCCGCCGCTGGGGACGCTGCCGGCCGCCTACGTCTCCAAGCGAACGCGCGCCCGCGCGGTGGCCTGCGTCGCCGGGCCCGGTCACGCCGCCGATGCCGTGGAGCACGGCGCCTCGCTCGTGCTCGCCTCGCTCGACGCCGGCTTCGGCCGTCAGGTCTCCGACGCGCTGCGCGCCGCCGGGCTCGACGTCCACCGCACCGCCGACCTCACCGGCGTCGAGCTCGCCGCCTGCGCGAAGAACGTCGCCGCCCTGGCCGCCTCGGCCGCCGCGCCGGCCGGGCCCAATGCCGCCGGCGCGGCGGCGGGCAAGGTGTTCGCCGAGATCGACGCCTACGCGCGGGCGCAGGGCGCGCGCGAGGAGACCTTTGCCGGCCTGGCGGGCGCGGGCGACCTCGTCGCCACCGTGCTTGCCGCGGGGAGCCGCAATCGCCGGGCGGGCGAGCTGCTGAGCCGGGGCGTTCCCGCCGACGAGGTCGGTCGGGCGCTCGGCCAGGCCGCCGAGGCGGTCGACACGGTGGCGCTGCTCGCCGGGCTCCTGGACCGCGCGGGCATGCCCGCTCCCACCGTCGGCGGCCTCGCCGACCTGATCGAGGGGCGGACCGCCCCAGAGGCGTGGGCCCGATCGGTCACCGCGCCTGCGCCTGCGTCTGCGCCGGGGCGAAGGCGCGCTCAGGCGGCCTAGTGGCCCCTTCGGCCAGCTCCGGCCTTCCTCTTCGCGCACCGGCGAGCCACGGCGCGCGCGCGGATAGGCTCTCGGCGTGGAGGAAGGGACGCGCACGAAGGCCCAGCTCGACGCGGAGTTCTCAGAGCTCTACCGCCGTCACCTGCGTGACGTCTTCAGCTATTCCTACTACCGCGTCGGCAACCACCACGACGCCGAGGACCTCACCGAGCAGACCTTCCTGCAGGCCTACCGGCACTTCGAACGTGCGCTGCGCGAGTCAGACGGGCGGCCGCTGCGGCCGTGGCTCATCCGCATCGCCCACAACCTCGCGGCGAACTTCTACCGTGACCGCTCGCGCCGCCCCGAGGCCGCGATGGAGGACGCCGGGGTGATCTCGGCGCCCCACGACACAGAGTCGCTCGTCGAAGGCCGCGACGAGCTCAAGCGCATCCTCGCCGGCGTGCAGGAGCTGCCCGACGACCGCCGCGAGGCGCTCATCATGCGCTTTGCGCTGGGGATGGACAACCGCGAGATCGCTCGGGCGATGGGGCGCTCCGACGGGGCCACCAAGGTGCTCATCCACCGCGCGATCCGCCAGCTCGAGGGCAAGGTGGAAGGCTACGGCGACCACGGGCGAAGCTCGAGGAAGGGCGGAGCGCCGCGCGACGCTGCGACTCGTTCGGACGGAGGGCCGCGCGGATGACCGAGGCCGCCGACTTCGAGACTCTGCTGCGCCGGGCGCTCGTGCCGATCGAGCCGCCCGACGAGCTCACCCAGCGCCTCGAGGACACGCTGGTCGAGCTCACCGAGCTCGCCGCGGACGAGCTCGAAGCGTGGGAGCTGAGCACGATGCGCGATCCCCGCAACTGGATGCGACCCGCGGCGGCGGTCGTCGTCGGCGGCGCGGCGACCGCGGCGCTGGTGGTCGTCCGGGTTCGTCGGCGCCACGAGCGCCGCCGGCCCCAGCCGGGCCTCGTCGGGCTCGCCGAGCGAGCTTTGCGCGACGTCGCCGAGGAGGCCCGGCGCGTCGCCTTTCGCGACCGCTGATCCAGCCGACTCGGCTGGCCGTAGGATTTGGCTGCATGCCCCGCGCGCGGAGCGAACCGAGCGTCACCCCGCACGGCCTTCGCCAGCTCGGCGACGAGGAGCTCATGCAGCTCGTCCAGAAGGGCCGGGCCGCGGCCTTCGAGGTCATCTACGACCGCCACAGCTCGGCCTCCTTCTCCCTGGCCTACCGCATGTGCGGCAGCCGGGCCGCGGCCGAGGACGTCGTCCAGGAGGCCTTCCTGTCCATGTGGCGCAGCGGCTCGCGCTATGACCGGACCCGGGGGAGCGTGCGAACCTGGGCCCTGGGCATCGTCCACAACCGGGCCATCGACTCCTTGCGGCGCAACGTGGTCCACGACCGCCGCCGGGCCAGCGACGAGGGCCTCGAGGAGCGCTTCGAGGCGCGCGAGCGCACGGACGTCGAGGCCGCGCGCCGAGACGAGGCGCGCGAAGTGCGGACGCTGCTCGACGATCTTCCTCCCGAGCAGTGCCGGGTCATCGAGCTCGCCTACTTCGGCGGCTTCACCCACACCGAGATCGCCGCGATGCTCGACACCCCCGTCGGTACCGTGAAGGGGCGCATGCGCCTTGGGATGGAGAAGATGCGCGGCGCGCTCACCCGCCAGGGGACGGTGACGCCGTGACGGCCGATCACGACGACTTCGTCGATGTCCAGGGCGCCTACCTCCTGGGGGCCCTTCCACAGCCGGAGAAGGAGCGCTTCGAGGCGCATCTGGCCACCTGCGTGCGCTGCCGCGCGGACGTCGACGCACTCTTGGTCGTGGCGGATGCGCTGCCCTCGGCGGCGCCTCCCGTCGAGCCCTCCCCCGAGCTCAAGGACCGGATCATGCAGGCCGTGCGCTCGGAGGCCGAGCTGCTCGAAGCGGCCGGTCCACAGGCCGACGTCGTCGCGCCGCCGACACGGCGACGCGGGTCGCGGTCGCGGTGGGTGGGAGCGCTGTATTCGCGGCCGGCGCTGGCCGGCGGCATGGCCGCGTTGGCGCTCGTAGCCGGCGCCGGCGCCGGCTACGCACTGCGGGGCGGCGATCAGGAGACCCGTACGGTCCGTGCGAGCGTGGAGCAGGGCGTCGCCCCCGGCGGCGCCGCCAAGCTGGTCGTCGACGACGGCGACGCGACGCTCCGGCTGGCCCGCATGCCCCAGCCGACTCGCGGGCGCGTGTGGCAGGTGTGGATCAAGCGGCCCCGCCGCGCCCCAAAGCCCACCGACGCGCTGTTCAAGGTTCGGCGCGACGGGACGGCCACCGTCGCGGTCCCCGGCGAGCTCGGCGGCGCCGAGGCGGTGCTGGTGACCAGCGAGCCCGACGGCGGAAGCCAGGTGCCGACCCGCCAGCCCGCGGTCGAGGTCTCGCTGAACTGATCGGAGGGGCCATGGGGCCCGCGCGGGCCCCGCAGCTCGCTGCTAGCGTCAGCGCCCGCCGTGGCCACCTGCTACCGCCACTCCACGCGCGAGACCGGGGTCTCGTGCTCCAACTGCGGGCGGCCCATCTGCCCTGAGTGCATGACGCCGACGCCGGTCGGGATGCGCTGCCCCGAGTGCGCGCGCCAGAAGACCGAGGTCAAGACGATGAGCAGCGTCCGCAGCGGCGCCGACCCGGTGGTCACCTACGTGTTCATCGCCCTCAACGTGATCGCGTTCGTCGCCTCGCTGGCGTCGGGCGCGGGGGTGGCCGAGCGGGGCGGCGGGAGAGTGGTCGCCGACGGCGCGCTGTTCGGGCCGGCGATCGCCAACGGCCACGAGTACTGGCGCCTGATCACCGGCGGCTTCCTCCACGCGGGCATCATCCACATCCTCTTCAACATGTACTTCCTCTACGTGCTCGGGCCGCAGCTCGAGGAGGCCGCCGGCCGCGTGCGCTTCGCGGTGCTCTACTTCACGTCCCTGCTGACCGGCTCGTTCGGCGCGCTGCTCCTCGCGCCCGACTCGGTCACCGTCGGCGCCTCAGGCGCCGTGTTCGGGCTCATGGGCGGGGCGGTCGTAGCCCTGCGCTCCCGCGGAATCAACCCGATGGAAAGCGGCTTGGGAATGGTGATCCTGCTCAATCTCGGGATCACGTTCATCATTCCCGGCATTTCGATAGGCGGGCACCTGGGCGGCCTGGCCGGCGGCCTGATCGCGGGCTATCTCCTCTTCGAGTTGGGCGAGCGCGGCAGGAGCCGGTGGCTCGCGCTGGGCGGGTGCGCGGCCCTCGCGGCGCTCGCCGTGGCCGGCTCGATAGCCGTGGCCGGCGGCCAGGGACTCTCGCTGTAGCGGCTGGCGTCAGCGAATGAGCTCGTCGTAGAGCCCCTGCGTGCGGTGCAGCAGACGCGCCGCCGAGAAGCGCTCTCCCACGTCGGCCGCCGCGGCCGCTCCGAGGCGCTCGCGCTGCGCGGGGTCGGCGGCCAGCTCGGTGAGGACGTCGGCCAGTGCATGCGGGTCGCGCGGCGCCACCAGCCGGCCGGTCCTGTCGTCGCCGATGATCTCGGGCAGGCCTCCGTGGGCGGCCGCGACCACGCAGCAGCCCGCCGCCATCGACTCCAGTGCCGCGTTGGGAAGCGGGTCCGGCTGGGTGGAGGGGACCACGACCACGTCGGCCGCGCCGTAGACCACGGTCGGATCGCGGAAGCCCACCAGCCGCATCCGCTCGCCAAGGCGCAGCTCACCCGCGAGCCGCCGCAGCGCCAGCTCGTGTCGCTCCTCGCCCGGCCACGGCGCCCCGGCGACCACGCCGATCGCGCCCGCGTCGCGCAGCGCCGGCTCGGCCAGCGCGCGGGCGAGCATGTCCTGGCCCTTCCACGAGGATATGCGCCCCAGCACCGCGCACACGAAGGCGTCCGGCGGCAGCCCCAGCTCGGCGCGCGCGCGGTCGCGGGGCGCCCGCGCGGCCGCCATCGCGACCCCCTCGTGGATGACGCGGGCCCGCGGATCGCCGTCGAACTGGTCGGCCACCGGGTTAGACGAGCACGCGAGCGCGTCGGCCCGCAGGAGGAACCGGCGGTACAGCGGCCACCAACGCGCGAAGTCGACGTAGATCTCGCGCACGGAGAAGACGTGCGGGACGCGGGCGACCTGGGCGGCACCGAGCCCGCCGATGGTCACCGAGGTGTTGGCGTGGACGAGCGCGACCCCCCGCCGGCGGGCCAGGCGGCCGAGAGAGGTTGCGTCGGCGGCCAGCCTTGCGCCCACGCGCACCACCCCGGGCGGGGTGAACAGGGCCCGGCGCAGCACCGCTAGCCCTGGCCGCACGATCACCTCGACTCCGGCCGCCCGCAGGTCGCCGGCCAGCTCTCCCTCTTCCGGGAGCACCACCAGGGGCCGGTAGCGCGTGCGGTCGAGCCCGCCGGCGATCGCCAGCAGCTGGCGGTCGGCGCCATAGCGTCCCGCCGAGGAGTGCAGGTAGAGGACGGTGCGCGGCCGGGCCCCGCCGCGCTCGCTCCGGTTGTCGGCCGGCGAGGCGCTCCTGCCGGTCGGTCGCTCGCGCCCGGCCGGCTCGACTCCTTCGGCGTGCCTACCGGCCGGCGAGGCGCTCCTCCAGGTCGATCGCCCGCGCCCCGCCCTCGGGCTCGTCCACGAGGACCGGGTGCAGGACGTGCGCGAGCTCCTCGAGCCCGTCGAGCAGGCGCGGGCCTGGGCGCGAGAAGTGCGCGGCCGCGTCGACCGCGACCACCCGGTGGGCGCCCAGGGCGGCGAGCCGATCGGCGAAGAGCTCGGCCTCGCGGGCGGCGCGGTGCTCCTCGTAGCCGCAGGGCATGACGACGATCACCTCCGGCCGGCCGGCCGCGACCTCCTCCCAGGAGACCACCCGCGAGTGCTCGCCGGGAAGGCCGAGGACATCCTCGCCTCCCGCGTACTCGACGATCTGCGGCGTCCAGTGGCCGGCGGCGTAGACGGGGTCCAGCCACTCCAGCGCGGCCACCCGCGGGCGGGGGGCGTCGGCCACCGCAAAGCGCACGCGGTCGATGCGCTCGGCTGCCTCCTCGACGAGCTCGGCCCCCTGGTCGCTCCGGCCCGTCGCCTCGGCGACCGTCCGCACGTCGCCGAGCACCTCGCCCAGGGTGCTGGGGTCGAGCGAGATCACGTCGGGAGGACGCTCCATCGTCTGGGCGAGCGCGACGACGTCCTCGTAGGCGACCGCGCACACCGCGCATATCGCCTGGGTGATGATGAGCTCGGGCTCGAGGCGGTGGAGCTCCTCCTCGTCGAGCTCGTAGATCGCCTTGCCTTCCAGCGTGCGCTGGCGGACCGCGGCGTCGATCTCCCCTGGCCCCAGGCCCGGCGCCAGCACGTCCCGGGTGACCCTCGGCAGCTCCTCGACCTCGGGCGGCCAGTCGCACTCGTGTGTGACTCCGACGACCTCCTCGTCGAGGCCGAGGGCGAAGCAGATCTCGGTGGCCGAGGGAACGAGGCTGACGATGCGCACGGTGTCGCAGAGTAGAGGTACGCTGTTTCGATGGCGCTCCTGGACGACGAGGAGATCACCCGACGGCTCGAAGGCTCCGAGTGGCGGCGCGAGGGCGAGGAGATCGTGCGCGACTTCGAACGCGACGACTTCGCCGGCGCGCTCGCGTTCGTCAACCGGGTGGCCGAGGCCGCCGAGGAAGCAAACCACCACCCCGACATCCTGCTCCACGGCTGGAACAAGGTCCGCCTCAGCGTCACGAACCATTCCCAGGGCGGCCTCACGGAAGCCGACTTCACTCTCGCGGAGACGATCGACGGGCTGGCCTGAACGCTCGGCAAGCGAAGGATTTGGGTGCCGATGGCGACCACGATCCTTCAGTGAACCGGGGGAGTGCCGCGCGCTTGGCTCTCGCCCGCCGTGCGCAGGTCGGCGCCTCAGTAGCCGTCGGCCGCTCCTGGTTCACCACCCATACGGCCCCTTCGCCGACCGCCAGCGAGCCGTTGGCGCCGGCCGGAAGTGTCGCCTTGCCCTTGACGGCGCCCGTGCCCGGGTCGACGCGGATCAGCGAACCGTCCAAGGTGTTGGCGGCCCACACAGCATCCTCCCCGACCTCGATGTCTCCACCTGAGCCGGCGCCGATCTCGATCGGATTTCCCTGGATCTGGCCGCTCTCGGCGTCGACCTTGGTGATCGTCCCCGAGCCGGAGCGCACCCAGACGGCGCCTTCGCCGATGGCGAGCTTCCCGTCGACGCCCTCGCCGATCTTGATCGGCGGGCCCGGGTCTCCCTTGTCGGGGTCCAGACGCCGGATCGTCTCGGTCTCGTCGAGCGCCACCCACGCCGCCCCTTCGCCGAACGCGAGCCCGGATGGCGACTTGCCCGCGGCGATCGACTTGACCTCGAAGCTCGTCGCCTTGAGCGCGTCGCCGTCGTCGTCGCCGCCGAGAAGGGACGTGAGCGCGAGCACCGCCACGACGAGGACGACGACCCCGGCGAGCAGGGCGAGGGGATGAGCGGGAGGCCCCGCCGCCCCCCGGCGCCCGGTCTCCGGTGGCCCAGGGCGCCCCGTTGAGGAGGCTGGGGCTGGGCGACCGTCGCGGCTGTCGGCGCGACGCCCGCGGTCATGGGGGCGGTCGCGCGGGTCGGAGCGCCACCTGGGGGACGCGTAGTCGAGCGTCCCGATCCACTGCCCGGTCTGCGTGAGGCGCTCGGTGCCTTCGACGCGCTTGGTAAGGCCGAAATCGGTCAGGAAGGCGTGATCGCCCCCGCCGGTCGGCGCGAGCAGCACGTTGGCCGGCTCGATGTCGCGGTGGACGAGGCCGTGGGCGTGCGCGGCGTCCAGGGCGGAGGCCACCTGTGCGACGATCGCCGCCGCCCGGCTGGACCGGCGGCGTGGATGCTACGGTTGCGCCGTTCGCCCGATGCGCGACGACGACCTTCCTCGAAGTAGCCCCGCACATGCCCCTGTGACGAGCGCTGCTCCAGCTTGACCGCGCTCTTCCTCGTCGCGGTCTTCGTGCTCGTGCTCGTCAACGGGTTCTTCGTCGCGAGCGAGTTCGCGCTCGTCCGCACGCGCCGCCCGCGGATGGAGGCCCTGGCCGAGGAGGGCAAGGCGGGCGCGGCGCTGACGCTGCGCATGCTCGAGGAGATCTCGAAGTACCTCTCGTCCTGCCAGTTCGGGATCACGCTCGCGTCGCTTGGCATCGGCTTCCTCGGCGAGCCGGCCCTCGCCTCGCTCGTCGAGCCCGCGTTGGGCGGCGTGCTCTCGCACGGGCTCGCCGTGGTGCTCGCGCTGGTCTTCGCCTACACGATCTCGACCGTGCTGCACATCACGATCGGCGAGCAGGTGCCGAAGATCTGGGCGATCGTCGGCGCCGAGGAGATGGCGCGGCGGATCGCGCCCCCGCTGCACTGGTTCACGATCCTCTTCCAACCGGCGATCATCGCGCTCAACGCGGCGTCGAACGGCATCCTCCGAGTCGGCGGGATCAAGGCCGACGAGGCGACGGCCGAGGAGGGCGGCAGCCCCGAGGAGCTCAAGCTGCTCATCGCCGAATCGCTGTCGGGAGGTCAGCTCGACGCCGGCGAGGCGGGGATGCTCACCGGCGTCTTCCACCTACACGAGCAGGAGGCCCGCCAGGTCATGACGCCGTTCCCGGCGGTGGTCACCGTCGACACCTCCGAGGACGTCGAGACCGCGCTGCGCCGCTGCGTGAGCTCCGGGCACACACGCCTGGTGGTGACCGAGGACGAGAACCCGGACCGCGTCAAGGGCCTCGTGCACGTCAACTCGCTCGTGGGCCAGCTCATGGCGGAGGGCCCGGAGGCATCGCTGGAGCCCTTCGTGCGCGACGCGCCGATCGTGCCCGAGACCAAGCCGCTCGACGACCTGCTCGCCGACCTTCAGCGTCAGCGCGCGGCGCTTGCGGTCGTCGTGGACGAGTACGGCCGCACGGCCGGTGTCGTCACGGTGGAGGACATCGTCGAGGAGGTCGTGGGGGAGATCGAGGACGAGACCGACCCCGCCGGAGGAGCCGTGCGAAGGCTGGCCAACGGGGACTGGTTCGTGCGCGGGCACGTCGCGGTCAACGACCTGGTCGACTACGGCGTCGAGCTGCCTGCCGAGTCGGAGGCCTACAACTCGGTCGGCGGATTCGTGTTCGCCGAGCTCGGGCGGCTGCCCAGGCGCGGGGACACGGTGCGCGCCGACGGCTACTCGATCCGGGTCGAGTCGGTCCGCGAGAACCGGGTGGAGGCGGTCCGCATCCGCCCCCGCCAGTCGCCCGTCTGAGCGCGGCGCAAGCTTCACGGTCCTTAAATCCAATGGGTGCGGCTCGTCTGAGGGGAGCGCGTTGATCAGGCCTCATGCGGGATCTGGCCGTTGGCGTAGCGTGATTGGTGGACGCGTTGGTGTTCTTGGGCGAGGTGGAAGCGCCAATACGCGTCGAAGTCGCCGTTTGCGGTG
>JBBPZA010000027.1:0-6483 GCA_038199375.1 Solirubrobacterales bacterium | reverse complement strand
GGGGCCGGCACCGACGAGATCTACCTCGAGGTGGCGGCGGTGGTCACCACCTTCCTGCTCGCAGGCCGCTACTTCGAGGCTCGCGCCAAGCGGCGCGCGGGAGCGGCGCTCGAGGCGCTGCTCGAGCTCGGTGCCAAGGACGTTGCCGTGCTCGACGAGGCGGGGCTCGAGCACCGTGTCGCGATCGAGGACCTGCAGCCCGGCGACCGCTTCGTCGTGCGGCCCGGGGAGAAGGTGGCGACCGACGGCGAGGTCGTCGAGGGGGCCTCGGCCGTCGACATGTCGCTGCTCACCGGCGAGTCCGTCCCCGTGGAGGTCGCGCCGGGCGACGAGGTCACCGGTGCCACCGTCAACGTCGGAGGCCGCCTCGTCGTGCGCGCGACTCGCGTCGGCGCCGACACCGCGCTCTCCCAGATCGCGCGGCTGGTCACCGAGGCGCAGTCCGGGAAGGCGCCCGTCCAACGGCTGGCCGATCGGGTCTCGGCGGTCTTCGTCCCCGTCGTCATCGTCCTGGCGGTGGCGACGCTCGGGTTCTGGCTCGCCGGGGGTGAGAGCGCCGCCTTCGCCTTCACCGCCGCGGTCGCCGTGCTCATCATCGCCTGCCCGTGCGCACTCGGCCTGGCGACGCCCACCGCGCTGCTGGTCGGGACGGGCCGCGGCGCCCAGCTCGGCCTGCTCATCAAGGGACCCGAGGTGCTCGAGTCCACCCGCCGCGTCGACACCGTCGTGCTCGACAAGACCGGCACCGTCACCACGGGGCAGATGACGCTGCTCGACGTCGTCCTCACCGACGGCGTCGCCCGCGGGAAGGCGCTTCGCCTCGCGGGCGGGCTCGAGGACGCGAGCGAGCACCCGATCGCCCGAGCGATCGCGGCCGCCGCCCGCGACGAGCTCGGCGCGCTGCCCGGAGTCGAGGGCTTCGCCAATCGCGAGGGCCTGGGCGTCGAAGGGACGGTGGACGGCACCGGCGTGCTCGCGGGGCGCCCGGCGCTGATCGCCGATGCCGGCCATCGACTGCCCGAGGAGCTCGAGGCCGCCCGGCGCGATGCCGAGGCGCAGGGCGCCACGGCGATCGTGGTGGCTTGGGAGGACGAGGCGCGAGCCGTCTTCGTCGTCGCCGACGCCGTCAAGCCGACCTCCTCAGAAGCTGTCGCCCGCCTGCACGAGCTCGGGCTTCGACCCGTGCTGCTAACCGGCGACAACGCCAAGACGGCGGGCGCCGTGGCAGAGCAGGTGGGCATCGAGGAGGTAATCGCCGAGGTGCTGCCGGCCGACAAGGCGGGCGTCGTGCACCGGCTGCAGGCCGAGGGTCGCGTGGTGGCGATGGTCGGCGACGGGGTCAACGACGCCCCCGCTCTCGCGCAGGCCGACCTCGGCCTGGCCATAGGCACCGGCACCGACGTCGCGATCGAGGCCTCCGACCTCACGCTGGTGACCGGCGACCTGCGAGCGGCGGCCGATGCCATCCGCCTCTCGCGCCGGACGCTTCGCACGATCAAGGGAAATCTCTTCTGGGCCTTCGCCTACAACGTCGCCGCGCTTCCGCTCGCCGCGCTGGGCCTGCTCAGCCCGCTCGTGGCGGGCGCGGCGATGGCCTTCTCCAGCGTCTTCGTCGTCTCGAACTCGCTGCGCCTGCGCGGGTTCAAGGCGCAGCGCGGGCAAACCCACGCCAGCTCGCCGAGCTCGGTCATTACGGTCCCGTGACCACGGCGCGAATCCTACACTGGGTGGGAGACCGCTCCCTATGATCCGTGCTTGACGGCCCCGCGTAGCGACATGGTTTACGCGCTCGGGAAAGGGCCCCCCGCACCGCCGCGGCCACCCGGCGTCGACCACGTTCCAACGCTGTCCGACGACCAACCAAGGAGAAGAACCACATGACCATCACACGCACGCGCCTGCCGGCGCTGCTGGCCCTCGTCGGCGCGTTCGCGGCGGCCACCGTCGTCGTCTCTGCCTGCGGCGACGACGAGAAGACCGCCTCCAAGCCATCGGGCACTCCGAAGGACCAGGCCTTCCTCCAGGGCATGGTGCCCCATCACATGATGGCGATCGAGATGGGCGAAATGGCCCAGCAGATGGCGACCAAGCCCGAGGTCAAGCAGCTCGCGACCTCGATCGTCAAGTCACAGGGCGGCGAGATCGAGAAGATGAACGCGATCTACAGCCGGCTCTTCGCGGGCGCCGCGCTCAAGCCCAACGAGATGGCCCACGACGACCTCGGTCTCACCGCCGAGCAGGCTGGGATGGCGATGACCGACAAGGAGATGCAGGCGATGATGGGCGCCAAGCCCTTCGATCGCGAGTTCATCGACATGATGATCCCCCACCACCAGGGCGCGATCCGCATGGCGCGAGTCGTGCTCGCCTCAACCAAGGATCCCGAGATCCGCGGCCTGGCCCAGGCCATCGTCACCGCGCAGTCGAAGGAGATCGAGGAGATGAACCGCTGGCGCACGAGCTGGTTCGGGCAGCCCTCCCCCGCGGGCGGCGTCCCCACGGCCTGAGCGATAGGGGCGCCGACCGGCTCGCGGCCGGCCGGGGTCCTCCGCGCCGCGTAGGGCGAGGCCGGCGCCCGGCCCCCGGGCGGGAAGACCTTGGTCGGAGGCTCGCTCTCCCTGCACGCTCCGAGCGCGGCGATCGCGCTGGCGCGACGAGCAGCCCCGCGCCGCGCGACAGACGGGCCATCCAAGCGGACTTCAGCCGATGATGGCCGAGTGGGTGGCAAGCGGCACGCCTGCCGAGGGTAGCTGCGGGGAGCTGCCGTCTCGCCGCCGGCCGTAGGCTATGCCGCCCTCGTGCTCGAGGGGCTCGACGACGACCTGCTCGAACCCGGCCCGCTCGAGCGCCTCACGCCACCAGTCGCTCGACACGGGCTTCTCCCACGAGCGCGTGAGTACGCGCAGCGCGTTCTTGACGATCCGCAAGAGTCCCCTCGGACCCAGAGTCAGCAGCCCGCGCACCTTGTCGAGCATGAGGCGCCGGCTGCGTGGATCCGCGGGAGACAGGGAGAACATCATGTCCCCGAGGACGAGTCGCCCGCCGGGTCGCAGGACCCTCTGGATCTCGGCCAGGGCGCGCGCCTTGTCGGCGTGCGAGAGGTGGTGCAGGCAATAGTTGGAGACGACGAGGTCGGCGCTTGAGTCCACCAGCGGGAGGCTCACCGCGGAGCTCGTCGCCGTGCGCACGTTCTCGAGGCCGGCGCTGGCAGCCTTGGCGTCGAGGTAGCGGCACATCGGCTCCGAGATGTCGATCGCCCACACCTTGCCGACGACCTGTGCCAGCGGCAGCGCCAGCAGTCCGGTACCGGCGCCGACGTCGACGACGCGCTCGCCGGCCGCAGGCCGAGCGAGCTCCAGGATGCGTTCGCGCAGGGCCGCGAAGCCCGGCGTGCGCGCCACCTCCTCGGTGCTGACGATGTGATCGTCCCAGTTCTTGGCCACGTGGAAAGCCGTACCTCCTACGAGCGGTAGGATGCCAGAGTAGCGGTCCTGGCCGCCGAGCGCCTGCTGTGAGCGTGGAGCAGCGAAACGAGCGGTCTCTGGCGCTTTGTAGGATCAGACACGTGACGGCGGCTCCTTCCAAGGACTCTCAGCCGTCTCCGCGCCGCACCGCCGTTCGCGGCTCCGGCGCGGGCCGGGAGGCTCGCGTCAAGCGTCGCCGGCGCATCGCGGCAGGCCTGCTGGCGGCGGCGCTGCTCGTCGCGGTCGCGATTCCCCTCGCACTGGGTGCGGATGGCGCGTCGTCGCCGCCCCTACCTCGAACCGCGCAGCCGCTCGGCGTGCTCCGTCTAGACGGCCCGGGTGGCGTCACGCTCGCGCGACTCCCTCTGCGAAGGTTCGCCTCGGGCGGCCGCATCGATGCTGCCCGGCTCGCGGCGGCCCTGCGACGGCGGGTCCCGGCAGAGCTCCTGGTCCGACGTGGGCGCGGGCGCGTCGTCTATCAGCTGCGCAGGGCGCCGGCGCTACGGCGGGCTCTCGCCCTAGGTCTCCGCGGGGGAACGGTTCGCGTCCCGGCGGCGGCCGTCGCCGCTTCGGTGCGAGCGCCGGTCGTCCGCCAGGCCTTGCGCAACAACTGCGAGACGGCCTCGCTCGAGATCCTTCTGGCCACGACGGGCCGCCGGGTCGGGCAGCTGCGCCTCCAGCGTGAGCTTGCAGCCAGCGGACCGCTCGACCCTGTGGGCTCCGGCCCCAGTCGGCTGTGGGGAGATCCCGAGCTCGGCTTCGTGGGACGGCCGGCGGGCGGTGGGGTGGCCGGCGGCTTCGGCGTCTACCAGCGGCCGATAGCCGCACTTGCGCGTCGAGAGGGCCGACGGCTGAGGGACCTGACCGGCGAGCCGGCCGGGTCGATCTACCGTCGCCTGCGCTCCGGGCGGGCGGTGATGGCGTGGGTGGGACTGACCGACGGGCCCTACGAGACATGGCGCTCGCCCGGCGGTCGGCCCGTCGCCGCCAACCTCGGCGAGCACGCGGTTGTGGTGTCGGGGATCCGACGCGACGGTGCGCTCGAGGTCGTCAACCCGCTGCGGGGCACCTTCGAGATCTGGTCGCAGGAGAAGTTCGAGTCGTGGTGGGCGCGGCTCGGCCGGCGCGCACTGTCGACGTGAGCCGGCGTCCCGCCTAGAGAATCGAAACTCCCAGCACGACCCAGGCGACCCCCGCCGCCAGCGCGAGGACGCACGCGAGCATGATGGCGAGAGAGCGGCGCCGTGATCGTCGACGCTCGCCGATATAGATGTGGCTTGGCAGGGGCGAGATAAGCCCCATCCTACAAGTCGTAGGAAATATCGAACGCTGTCCGTGCCGGAATGCGATACTCCGCCGCGGTGGCGGGCTCGACGAACATCAGCGGCGACCTCCAGCTTCAGGTCATGGACGTGCTGTGGCGGCTGGGCGCGGGCACCGTGGAGCAGGTGCGCGCCGCTCTCCCCCGCCGCTACCGCGGCGCCTACACGACGGTCCAGACCGTGCTGAACCGCCTGGCCGAGCGCGGCCTGCTCTCCCGCAAGAAGAGCGGCAACGCGATCGTCTACCGGCCCAAGCTCTCGGAGGCGCAGTACCTCTCGCGGTCCATCGAGAGCACGCTCGCGGGGGCGACGCCGGGCGCGCGCCACACCGCGCTGGCCGAGCTCATCGGCGGGCTCGACGAGCAGGAGCTGAGCGAGGTGCAGCGTCTGGCCGAGGAAGTCGCGCAGCGGCGAGGGGAAGGCGGGTGACCGCGGTCGCGCTCGCGGCGCTCGTCGGCGCGGCGATCGCCGTTCCCCACCTGCTGCGCCTCGAGCGGGCCTCCCCGGCGGTTGCCTCGACGGTGTGGTTGTCCGCCCTGCTCCTGCGCGCGCTGGCCGGCGTGTTCCTCGCGGTCTTCATCGTGCTCTACGCCCCCACCACCGCGCTCTTCGACGCGCTGACCCACTGGTGCTGGCACACCGTCCTTCCGGTTCTCACGACCCACTTGGGACTGGACGGCCACCGCGTCGGGGACGTCGCGACGATCGTTCCCGGGCTGTTCCTCGCCGGGTCGCTCGTCTCCATGGCCTACGGCCTCACCCGCACGTTGCGGTCGGTCCGCCGCTGGCTGCGACGGGCGCAGGTCGGCGCCGGCCCGCGTGACAGCGTCGTGGTGGCCGACCAGGAGGTCGTGCTGGCCGCCGCGGGGCTGCGACGGCCGCGGGTCGTGGTCTCGGCAGGCGCGCTTGTAAGGCTCGACGACGACGAGCTGGCGGCCGGCCTCGCCCATGAGCGCGGGCACATCGCGCGGCGTCATCGCTTCGTGGCGCTGCTGGCCGACGGGTCGCGCGCCCTGGGCCGCCTTGTCCCGGGAACAGCGCACGCGGCGCAGGAGCTCGTCTTCCATCTCGAGCGCGACGCCGACCGGTGGGCGGTCACGCACGCGCGCCAGGATCCCTGCACGCTCGCGAGCGCCATCTGCAAGGCCGCCGTGCCCTCCACGGCCGGCCACGCCGCGGTGAGCTCGCTCGCCGGAAGCGGGCGGATCAGCGAGCGGCTGCGGCAGCTGCTCGACGCAGGTGCAGCCGGCCCCGGGCGGCTGCAGCGGGTCGCGAGTCGCGCGCTGGCCGCCGGCATGGCGACGCTGGCGTTGACGCTCGTCGTGTTGTCGCCGGCGGCGATCGCCGCCGGCGTCCGGACGGCGACGGCCTCGCCGCCCGTCGAGCACTGCCGGTCCTGACAGAACCGGTCCCTCTACCGGCCGCGCCCCAGGCGCCGGCGACGCCGAACGAGCAGCAGCCGAGTGAGGAAGAAGGCGTCAAGCGCCGCGAGCGCCCGGACGCCCAAGACGACGGCGCTCAGCTGCCCCCCGCCGGTGACGCCGATGACCAGCCACCAGCTCATCAGCCAGAACGCGCCGCGAAGGAAAGCCTCGCCGAACGCATGGCCCATCCCGGGAAGGACGAACCCGACAAGCGCGGCGACGAGCGGCATGCCCAACGGGCGCCGCTCAGACCCCGCCCGCCTCGACTCACCG
>JBBPZA010000026.1:0-19937 GCA_038199375.1 Solirubrobacterales bacterium | reverse complement strand
TCAAGCTGGCGACGGTCAAGACCAAGGTCAAGGCGCGCACGAAGCTGGTGCTGAAGATCAAGTTGACCAAGAAGGCGCTCAAGGCGGTCAAGAAGGGCCTGAGGCGGGGTCGGCGCTCGACGGCGCGGATGCGGATCTTCGCGACCGATGCGGCGGGTAACACGCGTTTGGTCAAGCGCCAGATCCGCATCAAGGACTGACCCGCGGCGACATGGGTTGAGGTGTCTTCGCACAGCTCGTGAGGGCAAGACGCCCATTTCCACGGACGGCGCGAAGTGCGTACGCGCCTGATGCCAGGTCGTGCCCCGCGTCTTCTCGATTCGCAGGCCATCCCTCCCGCCTACGGGAGGAGCGCTACTTCGCCGCCGAGGCGACGCGCCTCGCGCGCCTCTGCCACCGCATGGCCGAGCAGCTTTGCGCGCGGCGGACGGCTCGTCGCCGTCGGGGGCCGGCGGTCTGCTCGAGGGGCTGCGACGCTCGCGCGGTGCACGACACCGGTGCGTCGAGCTTCGGTCTGCCAGCCGACCATGTCCTCGTGACCCGCTCGGAGCACATCCGCGGATCCAGGAGGCGCAGGCCAATGCCTAGAAAGGGCGGTCCGCCACGCCGTCCTGATGCGCAAGCTCCAAGGCGGCACCCAGTCTGACCGCGGCAGCCGCTGGATCGAGCGCGTCCAATCGGTCCGCGAAACCTGCCGCCTGCAACAACGCCCCGTCCTAGCCTGGCTCGTTGACGCCGCCGCCGCCGCCCACCGGCTACCCGCCCCCTCGCTGCTGCCCGCCGCCGCGCACAGCCCCTGACCTCACCGGGCGCACGCCACGCCCCCACCCCAGATTTCCCACAGAAGGAACCCGGCCCGCCGACACGACACCCCGTGAACGTCTACGACTGGGCACGACCTTCCGCTACAAGCTCTCGCGGCCAGCGACGGTGAAGTTCACGTTCGCGCGCAAGACGCGTGGACGCCGCGTAGGCTCGAAGTGTCGGCGGAAGACCAAGAGCAATTGCAAGCGTGGCGCCTGCACGCTCCAAGTCAAGGTCGGCAGCTTTACCAAGAAGAGCGTGACCGGCACGAACAAGGCGACCTTCAGGGGCCGCTTCGGGCGGAAGTTCCTCGCTCCCGGTTCCTATCGTGCGGCGGCGACCGGGTCCGCCGGCGGAGTCCGCACGAAGACGAGGACCGTGACCTTCACCGTCGTCCGGTAGGCATGCTCGACTACCGCGTTCTTGCCTGCGCCGCCTTCGAGCGCGGGCCGAGCCTGCGCGAGACGTTGTCGCGGGCTTGGATCGCGTAGTAGTAGGTGGTACCCGGGCGAAGGTCGGTGATCGTGAGCTTGAGCGTCGTGCCGACCCGGGTCACTTTGAAGCGGCAGGTGCCCTTGCACAGGGTCTGTCCGCGCGCGAAATCGCGGGCTTTGCGAATTGGGCGGACGGACTGCTTGACGAGGTACGTGCGGGCGGCGGGCGGGCGGCGCCCGTCCGTGCCGGGCGCGGTGAAGCTGAGCAGGATCTGCTTCTTCGAGACGCCGCGTGCCCGCAGGTCGGTGACGCGGGCGGGCGTGCGCCCGTAGCGCTTGAGGCAGGCCGCACGGCCGCGACTTCGCTCACGTGTCGGCTTGCGCGCCGCCCGCGCCATGCAGCTGCGCAGCGCGCGTGCGCGCAGCGCCTCTTGTCTGAGCGGGTTCACCGAGTTACGCTGGGCCCCTCCGGTGCCTGGACCGACGGGAATCCCGCCGCCGCTCTGGTCACCGCCGGTGCCTGGCGTCGGAACCGAGTCGCCGCCGCCTCCTCCGGAGGTGGGGCAGCCTGCGCCCGGCGTCTCGAGGTCGATTGGACCGATCGAGCCGGGGAGCTCGTCGTCGCCGATGTTGTTCGGGCTGCAGTTGCCGAGTCGGCCGTTGGCGCCGTAGCCCCAGCAGCGCACGTTGCCGTCATCGAGCCTTGCGCAGGTGTGGCGGCCGCCTGCGCTGATCGCCGTGGCTCGACGTCCAGTCCCGAGGTCTACCGGACCCGCCGAGCCGGGCGTCTCGTTGTCGCCGATGGTGTTCGTGTTGCCATAGCCCGGTTGGCCGCTGGCGCCGTAGCCCCAGCAGCGTACGTTGGAGTCGCCGGGGGCGTTGGTGTCTTCGAGTAGCGCGCAGGTGTGGGTACCGCCGGCGCTGATCGCCACGGCAGTCCGCCCGGCGCCGAGGTCGACCGGGCCCGCCGAGCCCGGGGTCTCGCCGGGGTCGTCGCCGATGGTGTTCGTGTTGCCGTAGCCGAGTCCGCCGTTGCCGCCGAAGCCCCAGCAGCGCACGTTGGAGTCGTCGGGGACGTTCGAGTCGTCGAGCAGCGCGCAGGTGTGGAAGTCCCCGGCGCTGATCGCCGCGGCAGTGCGGCCGGTGCCCAGGTTCACCGGCTCCACCGTGCCCGGGGTCTCGTTGAAGTTGTCGCCGATGTTGCTGGTGTTGCCATAGCCGAGCTCTCCGTTGCCGCCCAAGCCCCAGCAGCGCACGTTGCCGTCGTCGAGCAGCGCGCAGGTGTGGCGGGCGCCGGCGCTGATCGCCACGGCGCGGCGGTTGGAGCCGAGGTTGACCGGCCCGCCCGAGCCGGCGGGCTCGTCGTCGCCGATGTTCTCGGGCGGGAGACGGCGCAGCTCACGATCCGCGGTGTTGCCGTAGCCGAGCTCTCCGTTGTCGCCGAACCCCCAGCAGCGCGCGTTGGAGTCGTTGGGGGTGTTGGCGTCTTGAAGCACTACACAGCTGTGAGCACCGCCGGCGCTGATCGACACGGCAGGCCTCCCGGCGCCCAGGTCCACCGGCGCCACCGAGCCCGGGGTCTCACCGGTGTCGTCGCCGATGTTGCTCGTGTTGCCATAGCCGAGTCGGCCGTTGCCGCCAAAGCCCCAGCAGCGCACGTTGGAGGCTTCGGAGACGTTCGAGTCGGCGAGCAGCGCGCAGGTGTGAACGTCGCCCGCGCCGATCGCCGTGGCGGTACGCCCGCCGCCGAGGTTCACCGGTCCGACCGAGCCGGGCGTCTCGTCGTCGCCGATGGTGTCCTTGTTGCCATAGCCCAACTCGCCTTCCTCGCCGTATCCCCAACAGCGCACGCTGTCATTGGCGAGGAACGCGCAGGCTTGGCGACCGCCCGTGTCGAGTCGTGCCGAGGCCGTCGAGGTGGGTCGTGAGGCCTGCTCGGCTGCCGCGCCGGCCGGAAGGGCTATTCCCAAGCCGGTCACCGCCAGGACCGCGCATAGGCCGGTACCGGGGCGAGCGCGACCGGCGATTCTCAATCTGCTCATACCCCAGAAGACTACGGCCAGGCCGCCTCTGACCATCTGTGGATCTGTGGATTGGTTAGCGAGCTCCGCGGGCCGTACTAAATGCGTTCTACATATATTGAGTGGCTCGGGCCGGCCTGATATTCATGAAATCGGCGGGCAACGAACATCGACATCGACGGGGGGACGACTTGAAGAAGATGGCCCGATCTCGCGGGGCGAAGCCGGCTGGCATCGGGGTTTCGAGAGCGTTTGACTGCTCGAGGGGCGCACACGGGCGTGCCCTGACGATCCGCGATGTCCTCCTCGCCGGTGGCGGCGCGCTCCTGGGTCTCTGGATCCTCGGCCTCGGAGTCGCCCCGGCGCGAGGCACGGTCCTGGGGGACAACGGCAAGATCTTCTGCGAAGGCACGCGGCTCCTCAACGGCGAGCTGCCTCCGCCGGCTGGGTCGCCGATCTCCAACACAGAGGTCTTCGCCGTGAACCCGGATGGGACGGGAGAGACGGTGCTTACGGACAACGACGTGCGCGATGGCGACCCGTCCGTCGCGCCCGACGGCAAGTCGATCGCGTTCGAGAGCCGCCGGGATGGAGTCTCCGAGGTCTACAGGATGGCCTCGGACGGAACGGGGGCAACCCGTCTTACGACTACGACGGGCACCGGCTTCGAGAACCGCGCAACGAACTGGTCGCCGGACGGCACGGAGATCGTGTTCCAAAGCAGCCGGGACCCTCTACCTCCCGGCAGCCCTGCCGGCAGCAATCGCCTTGAGATCTACACGATGAACGCCGACGGCAGCAATCTCACGCGGCTCACGAACAACGTGACTCGAGACACTCTCCCCGCCTGGTCGCCGGACGGCACCAGGATCGCCTTCAGCAGCACCCGCGACGAGGCCTTTCCCGGGTTCGAGATCTACACGATGAAGCCTGACGGCAGCGACGTCGTGCGCCTGACCAACTCCGCCGGGGAGGACGCCCAGCCGAGCTGGTCGCCTGACGGCAAGCAGATCGTCTTCCACAGTCGGCGAACCGGCACCATCGACATCTACAGGATGAACGCCGACGGCAGCGGGACTCCGACGCGCCTGACCAACAGCACGGTCGCCGAATCCTCGCCCGTCTGGTCACCCGACGGCAAGCGGATCGCCTTCAACGGCGTTGATGTCGCCGATTCCTCGAAGAACAGCGTCTACACCATCGACGCGGTGGACGGCAATGACCTGACGCGCGTGACGGCGTCTCCCGGGGCCGACGTGGCGTGTGACTGGGAGACCGTTCCGCGCTCGCCGACGCCGACGCCGACGCCGACGCCGACGCCAGTTCCGACTCCGACGCCAACTTCAACTCCCACTCCGACGCTCGTACCGGATACGACTCCGCCGATCGTCACGTTGTCGGGTGTCCCGTCGTCGATGTCGCTCAGGGCCTTCGGCAAGGGAGTGCGGGTGAAGGTGATCCGAAATGAGCTTTCCTCGATCGATGCGAGGCTGGATGGCCGAGCCAAGAAGGCGACGCTGGCGGCCAAATTCAACCTGTTGCTGGCGAGCCGGGCCGTCTCGCGGGGGTCGGGGACGACGACGATCACCCTCAAGCCGAGCAAGAAGCTCGTCGGGCGCGCGAAGAAGCTCCGTGCCCGGGTGCGCGTGGTGGTCACCGACGTCGCCGGAAACCGGCGAACCGTGACCAAGTCGATCAAGGTCACACGCCGATGAAACGCTACAGATTGCCGGCAAGAATCAGCATGCACCTCCGGCGCAGCGCGATCCGGGGCCGGTGCAGGCGAGCGGCGCTGGCCTCGAGCCTGGCCTGTGGCCTGCTCCTCTCGCTGGCTTCCGCAGCCGGCGCGGCCACTTTCTCCAATACGAACCCCATCGTGATCAACGATTCGGGGCCCGCCACGCCGTATCCCTCGACGATCGACGTCAGCGGCGTGACGGGGACGACGACCGATGTCGACGTGACACTCACCGGTTTCAGCCATGGGTTCCCCGTAGACCTTTCCCTGGTCCTGGTGCCACCGGGGGGCAACAGCCTGCTCTTCATGAACAGCGCGGGCGGTCGCGTCCCCGCCTCGAACGTCACCTTCACGCTCGACGACTCCGCGGCGGCGCCTCTGCCCGCCAATGCGCCCTTCGACAATGGCTCCTACCGGCCGGCCGCCTACATCGGCAACATCTCCTTCGAGTCTTCCGTCGTATTTCCACCCCCCGGACCCGGCCGCCGGTTCTGCAACCCCGGCCCCACCGCAGGGGGGACTCCGTGCAACGACTCAACCGCTCTGGCTTCGGCGCTCAACGGCTTCGATCCGAACGGGACGTGGAGCCTCTACGTCCTCGATCGGTTTCCTGGGGACTCTGGCTCTATCACCGGGGGCTGGAGCCTTGACATAACCGGGGGAGGAGGCCCTGAGCGGACGGTGACGGTGGACAATGTGACCACGGGCAGCGGCAACTTCACTGGAACCGGGAGCGTTACCGGACCGAGGATCGCCTGCGGGGGAGTCTGCGCGTCGGCTTATCCCGACGGAACCTCGGTCGTCCTGACCGCGAATCCGACGGCGGGTTCCAACCTCGCGAGCTGGAACGGTTGCGACAGCTCCAACGCCACCACCTGCACGGTGGGCATCACGGCGGCAAGGCGGGTCACCGCAACCTTCGCCCCCAACCCGCCGCAGACCCTGACCGTCAGCAAGGACGGCACCGGGACCGGCACCGTGGTCGGAACCGGAATCAACTGCGGCGCAGACTGCACCGAGACCTACAACGGCGGCTCCGCGGTGGTGTTGACGGCCGGTCCATCGACGTCGGGTTCCCGATTCACGGGCTGGACTGGTTGCGACAGCACGAGCACCAACACCTGCACGGTGACCGTGGCGGCCGCCCAGAACGTCATCGCCACCTTCAAGCAGGGCCCGGATCCGACCCCGACCCCGACGCCTACTCCGACGCCGACGCCGACGCCGACGCCGACGTTGACGCCGACGCCGACGGTGGTGCGGGATACGACTGCGCCGATCGTCTCGCTGTCGGGCGTACGTTCGTCCATGTCGCTCAGGGCGTTTCTCAAGGGCGTCAAGGCGAAGGTGACCCGGAACGAACCCTCCTCGATCGACGCGACGCTGGATGGCAGTGCGAAGAAGGCGACGTTGGCGGCCAAATTCAACCTGTCGCTGGCGAGCCGGGCCGTCTCGCGGGGGTCGGGTACGACGACGATCACCCTCAAGCCGAGCAAGAAGTTGATCGGGAGCGCGAAGAAGTTCCGTGCTCGGGTGCGCGTGGTGGTCACCGACGTCGCCGGAAACCGACGGACGGTCATGAAATCAATCAAAGTGAAGCGCTAGCCCTGCGGGGGCGTTCTCTGGTCCGCCGAGCGTTGCCCCCTTCGTTCCGAAGAGTGGCCGGAGAGACAGCTGGGCTGCTCTCGGCGGCTGCCGCCGATGCGGTGGAGCCCGGTCCCCCAGTACGGCCCGAGGGCGTGCCTACCATGTGCTGCGGTGGTGCAAGCGAGCGACGCGATCATAGACGTGCGGAGGTTGCGCCTCACGAGGCCGGGTGATGGGCGGGCCGACCGCGGCCTCATTCGGGACCACTCGTCCCAACGGTTGCGGGAATGAGCGCGGCGTCTGGGCGCACGCGCTCGACGAGCACCCGCCGGCGAGTCCGCGCGCGGGTAACCGGTGTCGTTCAGGGCGTGGGCTTTCGCCCCTACGTCTACCGGCTCGCGTGCGAGCTCGAGCTCGACGGCTACGTGCTCAACGACGAGCGCGGCGTGGTGGTCGAGGCGGAAGGGGCTTCGCCTGCGGTCGAGGCGTTCCTCGCCCGCCTGCCGGCCGAAGCGCCGCCGCTGGCGAGCGTCGAGGGGATCGCGTCCGAGGAGCGGGCTCCCGAGGCGCAGGAGGGCTTCCGGATCGTGGCGAGCGCGCGCGGGGGCGAGCCGCTCGCCCTCGTCTCGCCGGACACGGCGACGTGCGAAGCGTGCCTGGCAGAGCTCTTCGACCCCGGCGACCGGCGCTTCCGCTACCCGTTCGTCAACTGCACCGACTGCGGCCCCCGCTTCACGATCGTGCGCGACGTTCCCTACGACCGTCCCCTCACGACCATGGCCGGCTTCGAGATGTGCCCGGCGTGCCGCGCCGAGTACGAGGACCCACTCGACCGCCGTTTCCACGCCGAGCCGAACGCCTGCCCCGTGTGCGGCCCGTCGGTGCGGCTGATGGCGCCGGCCGGCGGCGTCGCCACCTCCTCCGCAGGCATCGACGCAGGGAACGGCGACGCCGCTCTCTCCGACGCTGCGCGCGCGTTGCTCGACGGGGCGATCCTCGCGCTCAAGGGGATCGGCGGCTACCACCTGGCCTGCCGGGCCGACGACGAGCCGGCGGTGGCGCGATTGCGAACGCGCAAGCACCGCGAGGACCGACCCTTCGCCTTGATGGCGGGCAACCTCGAGGCGGCACGCGCGCTCGTCGAACTGAGCGAGGAGGAGGAGCGGCTGCTCGTCGGTCGCGAGCGGCCGATCGTGCTTGCGCGGCGGCGCGAGGGGGCGCCGGTCGCCCCGTCGGTGGCCCCGCGGTCTCCGGACCTCGGCGTGATGCTTCCCTACTCGCCGCTGCACCACGTCCTCCTCGCCGATGTCGGCCTGCCGCTCGTGATGACCAGCGGCAACCTCTCCGACGAGCCCATCGCCTACCGCGACGAGGACGCCCTTCGGCGTCTGGCCGCCATCGCGGACCTTGTCCTCGTCCACGACCGGCCGATCCACATACGAACGGACGACTCCGTCGTTCGGGCGATCCCGGGCCGCCCGCCGCTGGTCATCCGTCGCTCGCGCGGGTACGTGCCGGCGAGCCTCGACCTCCCGCTCGCCTCGCCGCGGCCGCTGGTCGCCTACGGGGCACAGCTCAAGAGCACGTTCTGCGTCGCCAAGGGACGGCGCGCGTGGGTGAGCCATCACATCGGCGATCTCGAGAACTTGGAGACCCTTCGCTCCTTCCGAGAAGGGATCGAGCACTTCGAGCGCCTGTTCGCCGTGGCGCCCGAGGTCGTCGCCCACGACCTGCATCCCGACTACCTGTCGACCAACGAAGCGCTCGAGCGCGGCGAGGTCGATTACGTCGGCGTTCAGCATCACCATGCCCACCTCGCGGCGTGCCTCGCGGAGCACGGCGAGCGCGGCCCCGCGCTGGGCGCCATCTACGACGGGACCGGCTACGGCACGGACGGCACCGTGTGGGGCGGCGAGCTGCTCGTCGGCGACCTCGAGGGTTTCGAGCGGGCGGGGTGGCTGTGGCCCGTGCGGATGCCCGGCGGGGACCGCGCCGTCCGCGAGCCATGGCGGATGGCCTGCGCGTGGCTGCAGGAGGCGCTCGGGAAGGAGCCGGCGCTGCCGGCGACGCTGGTCGCCGAAGTCGACCCCGCAATGTGGCATGCCGTCGCGGCGGTGGCGGCGAGCGAGCTCGCGCCGGTGACCACGAGCGTGGGCCGGCTGTTCGACGCGGTGGCCGCGCTGTGCGGCTCTCGCGCGCGCGTGAACTTTGAGGGCCAGGCGGCGGTCGAGCTCGAGGCGGCCTGCGACGAAAGTGAGCGCGGCGCCTACTCGATGCCGGTCGTTCCTCGCGCGGGCGACGCGACGCTCGGGCCGGAGGCCCGCCCGGCGGGCGAGGGCAAAGCGACGCGCGCGGCGACCGAGGGCCGGGCGGGCGAGGGCAAAGCGACGCGTGCGGCGACCGAGGGCCGGGCGCCGCTCGTCCTCGACGCTCGGGCGACGATCAGCGACGTCCTCGCCGATCTCGAGACGGGCGCGACGGTACCTGCCGTCGCCGCCCGCTTCCACAACGGACTGGCGGAGGCCACCGCGCTCGCGTGCCGAGTACTCGCCGATCGCGGCGGGTTCGACACGGTGGTCCTCTCCGGCGGCGTGTTCCAGAACCGGCGGCTCCTCACGGCGTGCGCGGAAAGGCTCGATGCGGCAGGACTGAGGGTCCTGGTCCCCGAGCGGCTGCCTCCCAACGACGGCGGGATCGCCTACGGGCAGGCCGCGATCGCGGCGGCGCGGCTTGAAAATGCGACGAACTGACGAGCCTTCAGGCTGCCAAAGAGCAACGACAACGATATGGGGTAGGACGTCAGCTCGCCGGGCGGCGCGCCCGGGCGCGCGCCACCCCGTAGCGGCTCGTGGCGGCAAGGAGGGCGGGTTGGCGCTGCTGCCAGTAGCGGGCGAGGTCTTGGCGGGCGGCGGGCACGAGGTCGTCGTCGTCGAGATCATCGAGGTAGCCGAGCGCGGTGACGATCCGTTCGATGGCCTGCGCGGCCGGCTCGGGGGGCTCATAGCGGGTCAGAAACAGGCCGAGGCCTTCTTCGACGCTGCGGCCTGTGCGCTGCTCTATTGCCATGAGGTCGTAGTAGTCGCGCAGCTCGCCGCGGCCGGTGACGGCGGCCAGCTTGGTGGCCATGAGGTCTCCGATGCCGGCCACGCGCATTCCGGCAATCGGCACACTCGGCTCCAGCCGGCGTTGGGGGCGGACCTCGTCGGCATGGAGCACCTGGATCCGCGTGGCGCCGAGCACGCCGCCGACGGTGCCGTCCGCGCGTTGAGTGATCTCAAAGCGCCCGAGCCGGCTCAGGCGCCCTGCTAACGCGTCGAGATCGACAGCGCTCTGGTGATAGAAGAAGTCCAGATCGCGGCTGCGGCGGTGCTCCAGGTGGGCGGCCACGCCCGTTCCCCCGACGAGGTAGAGCTCAGCCGGCAACTCGGGCGCGAGCGCTTCCCAAGCCTGGGCGGTATCAGGTTGCAGCAGCTCCCTGAGCCCGTTCGAGAGCCTGGACTGGCTCACGGCGCCTCGCCCGCGGCGGCGAGGTTCAGCGCCAAGGCGCGCATGGGCGCGGGCAAGCCGCGCGCCTGCGCTCCGTGGCGCCAGTGCGCGGCTGAGAGTGCCCCGGCGGCCCAGGCCAGGCCCTCCATGTCCCCAGTCGTCAGGAGGCGTCGCGCGATGTATCCGCCCGCGCGACGCGCGTCAAGTTGCGAGGGGGCGGTGTTCCAGAACAGATGCGCCAGCCGCCTCGGCACTCGTGTCGGCGCACGCTGTGGCCGCGCGGACGGCAGAGCCACCCGAGCGAGATGCCCCGCCAGACGCGCGTAGCGCTCGCCGGCGTAGTTCGCACGGATCACCCGCGCGTCGCGCACCGTGCCCTCCACCACCCGCTCGCGACTCACAGTGACCAAGCCCTGTGCGCACAGCTCCGAGATCGTGCGGCTGGCGACGGTCGGCGAGACGCCGGCTCGCGCGGCGAGCGCGCGAGCAGATCGCACCCCCAACGGTGCCCGCGACAACGCGGCGAGGACCTGTGTCTGCGACCTGGTAAGGCCCGGTGCGGGGGGCACCACCCCCAGCCGGCGTCGTACCTTCGAAGCCTGCTCGGGCGTCAGCGCAGCCCGAGTCCCGACCGTCTTCGGCTCGATGCCGAGCTTTTTCAGCGCCCGGCTCACGCGCGGCGCGCTCGTGCCCAGCTCACGCGCCAGCCCTCTGATCGAGTATGTGTCCATAATGTTACAGTTTACTAGGGTGGACGGGGTCCGACGGGCGAGCCGTCAACTACGGCGACGCTTCGGTGGGGCGGTGGAGCTCGGGGCGGAACGCGTGGTGGCGCCGAGACGGGACGGCAGAACGCCTGCGTGTCACGCACCGGCGCTCGAGGCTTTATGGCGCCGCGAGCCACCGCGAGATGGGCAGGCGGTCCGCCGACACGGCCAGAAGCGACGGGTCGCCGCACTCGACCCGCTCGAGCGTCGCGATCTCGACCCTGCCGAGATCGGCGATCGACTCCAGGTTCGAGCGCTCCACGTCGGTTGGGTCGCTCGGCCACGGCGTCAGGACGACCGCAGCGATCGCGAGTCCGCGCGCCCGCGCGGCGTCGAGGGTGAGCAGCGTGTGGTTGATCGTGCCCAGGCCAGGGCGCGCGACGACGAGGAGCGGCAGGGCGAGGTCGCGGGCTAGGTCGGCGATCGAGTAGTTGAGCGTCAGGGGCACCAGCAGACCGCCAACGCCCTCGACGATGAGAACGTCAGCGCACTCGCCCTCCCTGCGAGCGTCCGCCACGATCGTGCGCGGCTCAAGCGCTGCGCCCGCGAGCCGCGCCGCCAGGTGCGGCGATGCAGCCGGACCGAAGCGATACGGCGCGACGCGGGTGGGCTCGCCACCGGTCGCTCCCGCAAGGAGCTGATGGTCGGGCGGCCAGCCGGGATCGACCGCCTCGTCCAGGCCGGTAAGGACGGGCTTGAACGCTGCGACGCGCTCGCCCCGCGCGCGCAGGACGGCGCAGATCGCCGCGGCGACGACCGTCTTTCCGACGCCGGTGTCCGTGCCGGTGACGAAGAGGCCGCGCAGGCTGCGGTCAGGCGGCGCGGGCGACCTGCTCGTGGTCGAAGGGCGCGGACGCCCCATCAAGTCCGGGCCGGTCGTGGGAGCCGTCGCGGACCGCGAGCATCGGCGCCGCGGCGGCGGGGCGAAAGCCGGCGCGCAACGCGGCGCGGCCGAGGGAGCGGGCGGCGTCGCGCAGCTCGTCGCGCGAGTGCGACGCCATCACCGCCAGGCGCAGGCGCGAGGTGCCGGCGGGGACCGTCGGCGGGCGGATGGCCTGTGCGAAGACGCCCATGCCGATCGCCTCCTCGCACACGCCCATGGCCAGCTCTGCGTCGCCTACGACGATCGGGACGATCTGGGTCTCGGAGCCGGTGACGTCGAAGCCTTCCCGGGCCAGCTCGGAGCGCAGCGTCGCCGCGTTGGCGTCGAGCTTCTCCACCCGCCGCGGCTGCTCCACGAGGACCTCGAGGGCGGCCAGCGCGGCGGCCACAGCCGGGGGTGGCAGAGCGGTCGAGAAGATCAGCGGACGGGCGCTGTTGACCAGGTACTGCGCCATGCGCGCGTCGCAGCAGGCGAAGGCGCCGTAGGCGCCGAGCGCCTTGCTCAGCGTGCCGACGATCACGTCGACCTCGCCGTCGAGGCCGGCGGCGGCGACCGACCCGCGACCCCCGGGACCGCGGGTGCCCGTTCCGTGCGCGTCGTCGACCATCACACGGACGTCATGGCGGTGGGCGAGCTCGACGATCTCCTCGAGCGGCGCGACGTCGCCGTCCATGGAGAACACGCCGTCGGTGACGATGAGCGCCGCACGCCCGCCCGCCTGACGCACGCCCCAGGCGAGGTGCTCGACATCGCCGTGGTTGTAGACAAAGGTCTCCGCCCGAGCCAGCCGGCAGCCATCGACGATCGACGCGTGGTTGAGCTCGTCGGAGAAGACGACCTCGCCCTCGCGCGCCAGCGCGGCGACGATGCCCGCGTTGGCCAGGTACCCCGAGCCGAAGAGCAGGCAGGCAGCGGTTCCCTTGAAGGCCGCGAGTCGCTCCTCGAGGCGACGGTGGATCGTCATGTTGCCGCACACCAGCCGCGATGCGCCGGCGCCCGCGCCCCACCGCATGGCGGCGTCGGCGGCGGCCTGGCGCACCCGGGGGTGGTCGGCGAGGCCGAGGTAGTTGTTCGAGCAAAGGAGCAGGACGGGCTTCCCGTCGAGCACGACGCGCGGCCCCTGCGGGCCGCTGACCATCCGCATGCGCCGGTAGAGGCCAAGGCCCTTGAGCTCTTCCAGCCGTTCGTCGATCTCGGTCATCGAGCCTCCAGAAGGCGCGCGGTCGGGGGGTCGGGCGGAGGGGAGGGGGAAGCGGTCATGCCGGTCTCCTAGCCCGCGTGCGCGGGGTAGACGTTCGGGGCGCCATCCGGCCTGTCGGGCACGGTCTCCTTCCGCTTGAAGCGAAGCTGGGAGGAGGGATCCCAAAGGCGTACCTCGATGGTCGGCGCCGCCTCCTCGAGATGGTCCTCGACGAGGTCGGGGGTCGTGCCCTCGAGCCATCCGTCGCGGTTGTCGGGCCGCGGGTTGGCGCCGTTGTCGGGCTGGCGCGCGACGTTGAGACCGAGCTCCTCGAACATCTCGCGATCCTCCTCGGGCGTGTTACCCAACGTCGTGAGGAAGTTGCCCATCATCACCCCGTTGATTCCGGCCTTCACAGCGATGCGCTGCAGGTCGCCGATGTTCTCGACCCGGCCGCCACACAGCCGGAACAGCGCATCCGGGAGGATCAGCCGGAAGATCGCGATCCACTTGACCGCCTCCCACGGGTCCATCTGCTCACGGTCGCCGAACTTCGTCCCGGCCCGGGGGTTGAGCAGGTTGATGGGAACGCTCGTCGGATCGATCGCCGCCAGCTCAAAGGCCATCTCGACGCGCTGCTCGGGCGTCTCCCCGAGGTTGAGGATGCCCCCGACGCAGGTCTCCAGGCCCGCCTCCTTCACCGCGTCGATCGTGCGCAGGCGCCCCTCGTAGCGCACCGTGGAGGAGACCTCGGAGTAGTAGGACTCCGCCGTCTCCACGTTGTGGTGAACGCGTTGGATCCCGGCGTCCTTGAGCGCACGGGCGCGCTGGGCGGATATGTGCCCGACCGACGCGCAGCGCTTGAGGTTAGTCTGCTCGGCCACCAGGCGCGCTCCCTCGAGCACCTTCTCGAAGTCGCGCTTGGAGAGCCCCTGGCCCTGGGTCACCATGCAGAACCGGTGCGCGCCGGCGGCCTCCGCCGCCCGCGCGTGCTCGAGGATCTGGCTGGGCTCCATCATCGCGTGCATCGGCGTCTCGGCCTCGGCGTAGCGCGACTGCGCGCAGAACCCGCAGTCCTCCGCGCACCCCCCCGACTTGGCGTTGACCAGCGAGCACATGTCGGTCGAGTCGGCGAAGCGCTCGACGCGCACGCGCCACGCACGCTCGATGAGCGCCTCGATCTGGGCGTGGTCGGTCAGCTCGCCGAGGAGCAGAGCCTCGTCGCGGGTGATGAGCGGCGGCATCTCGGGCGCGGCACCTCCGGTAGTTGACGCGCGCGACCTTAGGGATGGAGTCGGACGGTGCGTTGGCACGAAGTCGTCACGGGTGCGTCTTGTCTTGTCACAGTGCTCGCGACGACGCTCTCAGCATGTCGGGAGATCGATGCTCGGGACTGCACTGGCGGCTCTTCCGGTACGGGACCCCGGTGTGGGGGCCGCTCGTCGAGGCGGTCGGCGGGGCGGTCAGCCGGGCAGCTGAGCGGGCGGCCGGGACGACGTGACACGTGCCGCGGGTGTCGCTAGCCTGGCTGCGCCAATGCTCTGCGCCGAGACTGCGTTCCATCGTCTGTCGGTCGAGGATGTGCGTCGCATGGTGGAGGTTGGCGTTCTGCGCGAGGAGGATCGAGTGGAGCTCGTCGACGGGGTGCTCATCGACGTGAGTCCGCCGGGAGCCGCGCACAGCGAGATCGTCGCGTGGCTCACACGGCACTTCGTGCGTGCCGTCGGGCAACGGGAAGTACGCGTGCAGGATCTCCTGCTCGTCGAGGGCGGGTTTTTCCTGCCTGACCTCATGGTCATCGATGTGCTGCCTCGCGGTCGCCAGCCTTCGACCGCGGCGCTGGTGATCGAGGTCGCCGTGACCACGCAACGCCACGACGCCATGAAGGCGCTGCGCTACGCCGGCGCTGCCGTTTCCGAGTACTGGATCGTCGACGTGCCCGCGCGCGGGGTCGACGTACACCGTCGCCCGAGCGCCACGGGATACAGCGAGATCAAGCGCTACAGCGACGGTGAGCAGATCGCTACCGACGTTGCGACTTCACCGGTCGACGTGTCGGCCTTGCTGGGCTGAGCCGCTACCCGTGGAGAGGAGGCTAGCTAGCCTAGCTAGCTCTGGTAGAATGGTGGCGTGGCGCGGGTCGGCATGCACGAGGCGAAGACCAACCTTTCCCAGCTCGTGGAACGGGCCGAAGCGGGCGAGGAGGTCGTCATCCAGCGAAACGGAAAGCCCGTCGTACGCCTGGTTCCGATCGAGGAGGAGCCGCGATCGCTTGCCAGCGTGCGTGGGGCGTGGCGTGGGAAGGTCCGCATGGCCGAAGACTTCGACGAACTGCCCTCAGACATCGCTGACGCCTTTGGCGCCCGTTGAGGCTGCTGCCGGACACGCACGCCCTCCTCTGGCTGCTGGCCGACGATGACCGGTTGAGCCCGCAGGCCGGCGAGCTGCTGAGCGACCCCGCCCACGAGGTCCTGCTGAGTGCGGCCGTCGTCTGGGAGATTGCGGTCAAGCGGTCACTGGGCAAGCTCGAGGCGCCCGAGGGGTTCGTCCCGTTGCTCCTGGACACTGGAGCCGTGGCTCTGGCGATCGGCATCGAGCACGCCCAGGCGGTCGAGGCGCTGCCATGGAAGCACCGCGATCCGTTCGACCGGCTCCTCGTCGCCCAAGCCATCGTGGAGGAGGCTTCGCTGATCTCCAGAGATGCTGTGCTGCGCGAATACGGTGTCCCCGTCGAATGGTGACCCCTTGAAGCAGTGGACCGGGCCCAAGCCCGAACACCGACCCGGTTTGCGATGATTCGCCGCCGCTCCCCTGTCGACCGTTCGGAGGTCCCGTGGCCACGATCAAGCCCGACCCGACGTTCTATCCCTCGCCGGCCGACGCCGCCGCCGCCGAGCGTGAGAAGCTCGGCTACGTCGTCACGCTGAACACCGCCGCAAACGGCGCCGGCGCCCCCGATGCGCTCTCGGTCGTCGACTTCGATCGCGACTCCTCCACCTACGGGCAGGCGATCGGGCGCCTCGACATGCCCAACATCGGCGACGAGCTCCACCATTTCGGCTGGAACGCGTGCTCCTCGGCGCTGTGCCCGTGGGCGCCGCACCCGCACGTCGAGCGCCGGTATCTGCTGGTGCCCGGCCTTCGCTCCTCGCGCCTGCACGTCATCGACGTCAAGGAGGACCGCACGCAGCCCAAGCTGGTCAAGGTCATCGAGGCCGACGAGATCGCCCGCAAGGCCGGCTACAGCCGCCCGCACACCATCCACTGCGGCCCGGACGGGATCTACGTCAGCGCGCTGGGCAACCCCGACGGCGACGGGCCGGGCGGGATCTTCCTGCTCGACCACGAGTCCTTCGACGTCAAGGGGCAGTGGGAGGAGGATCGCGGCCCGCAGGAGCTCGCCTACGACTTCTGGTGGCACCTGCTCGACGGGACCGCGATCACCAGCGAGTGGGGAACCCCGAAGATGGTCGAGGACGGGCTCGTGGGCGAGTTGCTCCTCGGCAACAAGTACGGGCACAAGCTCCACATCTGGGACCTCGAGAAGCGCACCCACCGCCAGGAGATCGACCTCGGTCCCGAGCACCAGATGGTGCTCGAGCTGCGTCCCGCCCACGACCCGCGCAAGACCTACGGCTTCGTGGGCGTGGTCACCTCGACGGCCGACCTCTCGGCGTCGGTGTGGCTGTGGAGCAAGGCCGACGACGGCAGCTTCAAGGCCGAGAAGGTCATCACGATCCCGGCCGAGCCGGCCGAAGCCGACCAGCTCCCCGAGCTCCTCAAGCCCTTCGGCGCCGTGCCGCCGCTGATCACCGACATCGGGCTCTCGGTCGACGACCGCGACCTCTACATCTCCTGCTGGGGGACGGGCGAGCTCAAGCGCTTCGACGTCACCGATCCGCGCAAGCCGCGCGAGTCGGGCTCGATCCGCATCGGCGGGATCGTCTCGCGCGCCGCTCACCCGGCGAGCGGCGGGCCGCTCAACGGCGGCCCGCAGATGCTCGAGGTCAGCCGCGACGGCCGGCGGGTGTACCTGACCAACTCGCTCTACGCGTCCTGGGACGCCCAGTTCTACCCCGCGGGCCTCGAGGGATGGCTGGTCGGGCTCGACGCCCCGGAGGGTGGCGGGCTGACCATCGACCCCGACCTGTTCCTCGAGTTCCACGGCGAGCGCCTGCACCAGATCCGCCTCGAGGGGGGCGACGCGTCGTCTGACTCCTACTGCTTCCCGTCGAACGGGAAGTAGGGGCGCGACGGCGAGCGGCGCGCGGTAGGCGCGAGCGACGCGGTCAGGCGAGGCGGCGGCGACGATGGACGGCCTGTGGCCGTGGGCGCTCATGGCGCTCCTGGGGGCCTACCACGGGCTCAACCCCGCGATGGGCTGGCTGTTCGCGGTCAGCCTCGGGCTTCAGGAGGGTGACCGGCGCGCGGTGCTTCGTGCGCTTCCGCCGATCGCCCTCGGCCACGAGGCGTCGATCGCCGTCGTCGCCGTGCTGGTACTCGGCCTCGGCGTGGTGGCCGACACCAGCGTGCTGCACGTCGGCGCCTCCGTCGCGCTCATCGCCTTCGGGCTCTTTCGCTTCGCCAAGCCGCGGGCGCATCCGCGCTGGGTCAAGGCGCGCGTCAACCGGCGCGAGCTGACCCTGTGGTCGTTCCTGATGTCAAGCGCGCACGGCGCCGGGCTCATGGTCGCCCCGGTGCTCATCGGCGCCGGCGCGGGCGACGCTCAGGCCCACGACCACGCGGCCTCCGACGTGCGCCTGGACGTTCTCTCCATCCCGCAGAGCGCGCTGGCGATCCTGGTGCACGTCGGAGCCATGCTGCTGGTGATGGCCGTGGTCGCCGTGGTCGTCTACGACCGCTTTGGGGTGGCGATCCTCCGCAGGGCGTGGATCAACACCGAGGCCCTGTGGGCGGGCGCGTTCGTCCTTGCCGGCGTGGTGACGCTGCTGACGTGACTGCCTCATTCTGATCGGGGAGGGCGAGGATGCTCGGCAGGGCCGGCGGGGACGTCCGCCTCCTATCTCGCGCGCTCGTGGCGAGCGCCGAGGGTCAGCGCGACGACGCACGCCGCCTTCGATCCCAGTAGCGCACGGTCGCGCCTCAATACGGCATACGAAGGTCCGGGAACATGGGAAAGTGCTTGACGTTGCATGTTGCAAGGGTGGCGCCGATGTGCTCCGCTGTGGCCGCGACGGCGAGGTCGGCGACGCCGATCCCCGGGTGGCTGCGCCGCCAATGGCGCCCCAGATCCCCGGCGCGACGGGCGACGGCTTCGCTTACAGGGATCCAGTCGATCAACGCAAACAGCGCCTCCGCTGTCCGCCGCTCCTCGGATCGCAACCCTTGGATCACTTCGACCCGACTGATCTCCGAGCACGACGGCCGGTCTTCGAGCTTGGCGATGTACTCGGTCGCGAGCGCTTCCGTGCGGAGGTGATCGATGAGCACGCTGGTGTCGAGGACGATCCTCAGGACTCGAATCCCCGAAGCCGGTCGACGTCCGCAGCACGAAGCGCCTCAACGTAGGCGGCCCCTTCTGGGAGGTGGCGGGCGATGCCGGCGGTCTTCCTGACCGCTTTGTCCCACTGCGCCCGCCACGCCGCCTCATCGTGCTCCAGGTAGTCGTCGACTGCCCGGCGGATCACCAGCGAGCGCGTAACACCCTCGGCGGCCGCCCGCCCATCGAGTCGCGCCGCTTGGTCTTCGTCGAGGTAGATCTGGGTCCGTCGCATGATGTACGACTATACATCTCGCTAGGGAGAACTGGCTAGCCGCCTGAAAAGCATGACGGGCTATGCCGATCCGGGCGCGTGCCGCTGGCAACGGGCGCGCGACTGCCGGAGTAGAGCGGGAGGTCCTCAGCGACCCTGCCAGCGGGGAGCACGCTTCTCGGCGAAGGCGCGCACTCCCTCGCTGAAGTCCTCGCTCTCGAAGCACGCGCGGCGAATCTCGACGAGCTCGCGCTCCACCTCGGGATCGCGCGCGTGGTCGGCCGCGAGCAGCTCGGCGATCAGGCGCTTGTTGCCCTGGAGCGCAAGCGGGGCGTTGCCGGCGATCTCCGCGGCGAGCGCGAGCGCCTCTGCCTCGAGGCGTTCTGGCGCGAAGACCTGATTGACCAGGCCCCAGCGCTCGGCCGCCTGTGCGTCGACGCGTCGGCCCACGAGGAACATCTCGCGAGTGCGTGGCGCTCCGACGACCTCGATGAACCTCTGCAGCCCGGTGTGGGAATAGACGAGCCCGAGCTTGGCGGGCGGCATGCCGAGCTGAATCCCGTCCGCGGCGAGGCGCAAGTCGCACGAGACGGCGACCTCCAGGCCACCCCCGATGGCGTGGCCGTTGAGCACCGCCACGGTCGGGTACGGGTAGGCGTTCAGCGCCGCGATCGCCCCGCTGAACGGGTGGGCGACGAGCCGCTCGGCCTCCTGGGCGAAGACCTCGGCCGGGATGTCGCCGATGTCGTAGCCGGCCGAGAACATGCCATCCGATCCCGTCAGCAGCAGGCAGCGAGCGTCGAGGGAGGGCACGACTTCGGCGATCGCGTCGAGGATCGCGTGGTCGAGTGCGTTGCGCTTGGCGGGGTTGGCGATCGTCAGCCGGGCGACCCGTTCGCTCGGGTGGTCGAGGCGCAGTCGCCCGCCGGCGAGCTCGGTCATGCGAGGGGCGGCGTGGAGATGGGGCAGGATACGCCGACGAGCTCGGTCATGCGAGGGGCGGCGTGGAGGTGGACGGAGGTGCGCGGCCGATCACTCGAGGACGACGAGCGTGTCGCCCTCGCTGACCGCCTGGCCCTCCTCGCAGAGGATCTCCTTGACGGTACCCTCGTCCTCGGCCTCGACCGGCATCTCCATCTTCATCGATTCGAGCACGGCGACGGTGTCGCCCTCGGCCACCGAGTCGCCGACCTTGCACTCGATCTTCCACACGGTGCCGGTGATGTGCGCAGGGATGTCGGGCATGGGCGGGCACAATACCCCCCGCGGATGACGTCAGACGTGATCGTGATCGTGGCGGCCTACAACGAAGCCGACCGCCTG